>NZ_JACAPH010000028.1:0-72671 GCF_013385805.1 Pseudomonas sp. C6002 | reverse complement strand
TTTGTTTTGGGCGGTCGGAAAACGGGGAGAGAGCTGTTGGCCGTAAAAAGATCCAGCCTGGTTAAAAGCCTCGCTCCCTGATCAACTCAATCAGTGCCCTTAACCCGGCCGGCACATGGCGCCTACCTGGGTAATAGAGGCGCAAGCAGTCAAAAGACGGCGTCCATTCCTCCAGTACGCGCACTAACGTCCCGTTCGCTAAATCGGCAGCGGCATTCCATTCCGTAAGATAGGTCAAGCCTAGTCCCGCCCTGGCAGCCTCAAGCATCAGAGTCGGATTATCCAGGGTCAAAACCCCTTGCACCTCGACAGCAAGCGCTTCGCCATGTCGCTCAAACTCCCAGTGATAGATCGCCCCGCTGGGCATCCGGCTGCGAATACACTGGTGGGCCCGCAGATCCATGGGACTGACGGGAACTGGGTTGAGAGCAAAATAGTCCGGGCTGCCCAATACCGAAAAACGCTGGGCCGGACTGATATCGACTGCGATCATGTCTTGAGGAACCGTACCCCCGAGCCGAATCCCCGCATCAAACCCCTGCGCGACGATATCCACCAGCCGCCCCTCAGTGACGATATCCAATTTCATCCGTGGATAACGTCGCAGATACTCCAGCAGCAACGGCATCACCTGCTTTGCCGCCCCCGCCGAGGTATTCAGGCGCAAGGTACCGCTGGGTTCCGCGCTGCGATTTCCTGCCTGTTCCAAGGCCGTGCGAATGCTCAACAGTGCAGGGGTAATGGTTTCGACAAACTCCGCGCCCACTTCAGATAACGACACGCTGCGCGTGGTGCGATTGAACAGCCTCACCCCCATCCGCGCTTCAAGCCCCGCGATAGAGTGGCTCAACGCCGATGTCGACACATTCAACTCGGTCGCCGCTGCACGAAAACTGCGATGCCGAGCCACTGCCAGCACCGCTTCCAACTCATTCAGCCCGGATGTATTCATTGTCCTGAATCGCTCATCAACTCATGCCGATTTGTACGGCTTATCAGCTTAATCATAGTGACTTACCGTAGGACGCACTAGCTCAGCGTCCCGGAGGACCTATGCAATACATCAACCAGATTTACACCAACGGCGACTTTGTGACGCCCCATGGCGAAGAGCTTTTTGACCTGTTCAACCCTGCAACAGGCCAGCGTATCGGCCAGGTTCGATTGGCAAATGAACAAGACGCCCTGGATGCCATCGCTGCCGCCAAGCGAGCTTTTACCGAGTTCTCCCATAGCTCTAAAGATGTGCGCATCGACTATCTCAAACGCCTTCACGCCGCAGTTGAATCCATTGAGGACGCACTTACCGATGCGATTATCGAGGAGTACGGCGCCCCAATATCCCGTGCGCGGTGGATGGCCAGGCATGCAGCCAGCGTCCTGCAAGATGCCGCTTCAGTACTGGAGAACTACAACTTCTCCCGACGCATTGGCATCGCCGAGGTGGTCATGCAGCCGCTGGGTGTGGCCGGCTTGATCACACCCTGGAACAGCAACGCCGGTTTTATCTGCGGCAAGCTCGCTGCGGCGTTGGCCGCCGGCTGTACCGCCGTGATCAAACCCAGTGAAATGAGCGCAATCCAGACCTCGCTAGTCACCCGCGCCCTGCATGACGCAGGCTTGCCTCCTGGTGTATTCAACATCGTCACTGGCCGTGGCGAAACCGTAGGCGCCGTGTTGAGCGCCCATCCCGACATCGCAAAAGTGTCCTTCACCGGTTCAACCGCTGTCGGCAAAACAATCCTGCGGACCGGCGCCGAGACCCTGAAGCGCGTGACCCTAGAGCTGGGCGGCAAATCACCGGTGCTGATTCTCGATGATGCGGACCTCAAGACGGCCGTGCCCATGGCCCTTCAGGCCGGTTTCATGAACAGCGGCCAGGCCTGCATCGCCGGCACTCGAATCCTGGTACCCGAAAGTCGTTTGGAAGAAATCGAAGCGCTGATGATCGACGAGGTGGGCAACGTGCAAGCCGGCGACCCTCGTGACCCAGCCACTGCGGTCGGCCCCATGGTCAGCCAAAAACAGTGGGAGCGCGTACAGCGCTACATTCAGATCGGGATCGAGGAGGGCGCCCACCTATTGGCAGGAGGTCGCGGTTTGCCTGAGGGCATCAAAGCCGGGTGGTTCGTAAAACCAACCGTATTCAGCCGGGTGACCAACCAAATGGCCATCGCCCGCGAGGAGATTTTCGGCCCGGTGCTCTCGATCATTACCTACGCAACCGAGGAAGAGGCCCTGACCATCGCCAACGACACACCCTACGGCCTCCAGGCATACATCCTGTCTTCAAATCCCGAACGCGCCCGCAGGCTGGCCAGCCGTATAGACGCTGGCCGAGTGCTGATCAATACCCTGGCCCATGAGCCTCTTGCGCCATTTGGTGGCTTCAAGCAATCGGGTATCGGCCGCGAGTACGGCACATTCGGCCTCGAAGCCTTCCTGGAGCCCAAGTCGATCCTGAGCTGATCCTCAGCATAAAAACGCATGAATAAGGTCAACGGCTCAAACCAAAGTGCATGAACAGGCTCCATTAGCACACCGTTCAGGGAAATCGATGCAAAGTGTTTCTGCATTTTTGGTATGGTGCAGCACATTTTCACAAGGACTGATTTTTCCTCCGCAGGAAGCGGCGTCGACCTTATTCAACGAGATGCTGTAGAAATGCCTGAACCAATACCGATCAAGGATCACGAAAAAGAAAACCGCCTGGTCAACAAGCGGCTGCTGGCCTGCGCGCTGCTGGTAATCGGCATTACCTGCGCCCTGGTAGGTCGGATGTACTTCCTGCAGGTGGTGCAGTACGACTACCACTCCACCATTTCCGAAAACAATCGCGTCCACGTCCTGCCGATCACACCGACCCGCGGCCTGATCTATGACCGCAACGGCGTAGTACTTGCCGACAACCGTCCCAGCTACAACCTGACCATCACCCGCGAGCGCACCACCGATCTCAAAGGAGAGCTGGACGCTATCGTCAGCCTCCTGCATTTGCCCGCCGAGGATCGCGGCGTATTTGATAAGGCGCTCAAGCAAGCCCGTCATCCCTTCGTGCCCGTCACCCTGTTCTACGAGCTGACCGAAGAGCAGATCGCCGTTTTGGCCGTCAACGAATTCCGTCTGCCGGGCGTGGATGTCGAGCCGCAATTCGTCCGCCATTATCCGCTGGGTGCGCACTTTGCCCACTCCATTGGCTACGTAGGCCGGATCAACGAAAAAGAATCCAAAGCCCTCGACTCAGTGGAGTACCGGGGCACGCAGTCCATTGGTAAAACCGGGATCGAGCGTTTCTACGAGTCCGAGTTGCATGGCCACGTCGGCTATGAAGAAGTTGAAACCAACGCCCAGGGCCGCGTCCTACGGGTGCTCAAGCACACCGACCCGATCCCCGGCAAAAACATCGTGCTGAGCCTGGACGTCAAACTCCAGGAAGCCGCCGAAGAAGCCCTCGGCGACCGCCGTGGTTCGGTGGTTGCTCTCGACCCGGCAACCGGCGAAGTGCTGGCGATGGTCAGCAAGCCAAGTTTCGACCCGAACCTGTTTGTCACCGGCATCAGCTTCAAGGAATACGCCGCGCTGCACGACTCCCTCGACCGTCCGCTGTTCAACCGCGTGCTGCGCGGGCTCTACGCGCCGGGTTCGACGATCAAGCCGGAAGTCGCCATCGCTGGCCTCGACAGCGGCGTGGTTACCGCCCAGACCCGGGTGTTCGACCCGGGCTATTACCAACTCCCGGATTTCGACCACAAATACCGCAACTGGAACCACAGCGGCGATGGTTGGGTGGACATGGACGCAGCGATCATGCGCTCCAACGACACCTACTTCTACGACCTGGCCCACAAGCTGGGTATCGACCGCCTGCACGACTACCTGGCCGAGTTTGGCCTTGGCCAGAAAGTCTCCCTCGACATGTTCGAAGAGTCAGCCGGCCTGATGCCGTCCCAAGCCTGGAAGCGCGCTACCCGGCGCCAGCCGTGGTTCCCGGGTGAAACCGTGATCCTCGGCATCGGCCAGGGTTACATGCAGGTCACCCCGTTGCAGCTGGCCCAGGCCACTGCGCTGATCGCCAACAAGGGCGTGTGGAACCGACCGCACCTGGCCAAGACCATCAATGGCGTGCCGCCGGTGGATGAAAACCCGATGCCCAACGTGGTGCTCAAAGACCCGCGCGACTGGGAGCAGGTCAACCACGGCATGCAATTGGTAATGCACGATCCACGCGGTATCGCCCGGGCGGCTGCAGCCGGTGCGCAGTACCGGATTGCTGGCAAGTCTGGTACTGCGCAGGTAGTGGCGATCAAGCAGGGCGAGCGTTACAACCGTCTCAAGACCCTGGAGCGCAACCGCGACAACGCCTTGTTCGTCGGCTTTGCCCCGGCGGAGCACCCGCGGATCGTGATTTCGGTGATGATCGAAAACGGCGAGGCCGGTGGCCGAGTGGCGGGGCCGGTGGTGCGCCAGATCATGGACGCCTGGCTGCTCGATCAGGAAGGCCACTTGAAGCCGCAATACGCGACCCCTGCCAAGGCGCCGGGTGATCCCCACGTTTGACGCCACAAGGGCATGACACCGTCATGCCCTATCCCTTTTCAAAGGTTGCGCATTGGTCGATGTCGCCTACTGTCAATACAGGAGGTGTCTCATGCACGAATCAAATGAAATCAAACGTAAAGTCCTGCTCAACGCTCCACGCCAACGGGTCTGGGAAGCACTGACCGACGCCGAGCAATTCGGCAGCTGGTTTGGCATCGCCCTCAAGGGCAAACAGTTTGCCCAGGGCCGGGCCATTGAAGCCCCGATCACCTATCCCGGTTACGAGCACGTGGTGTGGAAGGCAAGGATCGAGCGGCTTGAACCACAGACACGGTTCTCTTTCAGCTGGCATCCCTACGCCGTAGACAAGGATGTGGATTACGACGCGGAAACCCCCACGCTGGTGGAGTTCACCCTCGAGGATCACGCCGAAGGCATCTTGTTGCGGGTGGTGGAGTCAGGTTTTGACGGGATCCCGGACGTTCGCCGCCAGAAGGCCTACAAGAAGAACTCCCGAGGCTGGGATGATCAGATGAACAACATCGAAGACTATCTGGCGAAATCCCATCAGCCGTGAGCTGATGGGGCGCCGCATTCATCAGCCTTCGTGGGCGGTGCTGATTTCCAGGGTATCGGTGTAGGTCACCAACACGCTTTGGCCGACCTTGAGGTCTTTGAGGCCGGCGCGAATTTCCGGTTTCTCCACGGTCAGCACTTTGCTCTGGCCCGCCGGGTTTTCCAGGGTTACCTGGTTTTTCGCCAGGTCAATGTGGGTGATCTTCAACTGCACCTGTACCTGGCGGAAGGCCGCACCGCCCGGGTTCGGGTTATCCGCGGTGGCGCGCAAGACGCCAGTCTTCTCGGTGGCGTCCGGTGCGCTCTTGTCGATGTCGGTGTCCAGCACGGCGGCGACCGAATGGGTCACCAGCACCTTGACCTGATCACCTACCTTGAGATTGCCCAGGTCCTTGGCCTGGTCGCTGAGCTGCACATGCACCTTGCGGCCTTCGGCACCTTCGAGCACCACCTGATGGTTGGCGGCATCCACCTCCAGCACCTTGGTGGTCACCTCATCGGCTTCCAGCGACTTGGACAACGGGATATCGGCAGCATGTGCCGTCAGGGCACCAGCAGACAGCAGGGTTGCCAGGGCAATTGCCTGGCGAAGAGGGCGCAATACATTCATTGAGTGGACTTCCATGTGAGAGGAGCCTTGAGTCTAGTGGCGCGTTCGCGATTCGCAAATTCGCCACTGAGACGGAACGGCTACTTGATCACCACCGGATTCACCGGTGCGCCACTGCCCCCGACAATCTTCAGCGGGGCGGCGGTGTAGAGGAATTTCCACTGGCCGTCGTCCGCACAATCGGCGGCCAGTTCCTCCAGCAACACGATTTCGGTGAAGGCGATCCCCAGGTTGCGCATCAGCGCGCAATGCAGCGGAATCTGCACCCCGGACACCGGGTCGGTGATCACTTCGTTGGCGATGGTGTCGGTCACCAGGTTGGGGATTTCCATCTCGTGGAACCACTCCACCAGCTCCCGGCTGTAGGTCAGCCCCGGCTCCATCAGGTCCTTGAAGAACTCGGTCTTGCCCAGCTCATAAAACGCCCCCATGGACCCGGTGCGGATGATCAGGATGTCACGTTTTTCAATGGTCACGCCCTGGGCTTTGGCGGCGTCGAGCAGGTCCAGGTGGTTGAAGGTTTCGCCCCGGCCCAGGCACTTCTTGCCGCGATGGCGGGCCATGTCGATCAGCACCGCACGGCCAACCACGCCGCGTTCGGCAATCGCCAGCACGCTGGCCTTGGCCATGCCGCCAACGGTGGTCTGGGCGTCGTAGCCGTTCCACAGTTGATTGTCGTACCAGGCGTGGCCGAGGGCGTCGTACTGGGTCGAGCCTTGCAGCTGCATGAAGATCACGTCATCGGAATACGCCGCACCACCGGTCATGTGCGGCTGTTTGCCGAAGTGGTAATGGCTGTGGTCGAGGGTGTTGAAGCGCATCGACGGGTTGCGCGCCGGCCACATCGGGTCGCCGTCGGGGTGGCCGATCTGCACTTGCAGGGTAAAGGTCTTGCCCTGGCGCACCGAGGCCACGCCCCGCAGTACTTCGGCTTCAGTCAGGTAATTGAGGGCGCCGACTTCGTCGTCCGGGCCCCATTTACCCCAGTTCTTTGGCAGGCCTTCAAGCAATTCGCGGGTGTTCGGCTCGTTCTTATTATGAAGATCACACATAGCAATTCCGGTCCCTGTGAAAGTGAGTTACACGCAGCGCCCGCCATCGACTTCAAGGCAAGTGCCGGTGATGAACGCCGCTTCGTCCGACGCCAGGTACAGGCAGGCGTTGGCCACATCTTGCGGGGTGGAAAAGCGCCCCAGGGGAATGGTCGCCATGAATTTCTGGCGGTTTTCCGGGGTGTCCGGTACGCCCATGAATTCGCTGAGCAACGCCGTGGCACCCACTACCGGGTTCACGCAGTTGACGCGGATATTGTCCGGCCCCAGCTCCGCCGCCATGGTCTTGCTCATGACCACCACTGCGCCCTTGCTGCCGTTATACCAGACCAGTCCCGGACGCGGGCGGATCGCCGCCGTCGAGGCAATATTGACGAACACGCCGCCGCCCTGGCCGCGAAAATGCGGCACAAAATGCTTGGCGCTCAAGAAGATGCTTTTGACGTTGACCGCAAACACCCGGTCGAACTCGGCTTCGTCGACTTCCAGCATCGGCCGGTTGCGGTGGGTGGTACCGGCGTTGTTGATGACGATATCCAGGCCGCCGAACTGCTCCAAAGTGCCACGCAGCAGGGCGCCCATGCTTTCATCGTTGGCCACGTTGACCTCGATGAAATGCGCATGGCCGCCGCTTTCGGCGATTTCATTGACCACCCGCTGACCGCCCACGGCGTTCATGTCCGCAACGATGACCTTGGCGCCCTGGCGGGCAAATGTCTTGGCGATGCCCTCGCCAAACCCCGAGCCGGCGCCGGTGACGATCGCGACTTTATTGGCTAAACGCATGGTGTGTTCTCCGTTCTTGTTGTTGTGAGGAATCAACCGTGTTTGATCGCAATGGTCTTCAAGGTGGTAAAACCCAGCAGCGCCTCGAAGCCTTTTTCCCGTCCATACCCGCTGGCCTTTACGCCGCCGAATGGCAATTCAACGCCGCCACCGGCGCCATAGTTATTGATGAACACCTGGCCACAACGCAGGGTGCGCGCCAGGCGCATTTGCCGCGCGCCATCGCGGGTCCACACGCCGGCCACCAGGCCGAACTCGGTGCCGTTGGCCAGGCGAATCGCTTCGGCTTCATCGTCGAATGGCATCACGGCCAGCACCGGGCCGAACACTTCCTGTTGCGCCAGGCGACTGTCAGGCGGCACATCGCGAAACAGCACCGCCTCCTGGAAATACCCGCTGCTGCCGGCCTCGGCCACCACCGTTCCGCGTGCGGCGACGATGATCCCTTCCTGTTCGGCTTGACGAATAAACTCGCGCACCAGGCGCAGCTGCTTCTGATTGATCAGCGGGCCCATGTCCAGGTCCAGCGCCGAAGGCCCGGCGCGCAGTTCGCTGAAACGTTGGCTGAGGCGTGCGAGCAGGGTTTCGTAAATGCTGCGTTCCACCAGCAAACGGCTGCCGGCGGAGCAGGTTTGCCCGCAGTTCTGAATGATGGCGTTGACCAGCACCGGCAACGCTTCATCCAGGTCGGCATCGGCGAACACCAGTTGCGGCGACTTGCCGCCCAACTCCAGGGTGACCGGGCAGTGGCGTTCGGCAGCGGCTTTCGACACGGCAGTACCGGTGGCGGTGGAGCCGGTGAACGAAATGTGATCGATGCCCGGGTGTGCACACAACGCCGCGCCGGCTTCGTAGCCGTAACCGGTGACTACGTTGATCGCGCCGGCTGGAAAACCAACCTCGGCAGCGATTTCCGCCAGGCGCAGCAACGACAGGCTGGCATCTTCCGCCGGCTTGACCACGCACGCATTGCCCGCCGCCAACGAGGCGCCGACGCTGCGCCCGAAAATCTGCATCGGGTAATTCCACGGGATGATATGCCCGGTCACCCCGTGGGGTTCGCGCACCGTCAACACCGTGTAGCCGGCCTGGTACGGCAGGGTTTCGCCGTGCAGTTTGTCGGCGGCACCCGCGTAGTATTCGAAATAGCGGGCAAGGGCGGTGGCATCGGCGCGGGCGACTTTCAGCGCCTTGCCGGTGTCCCGCGCCTCGATCTGCGCCAGCTCTTCATGATGTTCCAGCACCGCCACGCCGAGCTTGGCCAGCAAACGGCTGCGCTCCACGGCAGACAACCGGCCCCACGGGCCGTCGAAGGTTTCGCCGAGTGCCAGGCGCGCCGCGCTGATCGCCGCCTCGATATCGGCGGCCGTGCCACGGGCGATGCTCGAATAGGTGTCGCCGGTGCTGGGGTCGATCACCGGAATGTCTTCCAGCGAGGTCGACGCCAGCCATTGGTTGGCGATGTAATGTGCGTTGGTCATGTTCAGCTCCTGTTCCCTGCGACGCATTCGGCGATGGCGCGACCCACTTCGACAGTGCTGGCGCTGCCGCCCATTTCCCGGGTGCGCGGGCCTTCGGCAAGCACCGTTTCGATGGCGGACACGATGGCTGCCGCCGCTTCCTGGTAAAGCGGATCACCGTCGCCCAGGTGCTCGATCATCAGCGCGGCCGACCAGATCTGCCCGATGGGATTGGCGACACCGAGCCCGGCAATATCCGGCGCGGAACCGTGCACCGGCTCGAACAGCGACGGGTAGCGCCGCTCGGGATTGAGGTTGGCCGACGGCGCGATGCCGATGGTGCCGGTGCACGCCGGGCCGAGGTCGGAAAGGATGTCGCCGAACAGGTTGGAGGCCACCACCACATCGAACCAGTCGGGATGCTGCACGAAGTGCGCGCACAGAATGTCGATGTGGAACTTGGCGGTCTTCACGTCCGGGTAGCGCCGGGCAATTTCGTTAACCCGCTCGTCCCAGAACGGCATGGTGATCGAGATACCATTGGATTTGGTCGCCGCCACCAGGTTTTTCCGCGGCCGCTGTTGCGCCAGTTTGAAGGCGTAGTCCACCACGCGGTCCACGCCTTCGCGGGAGAAGATCGACTCCTGCACTGCGATTTCCCGCGCCGTGCCTTCCCACATGCGGCCGCCAACGCTGGAGTATTCGCCCTCGGTATTTTCCCGCACCACGATAAAGTCGATGTCCCCCGGCACGCGGCCGGCCAGCGGGCAGGGCACGCCGGGCATCAGGCGCACCGGGCGGATATTCACGTATTGATCGAACTGGCGGCGGATCTTCAGCAGCGACTCCCACACCGCAGTGTGGTCGGCAATGATGTCGGGCGCACCCACCGCGCCGAAGAAGATCGCGTCATGGCTGCCGATCTGTTCGGCCCAGTCGTCGGGCATCATCGTGCCGTGGGCCAGGTAGTGTTCGCTGCACCAGGCAAAGTGGTCGAAGTGAAAGTGAATACCGAAGCGCCGGCTGACAGCGTCCAGTACCCGCAGGCCTTCGGGCACCACTTCGCGGCCGATGCCGTCGCCGGGAATCACGGCGATGCGGTGGGTGGGGCGGGTGTGGGATTGGGACACGCCGTGTCTCCTGTCTTGTTTTTATAGGAAGGTCTGGCGGGGGCATTCTTGGCACAGCTGTGACAACAGGGGAATTGCTAATTGTGGAATCGGCCTTCGCAAAATTCGAAGGCCAAAGGTTTACGCAGGGTTGGCGCTCAGGTAGTCGAACAGTGCCAGGCTCGTCAGTGACGGCTGTTCCTTGCGCATGCACAGGTACATCTGCCGGTCGGCCCAGCTGTCGTCGATTTCGATAAAGCGCAAGGCCATCTCCTTGCGGAAGATCTGCACCGCGCCCTGTGGCAACACGCCCACACCCTGGCCGGCGGCGATCAAGCGGCACACTGCTTCGAAACTGCGCACCTGCACCCGCAGCCGCAACGGCATGCCGATCGCCGCGGCGGCTTCGGTAATCAACGGGGTGATGGCGGCGTTGTCTTCCAGGCCGACGAAGTCGTAGCCGAGCAAATCCTCGAAGCGCGCATGGCGCATTTTCAGTGGGTGGTCATTGGGCACGAGCAGGCACAGGCGGTCCTGGCAGTAGGGCTCGAACCGCAGCTCTTCGCTGGGGCGGGTGGTGACGATACCGACATCCGCCACGCCCTCGCGCACGGCCTGGAGGATCTCCCGGCTGCGCTCCTCGCGAATATCCAGGCGGATGCCCGGGTGCAAGGTGTTCCACTGGGTCAGTTGGCGCGGCAGTTCCTGGCTCATCGCCGAACTGTTGGCGTACAGGCAAACCCGGCCGGTGGCGCCCTTGGCGTAATCGGCGAGATCGGCGTGCATGCCGTCCACCGCCCGCAGGATCGATTGTGCATGCTGGGCCAATACTTCCCCGGCTGCCGTCGGTGAAACGCCGGTGGAGGTGCGGGTCAGCAGGGCGACCTTGAAGTGCTGCTCCAGCAGCGACAGGCGTCGGCTGGCGGCAGAGAGGGAGAGATGGGATTGCTCGGCCGCCCGGGACAGGTTGCCCAGCTTGACCGCCTTGAGGAACAGCTCGATGGAAGTGAGGTCGGGGGACATGCCGGGGTCCTTGTGCGCAGTGGTTGGGAAACTACGCAGTTGGCGTTCGGCTGTCCAATGTCCGGCAAACAACCCGGGTGCAGGCAGATCTGCTTTCTGTAGGAGCTGGCTTGCCTGCGATAGCATCACCGAGGTGCATCTGACACACCGAGGTGCCCGCATCGCAGGCAAGCCAGCGCCCACATTGACAGGGGTTAGAAGTCGATACTGGCCGACAGCTTGGCCACGCGCGGGTCACCTTGGGTCAGGTAGCCGCCGAGTGCCGATTCCCAGTACTTGGTATTGGCGACGTTCTCCACAGTGGCGCCGAGGGTGACGTCTCGCTGTTCCACCTTGAAGGTGTAGCGGGCGCCCACGTCGAAGCGGTTCCAGGCGGGCAGGCTGAGGTTGTTGGCCGCGTCGGCATATTGGCCGCCGGTGCGCAGCATTCGTCCGTTGACTGTCACGCCTTGCAGGCCTGGTACATCCCAGTCCACGCCGGCATTCAGTTGGAAGGTCGGTACGCCGATGGCGCGGTTGCCGTCGTTGGCGCCGTTCTGGGTGCCGTGGACTTCGGTGTGGATGATGGTTGCGCCGCCCAGCAGGCGCAGGCCGGCGATCGGTTCACCGAACACGTTGAGCTCAACGCCTTTGTTGACTTGCTCGCCCTGGCGAACATAGGTGGCGCTCAAGCCGTCGGCGCTGAGTTGTGAGTAACCGTCAGTTGGTTGCTCGATGCGATACACACCCAGGGTTGCGCCATAGGTACCCATGTCGAGCTTGACCCCGGCTTCGGTCTGTTTCGAGCGCGCCGGGGCATAGGCCTGGCCGGCATTGGTGATGGGCGCGGTGCCGGCGTTCTGAGGTGCGGTCGGGCCCTGGGCCAAGCCTTCGATATGGTTGGCATAGAACGACACGTGGTCCCACGGCTTGAACACCAAGCCGTACACCGGTGTGGTGATCGACTTGTCGTAATTGGCGTTACGTGGGCCCGACCCGTAGGCATACCCTTGGACCACCAGTTCCTGGCGGCGCAACCCGGCGGTCACCAGCAAGCGATCATCCATAAAGCCCAGGGTGTCCGAGACCGCTGCACTGCGGGCGAAGGTCTTGGCGGTGATGCCCGGATCGTTCAGGTCGCCGCCGACGAAACTGCCCTTGACCGGTTCGGCAACGTCCACCGGGTTATAGATATTGCTGGCGTGGCCGTTGAGGTCGAAGTCATAGGCGTTGCGCGTCTGGGCCCAGATCCCGGTCAACCCGAAGTTCAGTTTGTGGCTGACAGCGCCGGTCTGGAACTTGCCATTCAAGCCCGCCATCAGGCTGGTGTTGTCTTCCTGGTGGGCGATGCGCGAGCCACTGACGGTGGCATTGCCCAGGGTGTCATTCAACGTGACCGAGGAGTAACGGCCAATCTCGTTGGTGTGCTTGGCGCCGCCTGCGATGTAGGCGGTCCAATTGTCATTCAGGTCGTACTCGGCGCGCAACATGCCGAAAGTGTCTTCCAGGCTGCTGGTGCCCCAGCTCGGCGCGTAGTTGGTGTCGGCCGAAGGCGCGTTGGGGATATGGGTCAGGTTCTGGCCGAGCAACACGGTGTTGCGCCCGCCATTGATCTGCTGTTTCGAGTAGACAAAGTCTCCCGACAAACGCAGCGCATCACCGCGATAGTCCAGGCCAACCGCAAACAGCTTCGAACGCTGGCTCTCGTCATCGATCCCGGTGTCGCCTTCGCGCTGGGAAATATTCACCCGTGCGCCAAAACGATTGTCTTCGCCAAAACGTTGCCCGATATCCAGGTGCTCGCCGACCCGGCCATCGCTGCTGATGTCGGTGCTGAAACGCCGCAACGGCACATCATCGGCGCGCTTGGGTTGCAGGTTCACGCCGCCGCCAATCCCGGAACCGCCGGGCGTCACGCCATTGATAAAGGCGTTGGGGCCCTTGAACACTTCAACCCGCTCCAGGGCGTCGGTGGACATGATCTGGCGCGGCAGGATGCCGTACAGACCGTTGAACGAAATGTCATCGCCGTTCAGCGGCAGGCCACGGATCACAAAGGCCTGGGCCTGGTTCGCGTACCCCGACGCCTGGCGCACGGACGAATCGTTGAGCAGCACATCGCCGACGTTCTCGGCCTGCTGGTCACGGATCAATTTTTCGGTGTAGGAAGACATGCTGAAGGGCACGTCCATGATGTCCTGGTTGCCCAGCACCCCCAGTTGCCCGCCGCGGGCGACCTGGCCGCCGGCGTACACCGGGGGCAGGGCGTTGGGCGTGGCCGCGTCGGCGCTGATGGTGGTAGCACCCAGTTCCAGAGCCTTGCCGTCCTGACTGTTGTTCGCATCCTGCGGGGTTTCTGGAGTGGCGGCGTGAGCGGCGAGGTTCAGGGAGCAGCAAAGGGCGAGCAGGGTAGGGCGAAACGGCACAGCCAAACGGGTGGAAGTGGGCATGGTCGATCCTGACGGCGAACCGTCAATGTGAGGAAAAGGGCAACAACGTTGCGCGTCCTCGCTGCGCGGATACGACTCCGGTGCGAATGATAGTAATTGTCATTAATGTTCTGCAACAAGTTTGTGAGATTACTCTCTCCGTATACGTAGGCCATTTCGGTTAAATCGCCGCGCCGTGGCACAGGCCGAGTAGAATCACGCCCTGAAAGTGATTCTTGAGGTGTGGCAAGGTGGATTTACAGCAGGGGTTTGTCCTGACCCGGCATTGGCGCGACACCCCGGCGGGCACGGAGGTCAGCTTTTGGCTGGCTACCGATCAAGGCCCCAGGTTCGTGCGCTTGCCGGTGCAGACCTCCGTGATGTTCATCCCGCAAGCCCATCGCAAGCCGGCCGAGCTGCAGCTCAAGGGCGAGCGCGGTATCGAGTTGCGTGACCTGGCGCTCTGCGACTTCCACCATCGCCCGGTGCTGGGCCTCTACACCAAACAGCATCGCCAATTGATGGACCTGGAAAAGCGCCTGCGTCGAGCCGGCATCGACGTCTACGAAGGCGATGTGCGCCCGCCCGATCGCTACATGATGGAGCGCTTCATCACCGCGCCGGTGTTGTTCGGCGGCAAAGCGGGCGAGGGCGGCATGCTGGTGGAGGCGCAGATGAAACCCGCGCCGGATTATCGCCCGCCCCTCAAGCTGGTGTCGCTGGACATCGAGACCACCGCCCAGGGCGACCTGTATTCCATCGCCCTGGAAGGTTGCGGCGAGCGCCAGGTGTACATGCTCGGCCCGCCCAACAACACCGATGCGGTGGACTTCAAGCTCGACTATTGCGACACCCGCGCCGAACTCCTCGAACGCCTGAATGTGTGGCTCGCCACCCATGACCCCGACGCGATCATCGGCTGGAACCTGGTGCAGTTCGACCTGCGCGTGCTGCACGAACATGCGCAACGCCTGAACGTGCCGCTGCTGCTGGGCCGTGGCGGCGATGCCATGGGCTGGCGCGAGCACGGCAGCCGCAATCACTACTTCGCGGCAGCGGCCGGGCGGTTGATCATCGATGGCATCGAAGCCTTGCGCTCGGCCACCTGGAGTTTCGAATCCTTCAGCCTGGAAAACGTCGCCCAGACCTTGCTCGGTGAAGGTAAATCGATCTCCACGCCGTACCAGCGCATGGACGAAATCAACCGCATGTTCGCCGAGGACAAGCCCGCGCTGGCACGCTACAACCTCAAGGACTGCGAGCTGGTCACGCGGATTTTCGAGAAGACCGAGCTGCTGAAATTCCTCCTCGAACGAGCCAGCGTCACCGGCTTGCCGGCAGACCGCAACGGCGGTTCGGTGGCAGCGTTCACGCACCTGTACATGCCGCTGATGCACCGCCAGGGTTTCGTCGCGCCGAACCTGGGAGACAAACCACCCCAGGCCAGCCCCGGCGGGTTTGTCATGGATTCGCGCCCGGGCCTCTACGAGTCGGTGCTGGTGCTTGACTACAAAAGCCTCTACCCGTCGATCATCCGCAGCTTTCTGATCGACCCGGTGGGCCTGATCGAAGGCCTGCGTCACCCCGAAGACAGCGAGTCGGTGGAAGGCTTTCGCGGTGCGCGGTTTTCCCGCACCCGGCATTGCCTGCCGTCGATTGTCGCGCGGGTTTCCGAGGGCCGCGAAGTGGCCAAGCGCGAACACAACGCGCCGCTGTCCCAAGCGCTGAAGATCATCATGAACGCCTTCTACGGCGTACTCGGCTCCAGTGGTTGCCGCTTCTTCGACACGCGACTGGCATCGTCCATCACCCTGCGCGGCCACCAGATCATGCGCCAGACCCGCGAGTTGGTCGAAGCCCGGGGTTATGAGGTGATCTACGGCGATACCGACTCGACTTTTGTCTGGCTCGGCAGCCCCCATTCCCAGGAAGACGCGACGCGCATCGGCCTGGACCTGGTGCAGCACGTCAACACCTGGTGGCGCGAGCGCCTGCAGAGTGAGTTCGGCCTGCAAAGCGCCCTGGAACTGCAATACGAAACCCACTTCAGCCGCTTCCTGATGCCGACCATTCGTGGTGCGGAAGAAGGCAGCAAAAAGCGCTACGCCGGGCTGGTCACCCGTGCCGACGGCAGCGAAGAAATGGTCTACAAGGGCCTGGAAACCGTACGCAGCGACTGGTCGCCCCTGGCCCGGCAATTCCAGCAGGAACTCTACCAGCGCATCTTCCACCGCCAGCCCCACCAGGATTATGTGCGCGACTACGTACGTCGCACCTTGAGCGGCGAGCTCGACGACCTGCTGATCTACCGCAAGCGCCTGCGCCGGCAACTGGGCGACTACGAGCGCAACGTACCGCCCCACGTGCGCGCCGCGCGGCTGGCCGACGAATACAACGACCGCCAGGGTCGCCCGCGCCAGTACCAGAACGGTGGCTGGATCAGCTACGTGATCAGCGTCAACGGCCCCGAGCCGCTGGAAGTGCGCCAGGCACCGATCGACTACGACCACTATGTCACCCGGCAACTGCAACCGGTGGCGGACGCGATCCTGCCGTTTGTAAACGATGACTTCGGCACCCTGGTGGGCGGCCAGATGGGCTTGTTCTAAAACGGCTTGCCTTGAGGTGGCGAGAGCCTGCAATCTTGGCCACTGACGACCACCAAACAGCGCAGCCCTCCCATGACTGAAATCACCCTGACCGGCACCACGGTCGAACTCCGGCCCCTGCAACGCGAACACGCCACCGCCCTGGTACAGGCTGCTGCCGACGGGCAGTTGTGGAACCTCAAGGTGACCAACGTGCCGGGGCCCGACACCGTCGAAAAGTACGTGGACATTGCCCTGGCCGGGCGTGAGGCAGGCACCGTGATGCCGTTTGTCATCGTGCGCCGCGACACCGGTGAAGTGGTGGGCAGCACCCGGTTCTGGAAGGTCGACCGGGTCAATCGCAAGCTGGAGATCGGCCACACGTTTATCAGCCAGTCGGTGCAGAAGTCCGGGGTCAACACCGAGGCCAAGCTGTTGCTGCTGACCCACGCGTTTGAAGTGATGGAGTGCGTGCGGGTGCAGTTCACCACCGATGAACTCAACGAAAAATCCCGGGCCGCGATCCTGCGCCTCGGCGCGGTACAGGAAGGGATCGTGCGCCACGAGCGCATCATGCCCGATGGCCGCAAGCGCAACTCGGTGCGCTTCAGCATCATTGATCCGGAATGGCCACAGGTGAAGGCGGGGTTGCAAGCCAGGCTGGCTCGCTAGGGCTTATGGCTCAGCTCTTCCACCAACTCATCCATCCGGTCGGCAATTTTCGGCGTGGTCGACAGCACAAAGCCTTTTTGCGTGCCCACATAGGTCTCGACGATGTACAGCGTGTCGCCCACATCCAGCCCCAGTTCCTGCAAGGCTTCGTCTGGCAGGCGGATGGCGCCGTCGCCGTCCCAGTCTTCGATCGTGACGCGTTTGCTGTGCATGATGGCTTCCCGTTGAACGAATGAACGGCCTAGCCTAACACCTCAATCCACTGCCAGGAGGCTTGGCACTGTGTACACCCTTTACGGAACCCAAGGCACCGGCTCGTGCATCATCGAAATTGCCCTGCAGCGTTGCGGTGTCGAGTGGTGCCAGGTCGACGCCTGCTCCTGGGAAGACCGCGTGGGCAACGAGGCGTTGGCGCGGATCAACCCGCTCAAGCAAATCCCCACTCTGCAACTGCCCAATGGCGGCGTGTTGACGGAAAGCGCGGCGATCCTGATTCACCTGGGCCTGCAGTTTCCCGCCTCAGGGCTGCTGCCCGAGGAGCCCGCCCAAGTCATTCGCGGCCTGGTGTACATCGCCGCCAACTGTTACTCGGCGATTGGCATCATCGACTATCCGGAACGCTGGACCGACAGCCCCGATGCGCAGCAGCATGAACAGCTGATCAGCGGCACCCGTCGCCGCCTGCATGGGGCCTGGGAAGTGTTTGCCGATCAATTTGCCGAGCAACTGTTCACCCCGGCGCAGGTTCCGAATGCACTGGCGATCATGGCTGCGGCGGTGTCGCGTTGGGCAGGCGGGCGGGACGCGCTGCAACAGTCGCGGCCTGAGTTTGCCCGGGTGCTGGCGCAGGTGGATGCCCACCCAAACGTAGCGCCGGTATTTGCCCGGCATTGGCCGTCGTGAGCATCCGCAATCAAAAGAAACAATGAGGCGTAAGGTGGCTAAACGCCTTGCGTCGCGGGCGTCCTGACCTACGCTTTCTGAAGTTGTTGTAGGAATCATCCTTGAATTTGACTGTCGCAGACATGAAACTCAAGAACCCTGCATGGAATTCAAAGGAGGTGTGCATGCTCATCCGGTCGCTGACCCTGGCTACCTTGATGGCTTTTACGGGGCCGCTGTTGGCCGCGGATGATCTCAATCCGCTCAAGCAGGACCTGGGCAAGTCCCGTCCGTTGGTGGTGGTGGAGCTCGACTCCGGCAACCCGACGTTGGCCACCCTCAAGAAACAGCTGGACGAGCCTGCCAACAAGCAGTCCTTTGAAGAGCGCAACATGGTGCTGTACACCGTGTCCTTTGGCAGCATCGGCGCTGAAGGCGAGAAGTTCGCCAAGGACGCGAAGGACAACAAGAAGCTCGCACCGCCGGAAACCAACGCGCTGATCCGCGCACTCAAGCTGGGTGCCGGCAGTGGCACCAAAGTGATTCTGGTGGGCAAGGACGGCGAGAAAAAACTCGAGAAGACCGTGCCACCCGACACCCTCAGCCTGGCGGATTTCTTCAGCGCGATTGATCAGATGCCCCAGGCTGAAAAGGACCTTGCCGCGCCGGCCGAACCTGAGCCCGCTGCCCCTGCAGCAGGCAAGCCTGGAGCCAAGGCCGGCAAGAACTCCAAGCATCCAGCGCCACAACCGGCACTGGATGATTGAGCGTTTTTCTGTAGGAGCTGGCTTGCCTGCGATAGCATCACCTCGGTAATTCAGGCACACCGCGGTGATGCCACGCAGCCTCGCTAAAGCTCGACAGCTCCCATATCACGCCTCAAGCTCCAGGCTTTTCACCGGCCACCGCCGGTGCCTTGCGCACCGGGAACGGGAAGTAGAAAAACCGCAGGAAGGCCACCCGCTTGATCACCTCGCCGATCATCAACGGCACCACCACCGCCACCACCAGCCCGATGCTCGCCGACAGCAGCGGATGCAGCCCGAACCGTTCCATCAAGTCCACCGTCTTGTGTTGAATTTCCCCGTGGAAGATCAACAAAATCAACGTTGACTGCCCGATGTACGTCATCGCCCGCGTCAGCAGCCCCGAGACCATCATCACCCCGGCCAGCGCCCAGCATACATACACGCCGATCACCGCCAGCAAACTGGTCCACAGCCAGTGGTCGTAACGCCGCTGTGCCAGGTCCATGGTGTCCCAGCTGTAGATGAACACCACCGCAAACAACGCCATGGCGCCCAGTAGCGTCAGCAACGAACTCTGGTGGCGACGCAGCACGTCCCGCAGCAGGTAACCAAAGATGAAATAGGTACTGCTGATCAACGTCACATCAATGCTGAACGGCAGCCCCGGCATCGTCCAGGTCTGCCCGCCGACGGTCACCGGCACCTGCCAGAACCACGGCAGGGTCCAGATCCCGAGCATCAATTGCAGGGTGATCACCACGCAGCTCATGGCCAGCGACAAGCCCAGGTGCTGCATCAGCCGCAACATCACCCAGCCGAACAGAATCGCCACCCAGAAGTGCGGCAGGAACCACAGCGCCTGCCATGGAATGGTGTCCACCGAGGCATACAGCACGCCGCCGATGTCCGGCAGCAGTGCCTGGCCGCGCAGCAGGTCGCGGATCAGGATGTACACCAGCATGGTGAAGAAGAACGGCTTGAGCAGTGCATCGGCCTTGCGCACCGCCATCTCGACAAAGGGTTGTTCAGGCTTGAAGAACACCCCGGAGAGAAAGAAGAACAACGGCAGGATAAATACCGCCAGCAGCGGGTACAGCAAGTCCAGGGAACTGGCGACAAACCAGCTGTGCCCGAACACGATGATCAGGATGCCAATGCCCTTGGCAATATCCATTTGAATCCAGCGTTTTTTCACCTGACTGCTCCCACTCTATAAATCTGCCTTGCGCCACGGCTTGAGCCACAGGCCCATGCCCAGCAACACCACGGCCCCCGCCAGGGTGCTCAACCCCAGCTGAAGCCAGATACCTTGAACCCGAAACAACACCAACGCCGCCAAGCCCATCACCAGCCCACTCAGCAACCAGTGCCCCTTCCAGGGCAGGGCGCCGAGCAAGGCCTGGCGTTGCATCAGCAGCAACGCCGTGCACAGCACGCCGGCGAGGGCGGCCAGCGGGATACCCGCCAGGCCAAACACAAACGGCAGCACACCCAGCAGCAACACGTTCACCAGGCTGCCCAGCAACTCGCAACGCAGCGGCTGGCGGGTGTCGCCGGCGGCATAGGCATAACGCGCCAGCAGGGCGTTCCAGGCGCCGAACACCAGCGGCACGGCAAACCAGGCCAGCAGCAGCGGCAACGGCGAATCCACCGACTGCTTCGGCAGCAGCAACGCCACCAGGCTCGGCGCCGCCGCCACCAGGCCGACGCCTGCGGGCAAGGTCAGCAGGCTGGCGGTTTCCAGGCCACGCTTGAGCAGGGCCAGGCGCTCGTCGCCCTGGCGCCGGCTCATCATGCCCAGCAGCACCTGGTTGAGGCTCATCAGGGCAATCAACGGCAAGTTCATCAGCTTGCGGGCCAGGTTGACCCAGGTCACCGCACCTTCACCCAGCAAGGACGCCACCAGCCGTTCAATCAGCGCCAAACCCTGGCTGGCACCGTTGCTTAAAAGCAGCGGGCCTATGCGAGCGCCCAGCTCGCGCAATTCCAATGTCGAAGCCCGCAGCCGCCACGGCCGCCAGCCCAGGCGCAGCATCGACGGCAACAGCGCCAGGGGCATCAGCAGGCTGCCGGTGAGGCAGGCCAACGCCAGCGAGTGCGGTTGCGTGGCGGTACCGGCGAGGGCGAGGTAGGTCACCGGCGGCAGGTTGAACAGCAACGAACCGAGCCCCGCGACCACAAAGCGCTCGCTGGCCTGCAGCGGAATACTGAACAGCGCATGCAGCATCAGCCCCGGCACACTCCAGGCGAGAATCTGCAAGTTGCTGCTGGCGAGGCTGGTGGCCGTCGCCGCCAGCCCCGGGCCGAGCAGCTGCACCAGCCATGGCGCCAGCAACGTCAGCAGCAGGCTGGTCACCAGGGCGATCAGCAACAGCGCCGGGAACAACACCGCCAGCCAGTCCAGGCGCTCGCCGTCCTTGCGTTGCAGGTACAGCGGCAGGGCGGCGGCACTCAGCACACCGCCGGCCAGGGACATGCGTAACGCTTCGGGCAAGAACAGCGCGATCAGGAACGCATCGCTGCGCTCGCCCGCACCCCACGCCGCCACCAGCAACCACTCACGGGCAAACCCGAGGCACAGCCCCAGCAAGGTTGCCAGGGTCAACCAGAACGCCGATCCGAGCATGCCTAGGGCCCGACGCTATCGAGCACAGGCTTGCGATGCGCCACGGTCTTGACCTTTGGCAGACGCGCCGGAAACAGCCGCCGCGCCTCCAGCACGTTGATCCCCACCATCAGCCAGAACAGCGCAATCATCACCAGGGCGAAGCTGAAGTAGTGGTCAAAAAAGCCGCTGACCAGCGCCGACAGAATCCCCGCCGTGCTGCCCAGCCAGATCGCATTGTCCTTGGTCAGGCGGATCGGGCCGATTTCCGGACGGGACTCGCGCCACCAGCGCCAGGTCACTGCGATAAACAGCAGCATGCTGATCACCCCGGTCTTGTAGACGAAATTCAGCCACAGGTTGGAAATCCCCAGCAGGTGCGTACCCGGCACCGGAGGGTCAACCTTGAAGCCAATGCCCAGCGGGTAACTGGCCACGGCCTGGGGGAACATGCGGTATTCGTCAAAGCGCACTTCCGTACTCGCGTTCTGCGCCGAAAAGATCGTCGCCAGGCGTTCCTGCAGCGGTGGATACGACACTACCAGCGCCGCCGCCAACGCCACGCCGATCATCAGCAAACGCCCGGTGTACGGCACCCGCCGCGACGCCATCCAGATCAGCACCAGCGCCAGGCTGACCATCGCCCCCCGGCTGCTGGCCAACAGCAGGGCCGCCGCACCCAGGCAGGCAACGCCCAGGCCGAGACCGCGTTTCCAGCCGGTGTTGGTGATGCCGTAGCAGAACGCCAATGGCAGCAGCAGCGCCATGATCCCGCCGGTGGCATTCGGGTGCATCCATGGCGAACCCATCCGCGAGGCCATGGCACCCAGGCCCAAGGACAAGGTGTCGAGGCTGCCGTAGTTCATCAGGGTCAGGATCGGCAACATGCCCGAGGCCGAGCGCGAGCGGATAAATACGCCGATGGACATCACCAGCATCGCCAGTGTGCCCAGCAACAAGGCGATCACCAGGGCTTCGCGGTTCTTCTGTTCAACCAGCAGCTTGGCGGCGAGGAACAGCACCGACAGGTTCAGCAGCCAACGCAACCAGTTCGCCACGCCGCTGGCCTCGGCGGTAATGCTCACCTGGCCGACGATAAACGGCACCACTGTGAAGATCATCAGCCACATCAACATGCGGTCGGTAGGGCGCCGCGACAGCGGTGGGGCGGCCGGCAGGCGCGAGAGGAAACCGTGCCAGATCACCGCCGCCCAGGTCAGGGCGATCAGCGCCTCACTGACCGTACTGCGAATCCCCAGGTTGAGGGTGGAGTAGGGCATGAACGTCGCCACCAGGGCGAACAGCAGCAGTCCCCAGAACGGGAACCGCAGAATCGTCACGGCAGCGGCCAGGCCGATCACTGCCAGCACGGCCTTGAACGGGGAAAGAAACAGGATCAACCCACCAAACAGCAGGCCGAAGACGATGGCGACGAGGCTACCCAGTGAGATTCTCAATTCAATTCCTCGATCAGTTCGGCCAGGCGCCGACGGTAGGCCTGGTGGTTGAAGCGTTCGGCCCAGCTGCGTAACTGTTCAGGTGGTTGTTCGACGGGTTGGTCGGCCAGGTGCAGCATCAATTGCACCAGCGCCGCGCCGTCCGTGGGTGAAAACCGCGGTGCCAGCGGCGGGGTGATTTCGTCCAGCGAGGTACCGCTGGCCACCGCCACCGGAGTGCCGACGCTCAGGGCTTCGATTACCGGCAAGCCAAAGCCTTCCGCGTAGGAAGGCTGCCACAGGCGCAAGGCCTTGCGGTAGAGCCCGTGCAATTCAGCGTCGGATACGCCGCTCAAGGCGCGTATCCCCGGGTAGTTGCGTTGTGCTTCGGGCAAATGCTCCAGGCTGCCCACCAGCACCAGTTCCGGCACGCTCGGCGACTGGCTGCGCGCTTGCTGCCAGGCGTTCACCAGGAACGGCACGTTCTTGCGCAATTCCCGGGTACCCACCAGCAGCCAGTAGCGCTCGGGCAGTTGCCGGGCCGAGAGGTCCGCCGGCAGTCCGACAAAACCGACCACCTGGTTGGGCAACACGCGAATCTTGCCTGCCGCCTTGGGAAACAGCCGCGCGGTTTCGTCGGCACTGTACTGCGAAGGCGTCCACACCCGGTCTGCCGTGTGCACCGCATAGGTGATCGACAGCCGATCACTGGCCTTGTAGATCAGCGCCTTCAGGCGGTTGGCGTGATAGTTGTCCAGGGTGATCTGAAACAGGTCATGCAGCAGCACCACGGTGCGCAGGCCCTGGGGTTTGGGCGGCAGCGGCAGGCCCATATTGAAGGTGCTTATGTACACATCGATGTGCTCATTGCGCAGCGCCTTGGGCAGGTAGCCCGCCTCGAAACGCAGGCGCTGGTGCGGCTGGTGCATGGCGGTCTTGGCGCAGCCCCAGTCCGGGCAATGCACGTTCAGGCGCAGCTCATCCCCCAGCGGCGCGACGCTGAAGCGTTCGAGCTCGATGCCGGGCAGGGTGCGCAGGGCATCTTCCAGGGCGTACACCTGGCGACTGATGCCTGATTGCGGCGAGGTGCCGACGGTGCGGTAATCGAGGCCTATGCGCATGCCGGCTCCTTTTGGCTCTGGGGCGACAGTTGCGCGTACACCTGCTCCAGCTGGCTGGCGGCGACGCTCCAGTCATGGGCACGGCGCACATAGGCGCGACCGGCTTCGCCCATGGGAGCTGCGATTTCAGGCTGTTGCAGCAGGCGCACCACGGCGTCGGCCAGGCTTTCAGCGGTCTGGCCGCCGAGGTAATCCAGGCCTTCCACCAGGTCCAGGCCGGACACGCCCTGGTCGGTACTCGCCAGCGGCAGGCCGGCGGCCAGGGCTTCAAGCACCTTGAGCTTGGAGCCGCCGCCATGGCGCAACGGCGCCAGAAACACCGAGCAACTCGATTGCAGGGCCAGCAGGTTGGGGACAAAGCCCTGCCATTCGATGCGTCCGTCCTGCCAGCGTTCGCGCCAGCTTTCCGGCATGCCGAAACCGCAGACGCTCATGCGTGCGTCGGGGCAGCGGGCCCACACTTTCGGCAGGATCTCATCCAGTGCCCACTCGATGGCATCGACGTTGGGCGCGTATTCGTAGTTGCCCAGAAACAGCACGCGGCGGGTCGTCGGGTCGGGTCGGGCAGCAGCGAAGTGCGCGCAATCCACCCCGTTGACCACCACCGGTACCGGCTTGCCGGCAATCTGCGCCAGGGTCTGGGCGTCGGCGTCGGTCACGGCGACCACTTGCGCGGCCTGGCGCATCACCCGGTGTTCCCAGCGGCCGTAGCGCCATTGATCGTAGCGTATGAACGGCAACGCCCAGCCGGGCAGGCGGTCGTAAGTCGCGGCGCCGAGGGACGATTCGACATTGTGTTCGGTCAGCACAAACGGCTGGGAGCGACGGGCCAATGCAGCTTCGTAAGGCTGGAAGGTGTAGGTATGTTCGATCTGCACCACGTCCCAATGCTCGGTCAGCAAGCGCTCGAAGGTGTCCTGCAGTTCACCCGACAGGCCATTCACACTGGCCAGCAACGGGTACGGCGCAAACAGCCCGGCCAGCAGGGTCTTCAGGCTGCGCAGCGGGCGGCGGGGGAGGATGATCACCTGTTCCAGAAAGGCTTCCAGCACCTGGCGATCCGTCAGCGATACCGCATGTTTGTCATGCAGCAGCAAGGTGATCCGATGCCCGCGCGCAGCCAGGCTGCGCAGCAAATGAAACTGGCGCGTCTTGCCGCCGCTGGTAGCGGGCCAAGGCGAGTAGGGCAGGATCCAGAGGATGCGCATGGGTGGCTTCAATCCCATAACAGAATTTGCAGGTTCGGCTTGACCGGTACGTCCAGTCCATTGGTGCCACTCAAGGGTGTTTCGGTGCCGCGCAACGGGTCATACAAGGTGGCGGTGGTCATGCCCGGCAAGTGCGCGCTGCCGCCACGGGCCGACCAGAAAAACCACACCTTGCGCCCGTCGGCACGGGACCAGCCGATGCTGAACAGGCCATCGGGCAACTGATCGGCGGTGGGTGGGTCGCCGGGGGTCAATTTGGGCCCGCTCACCTGCAGGAAATTCTGCAGCGCGGTGTACGACGGCTTGGGGTTGGCGTCGATGTCGAGCAAGCCATAACTCTGGTCGCGCACGCTGGCGCGCTGGTCCAGGTCGCTCAGGGTGAACAGGAAGATCTTGTCGAAATCCAGCGCGCTCATCAGCGCGACGCGGCGCACGATGTAGTCGGCCTGGCCCTGGGTGGTGATGAAGTCCTGCACCTCTTTCGGGCCTTTGTAGGTCGACCAGCCCCACTCGGTGCTCCACAGGGTATTCACCCCGGCCGCCCGCAGTTTCTGGTTGAGGGCGCTGGTTTTTTCGACAAAGTCGAGGTTCGACGGCGTGTTGCCTTCGGGCAATTGGGTGTAGGGGTGATAGGACATGACGGTATTCAGGCTCGGCACGCCCAGTTGCAGCAGCCCGTCGAGCATGTTCTGGCCGTTGGGCATTTCGCTGAAGAATGCCATGCCGGCGGCCACCACCGGTTTGTTCGGGTTCACCACCCGCAACGCGGCGGCGGTGACTTGCAACAGGTTCGCATAGCCGGCCGGGTCGGCGGCGGGGCGCCAGAACCCCAGCAGGTTCGGTTCGTTCCACACCTGCCACGCGTCCACGCTGGGGTAACGCTGTTCCAGCAATGCCATGCGGTTGGCGAAGATACTCGGGTCCTTGGGCGGGAACTGGTCCTGGTACGGCGAGGAGGCGGGCGCGGTGGTGGCGAACTTCGCCGAGCCCACCAGGTAGAACACCGACTTGATCTGGTTCTGCTGCAGCTTGTTCACCAGTTCGTCGAGGGTCGCGACGTTGTACTGGTTCTCGGCGGTTTCCAGCTGGTCCCAGTGCAGGTCCAGGCGCACCCACTCCAGGCCCAGGGCCTTGAGGCGGTCGATCTGCTTCTGATAACGCTCGGGGCTGAACCACAGGAACTGCGCGTTCACCCCCAGGAAGTCCTTCCACACGACCTCTTTGCTGCCCTTGAGCACATGGCTCTCGGCATCGGCCGGGCGGCCCCAGAGAAAGGCGGTCAAACCCAGCGCAGCGACGACTGCGAGGGTAGCGAGGTAAGTCCGTTTACGCGCCATGGTTGCCTCCTGCAACGGTTTGCTCAAACAGGCTCGCGAACTTCTGCGCGGTCACTGGCCACAACCGTTCGCGGCCTATGGCGGCGGCGCGTGCGGCCCAGTCCGTGGCCATGTGCGGGTTGCGTGCGAGCCGCAGCAGTTGTTCGCTCAAGGCGGCTACATCGCCTTGTGGATAGATGGCGCCATTGCCGCTGGCGACTTCCTCGGCAAACGCCCTGGCATCGGAGGTGATCGCGCCGCGCCCGCAGGCGGCAGCCCAGGACAATGCGCCGCTGGTGCCGCGCTGGCGGCCCAGCAGGCCGAGCTTTTTCGATTCGCGATACGGCAGCACCATCACATGGTGCGCCTGGATCGTCTGCGGGATCTCGCTGGCCGGCAAATTCAGCCGCCAGTCGATGGAGCCTGCCAGGCCGAGTTCGGCAATCTGGCTGTTCAACTGCTCCAGGTAATTGCCGCCTGTGCCAAACGCCATTTCGGCGGCAGTGCCACCGGCCAGGGTCAGGCGCACACGGTCACGCAATTCGGGGGCTTTTTCGAAGGCGGCGGCCAGGGCCTGCAACAGATCTTCGATGCCTTTGCCACGGTAGATAAAACCGAAATACAACAGGTGCAGCGTATCCAGCGGCGGCAAGGCCACCGGCGGGATATCCAGGTTGGCGTGGTTGATCACCGCCACCTTGCCGGCGGGCAATTGCATGCGCGCCGTCAGGCAGTCGGCGCCCAGGCGGGTGAGGGTCACCAGCCGAGTCAGGCCCTGGGCGACGTGACGTTCTTCGCGCAGGGTCAAGGGATCGGCCAGCACCACTGCCGCCTGGGGCAATGGGCTGGGCAAGGATTCCAGCAGGTTCAGCGGAAAGGGCAATTGCTCGCGCCGCCAGACCATGCGTTCCGGGTCATGCACCGTGGCGGTCAACGGCAGGGCGGGGTAGGCCTTGCGCAATTCGCGCAGGGCCAGGAACTCCCCCAGCCGCCCACCGCCCAGCTCGGCGTGGACCAGGTCAACACCCTGCCAGTCGAAACCGGCAATGGCTTGCTTGATCGCCGCCGTGCTGCCGACCACGCCCGTCAAGGGCGTAGCCACCTCGACGCCCAGTTGCTCCAGTGCCGTCTTGAAGTGGTTCGCGTAGTCGGCGATCCCGTTCTTTTCCGGCGGCAGGGGAGCGAGCAGGGCGATGCGCATCAGAACGAACCCCGGTATTTGGCGATGGTTTTCAGCACCTTGACCGGTACCTCGAACTTGCGGCGGTTGATGATAATGCCATCGACCTTGCCGAACGCCGTGGTGAGGATCGACAGTGCGTGTTCCACCACCGGTACCGTGCTTTTTTGCGCTTCCACTACCAGCGCAATCAGGTCGGCACGGCGCAGGTTGATGAACGCATCACGATTGTCCAGCAGCGCCGACGCATCCAGCAGTACCACCTGGCCCGGAATCGCCGGCTCAACCCCGCCGATCCGCACCCGCACGCCGTTCTCTTCCAGCAACTGGCGCAACTGCTCGACGATAAAGCTCACGCCTTCACCGTGCCGTGCCGAGGTCAGCCCCAGGGTCAGGCCCTGTTCGGCAATACGCTCCAGCGGCAGCAACCCATACAGGCGATAGATGCTCGCGTTGAAGGCGTTGGTGCTTTGCGCGGTGCTGGTGTCCAACTCCGGCAGCGTGGTCCACAGCGGCAGGCCGAATTTGCCTTCCACCAGGCCGCCGTCGTGGATCCGTTGATCCAGCAGGTAGCACAGGTAGATCACCAGCAAGCCGACCACGATGGAGAACGGGATCGCCAGCAACAGCATCAGCAGGGTTTTCGGGAAGACGCGCCCAGGGTTCAGGGTGGCTTCTTCGATCACCGCGATGTTACTGATCTGGCTCTTGTCCAGTTCGCGGTCGATCCGCGATTTTTCCAGGCTGTCGACATACAGCGCGTAGTTTTTCTCGGTGCCGTTCAACTCACGGGCCAGGCGCGCCAGTTCCGGCTCGATGGCCAGGGCGTCCTTGCGCTGGGCTTCCAGTTCAGTCAGTTGCTTCTGCTGTTGCACCAACTGTGTACGCAGCGACTGGTTGCGGCTGGTCTCATCCAGCAGTACCCGTTGCAGGTGGATTTCCAGGGTGTTCGGCGCGCGGTTCTCGGAGCTTTGCACCGTGTCGCTTTCACCGGCGACCTGGGCCTGCATGGCACGGATCGAAGCGTCCAGGGCTTTGACCGGCGGCGCGTTATCCGTATAGGTACGCATCATGTCGGCTTTTTCCAGGAGCTTCTGGTTCAGCAGGCGGCGCAAGTCTTGTTGCTGCGGGTTCAACGCGATCTGGCGAACCGTGGTCACCTCTTTGGGCTGGCCCTTGAGTTGGTCACGGGTGCTCTGCAACGCCACGTCGGAGGAAGCGATCAGCCGAGT
Organism: Pseudomonas sp. C6002; assembly: GCF_013385805.1. Classification (NCBI taxonomy): domain Bacteria; kingdom Pseudomonadati; phylum Pseudomonadota; class Gammaproteobacteria; order Pseudomonadales; family Pseudomonadaceae; genus Pseudomonas; species Pseudomonas sp. C6002. Next base: position 44,119 of record NZ_JACAPH010000028.1, on the reverse strand, counting down.
GGAGTTGAACACCTCGCCACGCAGCACGTTGATCCGCTCGGACAAGTCTTCCAGGCGATCGGTGATGCTCGAGGCGCCGATGTCGTTCAAGTGCGCGAGGATCTGCTCCTTGTAGCTCTTGATCTGCGCAGCGCTGGAAGACACCTGGCCTTCATAGAACGCATACAGGCTCTTGCGGCCCAACGCCTGGGTGCGCTCGTCGATGTAGGTCTCGACCCAATCCTTGACCACCGCCTGGGCGATTTGCGGGTCATCCCAGCGGAAGCTGATGTCCATCACCGTAGAGCCGATGGCGTGGGTCACTTCGAAGTTTTTCTCCAGGCTTTTCGCCAGGCGTTCCACCGGGGTGGTTTCTTCGACGATGCCAACGGTTTCCAGCACCACTCGCACACCGTCAAATACGGCACTGATGCCTTTCTTGACGTACCACTTGGTGCGCTTCCACACGCCTTCCGGCGGCTGCATCTTGTCCATCACGTCGAGGTAATGCTCGGCCACTGCACGCACGATAGGGCGGCCGGTCAGCAGGCGCTCTTCGTCGACAATCGGGTCGCGCTGGGTGCTCGGCATGACGATTGGCTGACGGTTGTCGACCTCGATCGGCATCGTCGAGTCACGCCCTGGTTTTACCAGCAATCGCGCGGTGGATTCATACTTGGCCGGCAGCAGGAACGCCCCCAGCAAAATGATCACCAGCGCGGCAATCGCCGCCAGTTTGAACTCGTGCTTGAAGATGAAGAACAGACGCAGAAGATCACGAAAAGAACGGATCTCGATCATGGGATGTCGCTCCTTTAGTGGTTCGTGGTGTAGCTGTAGCCCACACCAATGGATTTGGTGAAGGGAATCAGCTGGTTCAGGTAAGTGTCCACGCCTTGGATCCGTTCGCCGACGTTGGACTTGGGTACAAACACCACGTCACCGCGTTGCAGCGCCACGGGCTTGCGGCCCAGTGCGCCGTTCTTCAGGTACTGGCTGAAATCGAGGAAGTAGGCGTGGTAGACGCCTTGGCCATCTTCACGCAGCAGGGCGACCATGCTCGCGTTGCCCACCGAGCTCACGCCGCCGGCACCGAGAATCGCCTGCTCCATGGTCGGGGCCGTGGCGATGGAGACAGCCGACGGGTTTAATACCGCGCCGCCGACGATCACCGTGTTGCCCGGCGCCTGGTTGATGTTCACCGTCACCCGAGGCTCGCGATACACCGGTGCGAGTTTCTGGCTCAGCTCGGCGGCGACTTCCGCCGGCGTGCGCCGCGCCACCTGGATCGGCCCCAGGAAGGGATAGTTGATCTTGCCGTCGTTCTGCACGGTGTACAGCGTCAGCTCGTAAATCGTGCTGACGTTGAACGCCGACAGGGTTGGCATTTCCCCGGCATCGCGGACAATCCGCAACTGGTCGCCGATGCGGATCCGCTCCACCGCCGGTGGCAGTTGGGCCATGCGATCGAGGGCCTGCTTGCCCTCGTCCACCGTCTTGCCATCGGGCGCGACGATCCGCGCGGGCGTATTGCAGGCGGCCAATGCCATCATGGCCAGGACGAGCAAGGTTCGTTTCATCAAAGGGGTCTTCCTGTAGGTCATGATGCTCACCTCCAATAACCGGGGAACATGCTGATGCGCCGCTTGAGGGCGAGGGGGAGCTGGCGCTCCAGATGGCCCAGCCGGTAGCCGAGCAATTTGAACGCGCTGCGCACCAGTACTTCGGGTACGCGGTGCAATGCACCGGCTTCGCGTAACGCTCGAAGCTCGGCCAGTACATAGCGTTTACCTTCACCGCCGGCATCGCCAAAAGCCTGGCGGATCCACGGCTCGCGGCCGTAGAAAACGCCAATGTCGAAGTAGCGGTGAAACTCATCCATGAGACGGTAATCGTGGGAGTGATAGACCAGGGCGGTGGCGGCGTAGCGCACCTTGTAGCCTTCCAGCAGCATGCGGGCGGCGACGTAGGCGTCCTCGCTGCCGATCACATCCGCGGGGAAGCCACCGACGGCTTGCAGGGCGCTGCGCCGGTACACCGAAAACGAATCCGAGCTGAAGCAGGTCTTGATCCCCAGCTCCGGCGCATCAGCCAGGCTTTTGCTGCGGCTTTGCGGCGGGTAATTGAAGTGGCGTGACTGGGCGCCCAGCACGCCGGCATCCGGGTGCGGCAACTGGCGGCCGTAAGCGACGCCGTTGAGCGGGTCCAGTTCCAGTTCGCCCACCAGGTTGGCGAACGTCTCGGGTTCGGCGGGGATCGCGTCCTGGGTCATCACGATCAGCGCGTCGCCGTCGACTTGCTCGCTGGCCCAGCGGCGGGTGCCGCCATGGTTGAAGTCCTTGGCATCGATCACTTCGACCCGTACGCCGAACTCGCGAAAACGCGCCACGGTGTCATCGCTGGAAGCGCTGTCGACCACCAGGGTTTCGTCCGGTTGCAGGGTTTGCATGCGCAGCGCCGGCAGCAGCCGGTCGAGGTGGCTGGAAGCGTTGCGGGTCGGGATGATCAGGGCGGTACGCATCACTTCTTCACTTCGGCCGGAGCCCGGCCGTAGATGTCGTCAAAACGCACAATGTCGTCTTCGCCCAGGTACTCGCCGCTCTGCACCTCGATCATCACCAGGTCGATGATGCCGGGGTTGGTCAGGCGGTGCTTGTGCCCGGCCGGAATGTAGGTCGACTCGTTGGCGTTGATCAGGAATTCACGGTCGCCGTTGGTAATCATCGCCGCGCCGCTGACTACTACCCAGTGCTCGCTGCGGTGATGGTGCATTTGCAGGGACAAGGAGGCCTGGGGCTTGACCACGATGCGCTTGATCTTGAAGCGGCTGCTTTCTTCCAGCACGGTGTAGGTGCCCCACGGCCGGGTGACGGTGCGGTGCAGGCTGAATGCCGGATGGTCCTGGCGCTTGAGCTCGGCGACGATGTAGCGCACGTCCTGGCTGCGTTTGGCGTCGGCAATCAGGATCGCATCCGGGGTGTCGACGACGATCAGGTCGCGCACGCCCACTGCGCCCAGCACGCGCTTGGGCGAGTCGATGTAGCAGTTGTGCACGTCATGCAGGATCGCCTGGCCATTGACCTGGTTGCCGTTGGCGTCGCTGGGGGTGAGTTGGCGCACCGCGTCCCAGGAACCGATATCACTCCAGCCGATGTCGCAGGGCACCACCGCCACTTGCGCGGATTTTTCCATGAGCGCCACGTCGATCGAGATGTCGGGCGCCGCGCCGAAACCTTCAGCGTTCAGCTCGCGCTGACGGCAACTGTTGTTGTTCAGGCTGTGGCCGTGCTCGAGGGCGGCCTTGGCGGCGTCCAGCACGGCGGGGGCGTGCAGCGCCAGTTCCTCCAGCAATGTACCGGCCTTGAAGCAGAACATCCCGGCATTCCACAGGTGCTTGCCGCCGTCCAGATAGCCCTGGGCGGTGGCCAGGTCGGGCTTCTCGACGAAGCGCTTGACCCGGAACCCCTGGCCTAGCGCCTCGCCTTGTTCGATATAGCCGAAACCGGTTTCCGGGTGGTCGGGCTGGATGCCGAACGTCACCAGGTAGCCGGCCTCCGCCAGTTCGCGGGCCTGGGTGACGGCATCGGCGAAGGCGCTTTCATCAAGAATCAGATGGTCGGCGGGCAGGATCAGCAACTGCGCCTCGCTGCCGAAGTTTTCCTGTACATGCAGGGCGGCCACGGCGATGGCGGCGGCGGTGTTGCGCCCGAACGGCTCCAGCAACAGGTCAAGGGCCAGATGGGCCTTGTTGACCACGCGGTAGTCATCGAGGGTGCGAAACAGCAGGTCGCGGTTGGTCACCGTCAGCACGCTTTCTACGCCCGGCAGGTGACTGGCCCGCAGGAACGTCTTCTGCAGCAGGCTCTGGTCATCACGCATGCGCATGAAAGGCTTGGGCATGTTCTGCCGCGACACCGGCCACAGCCGGGTGCCCGAACCACCGGAAATGATGCAGGGAATCAAGCCGTTGAGGGTGTTCATCAATAGACTTCCTTGGTCGAAAGGACGGCCGGGACCGTCATGAAAACGATGTACAAGTCGAACCACACCGACCACTTCGAGATGTACTCCAGGTCGTACTCAACGCGTTTCTGGATCTTGAACAGGGTGTCGGTTTCACCACGATAGCCGTTGATTTGCGCCCAGCCAGTGATGCCCGGTTTTACCCGGTGGCGCGAGCTGTACTCGCTCACCGCCACTTCGTAGGGCACGCCGGCGGCCTTGGTCGCGGTGGCATGGGGCCGCGGGCCGACCATCGACATGTTGCCCAGCAGCACGTTGAACAGCTGCGGCAGCTCATCGATGCTGGTCTTGCGAATGATCCGGCCCACGCGGGTGATGCGCGGGTCGCCGCGGGTGGTCTGGCGGTCGGCGTTGAAGTCGCTCATCTCGGCGTACATCGAGCGGAACTTGAACACCCGGATCACGTTGTCGTTGTAGCCAAACCGGTTCTGGCGAAACAGCACCGGGCCCTTGGAGTCGAGCTTGATGGCAATCGCCGTGATCAGCATGATCGGCGAGAGTGCCACCAGGCCCAGGGTTGCCAGGATCAGGTCTTCACAGCGCTTGATAAACGGCGACCAGCCCCGCAGCGGCACGTGGGAGGTGTTGAACATCAGGATGCCGCCCACATCGGTGATACGGCTGTGGCCATAGCGCAGGGCCGCCATGTCAGGCACCAGCATGACGTTGACCGACATCTGCCGCAGGCGCTTTACCAGCCCGTTGATCCGCTGTTCGGCGGCCCAGGGCAGGGTGATCATCACTTGGTTGACCTGCTCGGAGCGGATCAGTTTTTCCAGGTCGCGCGTGTTGCCCAGCAGCGGCAGGTTGCTCAGTTCCTTGGGGATGCGCTCGGTGCGGTCGTCGATAAAACCGATCAGTCCGGAACGGATATCGCCGTTGCGCTGCAAGTGGTCGGCCACGTGCACGGCGGTGTCGGTGAAGCCGAGGATCACCGTGCGTTGCAGGTATTTGCCGCTGGCCATCAGGTTGCGGAACAGGCGCAGCATCACGATCCGCTCCAGCCCGAACAACGCCAGGCTGGTGATAAACCAGAACGCCAGGTTGCGCGGGCTCAACTGCGGGAACATCAGCAGAATCTGGTACATGAACAGCAGGATGCAAAAGGCCGCGGACCAGGCCACCAGCATGGTGCGAAACCGCAGGCGGTTGCTGAACAGCTCCTCGGAGTAAACCCCCATGGCCTGGAACAGAATGATCGTCAGGATCGCGAAAAACAGCAGCAAGCCGAGAAAGTGCGCGCGCAGTTCGGGGGCCATCGGGTCTGGATAAAACAGCAGGATCAGTGCTGGAAAAACGGCGGTGAGGCCGTGCATCAATTTTACGAAAACAACAAAGAACTCAATGAAACCGGCCCGGGTCAAAAACAGGCTGTCGACTGACGACTTCTCGCGCATAAAAACATCCCTCATTGCACACCAGGGCTTCCTTGTTCGGCTGCTCATCCATAAAGGCAGGGCTTGCTTTATAAGTGGCGCCAGACGAACGGTTACTTCGCTGGGTAATACGCAATTACCTATCTATCTGCAGGGAATTTGCGGGGTAATGGCTAAATGATGGTTCCCTTTTCGTCGCTCGTCAAGGTTTTGACTTTTTTATAAGACCTTCGGTCTAGACACGTCAGGTGCTCTTCCGCGTGACAGTTTGTTGACTGTCTTGGTCGGATTTCCGGGTTTTCCCGGAACAAAATGCTGGCGTTTTGGAGTGTAGGAACAAATTTGGGAAATTTCCTGCGGCTGAGGAAAACCTTTTTTTGACGGAGGTCGGATGCGGGGTTTTTCGGGGACAAGCGATGAGTGGTGAGGACGTGAGTCCGTCACCACATTGAGGCGGTACTAACCTTAAAAATTGCCTTTCAAACTGACGGTAAAGTTGCGCGGTTCACCGTAGAAATTACCCCAGTCGGCCGTTCCCACCGTCTGATAGTAATTTTTGTCGAAGAGATTGTTACCGTTCAGCGCCACCGTCCATGTGTCATCAACCCGGTACGCCAACCGCGCATTCCATATCGCATAACCGGCTTGTTCCAGTTTGATGCCTTGAATTCGGTAGTTGCTGCTCTGGGCGTTGACGCCGGTGCCGACGCTCCATTTCGACAGTGTGCCGTCCAACTGATAATCGCCCCACAAGCGCAGCATGTGTCGCGGCACGTAGCTGTTTGCGACCGCGCCAATGGCGGCGCTGTTGATGTTGTTGAGATTCTTGGTCTGGGTGTAGGTGTAGCCGCCCGCCACTTGCAAGCGTTCCAGCAACTCGCCACTCAACTCGGCTTCGACACCTTGTGCGCGAACCTTGCCAGTGTCGGTGTAGCAATAGCCGTCTGCCGAGGTACCGCATTGGGTGGTGTAGTCGGTTTCGGCGGCGTTTTTCTCGATAGCGCGGAACAATGCCAGCGAGCTGTTGAGGCGCCCCTCAAACCATTCGCCCTTGATGCCCAGCTCGTAGTTTTCGCCGATTTTGGGCTTGAGGGCAGCGCCGGTCACCGTGGCGTTGGAGCTTTGTGGCTGGAAGATATCGGCGTAGCTGGCGTACACCGAAAGGTTGTCGTCGAGGTCATAGATCACCGCGGCGAACGGCGTGACTTCACCGGTTTCCTTGGTGCGTGCATCCTGCAGGGCCCATTCGCCCCAGGCGAGGTTATTCGACTGGCGGCGGTTTTCGAACCAACTGACGCGACTGCCGAGCACCACCATCAATGGCTCGGCCAGCCTCAGGCGCAAAGTGGCGTAGGTACCGTACTGGGTGGCGGTTTCCTTGACGGTGCCGCCCCGGTACATATTGGGCCAGAAGGTATCGTTGGCGGGCTGCGGGAAGTGGTGGTTGGGCAGGAAGATACTTTGCCGGTCGGGCAGGCTCCGGATCGCGTAGACATCGTCCTGGGTGCCACGGCTGCCATTGGCGCCGATGATGAGTTCATGCTGCAAACCGAACGCTTCGAACTTACCGTCCAGGTAGGCATCCAGTCCGAAATCCCGGTGGTCGTAGTCAAACAGCGCGGCGTACATCTCGGCGGTTGGCGCCGGATCACCGTACTTCACGGTGCCTTGGCTGGCGGCGTATTTGATGTCTTGCAGGTTGCGGCTGTTCACCGCCGTGACCTTGAGTTGCCAGTCGTCGTTGAAGTGGTGGGTGAGGTCGGCAAACAGCGTAGTGCGTTGGCTCTGCCAGTCGTTCCAGGCCTGGCCCAGGCAGGTGGAACGGCTCAGGCCGATGCTCTTGCCGTCGCTGTAGCGCGGCACGCCGCCCCAGCAGGGCGTTGCATCGACATCTTCGTAGCTGGCCCCGATGCCCAGGGTGGTGTCGGGCGAGAGGTCAACATCCAGTGCGAGGTACACAGCTTGGTCCTGGCGCTTGGAGACGTCCATGTACGAGCCACGGTTCTGTTGGCTGACCACGGCGCGGCCGCGTACGGTGCCGCTGTCATTGAGCGGGCCGCCGGTATCGACGTCGGCGCGGTAGTTGTCCCAGGTGCCGGCAGACAGCGACAGGCTGGTAGTGGGTTTGTCTTGTGGCCGCTTGCGCACGAAGTTCACCGCACCACTGGCGGTGCCGGCGCCCTTGAGCATGCCGGCCGCGCCCTTGAGCACTTCCACCCGGTCATAGATCGCCATGTTGGCGGTGAAGCTGTCGGCCTGTACGTAGTCTTTGCCGATGTCCAACGGCACACCGTCGAACTGGTATTGGCCGAGCATCTTGAAACCACGGGAATAGAAATACTTGCCACCCATAGGTGAGTCGTAGGTGGTGATGCCCGGGGTGTGTTCCAGTAATTGATCGATGGTGGTGATGTTCTGGTCGTCGATCAGCTTGCGGGTCATGACGCTGACCGATTGCGGTGTTTCCCGCAGGCTGTGGGCGCCCTTGCCGATGGTCACGGCGCCAGTGGTGTAGGAACCGCTGCCGTCAGTGGTGACGCCGAGGTGTTCGCCGGTCACGGTGGTGGCACCCAGGTTCAGCGCGCCGGTGTCCGCGACTTGCGGCAACAGCAGCCAGGTGTTGTTGCTCTGGCGTTGGGCTTGCAAGCCCTGGCCCTGGATCAATTGGCTCAAGGCCTGTTGGCTGTCCAGCGCGCCGTTGAGGCCGGGGCTGGTCTTGCCGGCGACGCTGGTGGCGTCATAGGACAGGCTGATACTCGCCTGGCGCGCAAACTGGTCGAGCACGGTGGCCAATGGGCCGGGTGCAATGTTCCAGTCACGGGCCTGGGTGTCGCTGACAGGCGTTTGCGCCATGACCGCCAGGGGCAGGGCGCTGCCGTTCAGGCAGGCACCGAGCAGGGCGGCGTGCACCGCATGCTTGAGGGGAGAACGCTTGGAGGGGAACGCTTGCATGACCGCGGAATGCTCCTGAAGGAAGTGGACAGAATCGGCCTGTTGATCGGCCTTTCCTTACAGGTCGAGCGAAGATGAGAATTCACCTCATTTATTTTCGGAAGGTCATGCACGAGCTGCGACGGTCACCCAATAACGGCTGCGATAGGTGATGTTCACCGACAGTGCCTGTGCCACCAGGGTCAGGACCTGATCGGTATCGTCCAACTGGTAAGTCCCGGACACACGCAAGCCGGCGACCGCTTCGCTGCAGCGCACCAGCCCAGTGCGGTAACGGCTCAGCTCCGCGAGGAAATCGTCCAGACGCATGTTGTGAGCGCTGATCACACCGTCGCTCCAGGCCCAGGGATCCAGGCCCGTGGTGGCGGGTGGACGCAAGCCGTTTCGATCAAACAGCACCTGCTCGCCGGGCTGTATCACCCCACGTGCGCTGGCCTGATGGCTGTCGGCGAATACCGCGACGCTGCCTTTTTGCACGGCGAGCAAGGTGCCGTGGGGCTCCTCGCGCACCATGAACCGGGTGCCCAAGGCGCGCAGATAACCGTCGCGGGTTTGCACCCAGAAGGGCCGTGGCGCGCTACCGTCGGCGCCCATGTCGATCAGGATTTCACCTTGGCGCAACTGCACCAGACGTCTTTCGGTGTTGAAGACTGTGTCGATGGCGCTGGCACTGTTGAGCTGGATACGGCTGCCATCGTCGAGGGCGACCCAACGCCGCTCTCCGGTGGCGGTGCGGTAATCGGCCAGCAGGCCGGGCAATGGCGTGTAGTCGCGGCCGAACCATGTCAGCCCTGCGGCACCGGCGAACAGCCCGAGCAACTTCAACCCTTCACGGCGGCTGATGCGTTGGCGGGCACCTTGCAAGGCATGGCGGCCGACCTGTGCCGGCAACTGCGCAAACTCGTCACTCATCGACGAGACCCGTTGCCAGGCCTGCTGGTGATCGCCACTGGTTTCAAGCCAGCGTTCGAAGGCAGCGGTGGTGGCGTCATCGGCAATATTGAACCGCAGCTTGATCATCCACTGGATCGCCTGGTCCACCAATGGCGGATTAGCCTTCGGCATAACGCAACCGATAACAGGCATGCAGTGCCTTGGCCAGGTCGCGCTCCACGGTGGCCTTGGACACCTCCAGGCGCTGGGCGATCTGTTGGCAGGTCAGGCCGTCCAGTTGCGCCAGCAAAAACGCTTCGCGCACCCGTGGCTTGAGTTGGTCCAGCAGGCGGTCGATGCGCTCCAGGCTGTCGAGGATCAGCAGGCGGGTTTCTTCCGACGGCACCTCGACTTGCGAGAAATGCGCGAGACTCTCCAGATAGGCACGCTCCAGTTCGCGGCGGCGATACTGGTCGATCATCAGGCTGCGGGCGATGCTGCTCAGGTAGGCCCGGGGTTGCAGCAAGGCTTGCTGCTTGCGCGCATTGAGCAGGCGCACGAAGGTTTCCTGCGCCAGGTCGGCGGCGTGCTCACGGCAGCCCGTACGCCGGCTCAACCAGCCGCGCAGCCAGGAATGATGGGCATGGTAGAGCTGGCCGATGGCGGCATGATCCAGTGGGTGGTCGCTCGACATGGGCATCCTGGCGCGGGCGTCTTAATTGATAACGGTTCGCATTCTATGCGTTGGCCAGAGGATTGGGCAATCGTTGCCGCGTGGATTTGGCCGGATGCACAAACCCACACAGGCTTGACGGGGTTGCGGCTAAGCCTTGCGCAGGTGCAAACACTCAATCGAGCGGTCGACGGTGGTCTTGGCAATTTCCAGCAAATGCCACACCGCCAGCAACTTTGCCCGCTCGGGGCTTTGCAGCAGTTCGCCGCAGTCGAGGGCGGTGGCCGAGGCGCTGCTGAGCAGGCTGGCAGTGTAGAGCAGGGAGTCTTCGAAGCTCAGGTCTTCGTTGACGGTATGGAAGCCCTGGGAGGGCAGGTAATGTTCGAGGGCGCGATTGAAGGCAGCGCGGTTTTTGAGCAGGTCGATGGGTGGGTCGGGGACGGGTTTATTCATGGTGTAACTCCTTTTCGGTTAAGGAACCGACCCCTTCGCGACTAAACGTAGGGTGGCGGCTGTACGCAGGTTAGTCGACCGGCCGAAAAGGAAAAACCGGCGCACCCGAAGGTGCCCTGCGCACAGCCACCATAAAACCTCATGATGGGACATGCGCCTTTTCGGATCCGGGCGACTAAACCCGATCACTGATGAGCAGTGACGGGGCGAAGACTAGCCACCGGTTCCGGCAGGCACAAGGCCGAAAGATTGTCTCGGAAATGTCCCGCAAATCAAAGGGATTTACCCTGCTGGCCCTTTATTCATATCCGAATTGCCTCGCGAATTTTCCCCAAGGCTATTCTCAACGTCGCCAAGTCAATCGACCCCAGCACCACCCGCAACGCATGCGGCACATGGGCCGTACAGGCAAACGGCTCGGCACTGGTGACCCGCACACCCTGGCCCTCAAGCGCAGCCACCACTGCATCCGCCCGCAGACCTTCCGGCAACACCAGCCACAGGTAATACGACGCCGGATGCGCAATCACCTCACACCCTCGCAAGACCTCCCGGGCCAGCGCCTGGCGTTGGCGCGCATCCTGGCGCTTGTGCTCTTCCAGTGCATCCACTGCACCGGATTCTATCCAGCGGCACGCCAGGTTCACCGTGAGCGTCGGCGTGCTCCAGGTCGAGACACGGATCGCTTGCTCCAGCGCCGGCACCCACGCCTTGGGCGCGACGATAAACCCCACCCGCAACCCCGACGCCACACTCTTCGAAAGGCCAGACACATACACCGTGCGCAGCGGTGCATAAGTAAACAACGGCTTCGGTGCGGGCTCGGCGAGAAAGGCGTAGGCGCCGTCTTCGATCAGTAGAAAATCGTAGCGTTCAGCCAACGCTGCAAGGCGCTCGCGGTCGGCTTCAACCATCACTGTGCCCAGCGGATTGTGCAACGTGGGCATGCAATAAAAAGCCCGCACCGGGCGCCGTTTGCACAAAGCCTCCAGCGCATCCAGATCCGTATGCCCAGCCGGTTGCGGCAGCGGCTCCAGGTCGATGCGCTGGGACTGGGCCAGGGTTTTCAACCCGGGATACGTCAGCGCATCCACCGCCAATACATCCCCCGGTTGCAGCAGCGCCATCAGGCTGACGGCGAGGCCTTGTTGCGCACCGTTGACGATCAGCACTTGCTCGCCACTCACGCGAATCTGCCGATTGCGCAGGTGCCGCGCGGCGGTCTGTCGTTCATGGGCGCGGCCACCTTGCGGCGCGGAATGCAGCAGCGCATCGAGGTCGCCCGAGGCGGCAATGGCACGCAAACCGTCGCGCAGCATCTCGGCCTGGCCCGGCAACGAGGGGTAGTTGAGGCTCAGGTCCACGGTGCCCGGTTGCAGCGGTTGTTGCACCAGGCCCATGCCCCGCAGCAACGTGGTGTCGCGCACAAACGTCCCGCGTCCCGGTTCACCCACCACCAGGCCGCTGGCCTCCAGTTCGCTGTACACCCGCAAGGCAGTGGCGAGGGCGATGCGATGGCTGTTCATCAGGCTACGCAGGGTCGGCAACTGGGTGCCCGGCGGCAACTGTCCGGCGCGAATCCGCGTGGCCAGTTCATCGACGATCAGTTTGTAGCGGACCTGAGCCATGGTGCGTTCCTGTGCAAAGTGTATCTAGATCAATTTTTTGTTTGTATCAGGTGGGCTGATTAATCTACAGGCTTTCCCGGCGGATGGCTTGAGCATGATCGACCTCGCAACCCTGGCTGTGTTCTCTGGCGCAGTCCTGCTGCTGTTGTTATCCCCGGGCCCGAACATGGCCTTCGTCATCAGCCACGGTGTGACCTATGGCTGGCGTGGCGGGGTGGCATCCGGGCTGGGCATCAGCGTGGCGGACCTGCTGCTCACGGCACTGACCGCAACCGGCGTGACCGCTCTGGTCGCCAGCTGGCCGCCGGCCTTCGACCTGATTCGCTACGCCGGGGTGTTGTACCTGCTGTGGCTGGTGTTCAAGACCCTGCAGAAAACGCCCGCCCTGGACACGGCCCACGTCAGCCGCGTGCCGCTGGGCCGGGTGTTTGTGCGGGCCATGCTCAACAGTTTGCTCAACCCCAAGGCGCTGCTGTTTTTCATGGTGTTCCTGCCGCAATTCGTCAGCCCCGAGGCGGGCCCCATCGCGCTGCAACTGGTGCAACTGGGGATCATCCTGACGCTGATCAGCGGTGTGTTTCATGCCGTGCTGGGGATTTTTGGCGGGGCGGTGAGCCGGTTTTTTGCCGGCAAACCGGGGAGCGCAGGCTTACAGAAATGGGGCCTGGCAACCGTGCTGATGGTGCTGGCCGTGCGCTTGGCATTGATGTCTCGCCCGACGTGAAACATCACTCATAAAAGGACGTTACCCATGTATATCGCAGCCTTTATCTACAAGCCCGGCGAACGGGATGACGAGTTCCAGCGCCTCACGAATCTGATCGACGCACTGGCAGCAAGGCTGCCGGGATACGTGGGGGCCGAGTCGTGGCGTTCGGCGGATGGCGGGTTGATCAACGCCAGTTATTACTGGCGTGACGAGGCCTCCATTCGCGCCTTTGCCAGCCACCCGACCCACCTGGAAGCCAAGCGCCTATACCGCCGCTGGTACGGCGGTTATCACGTGGTGATTTCCAAAGTGGAGCGGGCGTATGGGGACGGCACCATCGGGCATTTGGTGCCCGCCGACCGCCACGGACGGGCGAACGCTTAACCCAACCTGGCTGCCGCCCGTGCCACGATTTCACCCCGGGTCTTGCGCGACTCGGCGGTGCGCTTGCGGGCTTCTTCCAGTACATGCGGCGGTGCGGTTTCCGGCCGGCCAGCATTGAACGGCGGCGCCGGGGCGTACTCAATCTGCAACTGCACCAGTTGCGCTGCCGCCTCGCTGTACAGCTCGGCGGCCAGGGTCAGGGCAAAGTCGATCCCGGCGGTAATCCCGCCACCGGTCAACAGGTTGCCGTCACGCACCACGCGCTCCTGCACCGGGATCGCACCGAGCGGTGCGAGCAGGTCGTGGTAGGCCCAGTGAGTGGTCGCGCGACGCCCGCGCAGCAAGCCCGCGGCACCCAGCACCAGGGAGCCGGTGCACACCGAGGTCACGTAACGTGCGGTATGTGCTTGTGCCTTGAGAAACGCCAGGGTTTGCTCATCTTCCATCAGCGCCCCAACCCCCGAGCCGCCGGGCACGCAGATCACATCCAGCGTCGGGCACGCGTCGTAGGTGGTGCTGGGGGTAAACACTAACCCGGTGCTGGAGGTGACCGGCGCCAGGTCCTTCCACACCAGGTGCAGTTTCACATCCGGCAGCGATCCCAACACGTCGTAGGGCCCGGTGAGGTCCAGTTGCTGGATGCCGGGGAACAACAAAAAGCCGATCTGCAAGGTCATGGGGACTGCTCCTGATAAAGGGATGGACGGCTTCACTCTAGTCACCTAGGCTTTGGCGCATACGCCATTGAGCCCACGAATTACGCCAACATGCCCAGAATCATCAACGTTCTCGCCTTTCCCAATGTGCAGGTGCTCGACGTCACCGGGCCCTTGCAAGTATTTGCCTCGGCCAATGACCTGGCGCGCCAGCAGGGCTTGCCGTTGCCCTATGCGGTCAGTGTGATCGCCGCGCAGGCCGAGCCGGTGATGACCTCGGCGGGCCTGGCCCTGGTGGCCGAGCCACTGCCGCCTGCCGATGCCCCGTGCGACACACTGGTGATTGCCGGCGGCTGGGGGGTGTACGGCGCCGCCGAAGACCCGGCGCTGGTGGACTGGGTTCGGCAAAAAGCCACCCAGGCCCGGCGCATGACTTCGGTGTGTACCGGCGCCTTTCTGCTGGCCGCCAGCGGTTTGCTCGACGGCCGCCGCGTGGTGACCCACTGGACGCGCTGCGAAGAACTCGCGCGCAAGTACCCACAGCTGACGGTGGAGGCCAATCCGATTTTCATCCAGCAGGGCAACCTGTGGACCTCCGCCGGCGTGACCGCCGGTATCGACTTGTGCCTGGCGCTGGTGGAGGAGGACCTGGGTCGCGCCGTGGCCCTGGAAGTGGCGCGGCACCTGGTGGTGTTTCTCAAGCGCCCCGGTGGGCAATCGCAGTTCAGCGTGACGTTGTCCCTGCAAAAGGGCGGTAGCCGTTTTGCGGAGCTGCACGCCTGGATCGCCGAACACCTGACCCTCGATTTGAACGTTGCCACACTGGCCGCCCAGGCAGGCATGAGCGAGCGCAGTTTCGTGCGCCACTACCGCAGCGAGACCGGCCAGACCCCCGCGCGGGCGGTCGAGTTGATTCGCGTGGAGACCGCCCGCCGGCAATTGGCGGACAGCAGCGCGTCGATCAAGCGCATCGCCGTGCACTGCGGCTTTGGCTGCGAAGAAACCATGCGCCGCAGCTTCCTGCGAGCGGTATCGATCACGCCCCAGGCCTATCGTGAACGGTTTTCCTCACCCGGTTGAAGCGAAGCCTGTTTGAACGAATAGGTACGTTTTTGTATCAAGGTGCTATGTTACTCACAGTCCATTGCGCAGTGTCTTGATCCCAGGCCTCTACGTCGCGGTTTTGAACCTTCCCGGCGTGCGCACAGCTCATGAATTCACTACCTCCTGTCCTTGTCGAACTACGTGCGGCGACCGCTGCGCTGCACCGACGCCTCGATACCCGTCTGCCGTTTTCCCGCATGGACCTGGCGTTGTACCGCGAGTTGATGAGCGCCTACTACGGCTTCTATCAACCGCTGGAGCGCGCCCTGGCGCCGTGGGGCGAGATCATCCCGGACCTGGAGTGGGGGCGGCGCAGCAAAACTCCGTACTTGCAGGCGGATTTGCGGGCGCTGGGCCTGGAAAACCTGCAGATCGATGCCTTGCCGATATGCCCCGAACTGCCCGCCATCACCAACGTGGCCCAGGCCTTGGGCGCCCTCTATGTGCTGGAAGGCGCCACCCTCGGCGGCCAGGTGTTGCGCGACCTGATCGAGATCAAGATTGGCGTGGGCTCCACCAATGGCGGCGCGTTCATGAATGTGTACGGGGCCGAGACCAGCGCCCTGTGGCAGCGCTTTATGGCGTGCCTTTACCCGCTGCGAACCGCGTACGAGCGCGTGGAGGCGGTGAAGGTCGCCGAGTCGACCTTCCTGTGTTTCGAGCAGTGGCTGGACCGCTGCGGGGTGCTGCGATGACCACGGTCGATACGCTGATCGACGATTGCGCCAGCGAGCCCATCCATATCCCCGGCTCGATCCAGCCTCACGGGTTGTTGTTGACGCTGAGCGAACCGGCGCTTGAGGTGCTGCAAGCCAGCAGCAACCTGAGCGTCGCGCTGGGCCTGGACGCGCAACGCCTGTCGGGCCAGGCGCTGGCCAGTGTGCTGGGCAGCGAAGCGGCAGTACAGGTGAGTCGTGCCCTGGCAGACCTGGACGCCTTTGAGGAGGACGTGCATCAACTGACGCTGGATGGCTACGCCTACGACATCCTGCTGCATCGTCATCAAGGCCTGCTGTTTCTCGAACTGGAGCGGAGCCTCACGCTTGAGCACAGCGCTGTGAAGCAGCTGTCCCGAACGCTGCGCCGCTTGCAGTCGGCCAAGACGCTCGACAGCTTGTACCAGATCAGCGTGACCGAGATTCGTAGCCTCACCGGTTATGACCGGGTCACCTTGTACCGCTTCGAGCAGGAAGGCCACGGCAAAGTGATTGGCGAGGCCCTCAGCGACGGCATGCAGCCGTACCTGGGATTATGTTTTCCCGCGTCGGACATCCCGCCCCAGGCCCGCGAGCTGTACCGGCTGAACTGGATCCGCGCGATTCCCGACGCCGAGTACCAGCCGGTGCCGATCCTGCCGGCCCTGCGCCCCGACAACGGCCAGCCCCTGGACCTCAGCTTCGCCGTGTTGCGCAGCGTGTCCCCGGTGCACTGCCATTATTTGAAGAACATGGGCGTGCGTTCCTCCATGAGCATTTCGCTGCTCAAGGACGACCAGCTCTGGGGCCTGATCACCTGTGGTCACCGTGAGCCGTTGCGCGTGCCCCATGAACTGCGCACGGCGTGCACCAGCATCGGCCAGTTGTTGTCGATGCAGATCACGTTGCTCCAGGAGCAGCAGGAGCGCCGCCAACAACGTGACAAGGCCGCCATGGTCGAAGAGTTGGTCGCCGCCATGACCGCGGACCAGTGCGATGTGATGGAAAGCCTGTTGCCCTATGCGCAAACGCTGCTGAACCTGACCGCCGCCGGTGGCCTGGCGATACGGGTGGAAGAGCGCCTGCATGTGTTCGGCGTTTGCCCTGCACGTGCTGAAATCCACGCCTTGTACCAGTGGGTGCGCGGACAGGGCAAAGGCGTGGTGCACAGCCATCAATTGTCGGTGGACTTTCCCCCGGCGGCGGCCTACCAGGCCCATGCCAGCGGCCTGTTGGCGTTCTGCCTGCCCAAGCCGGTGGACAACGCGGTGATGTGGTTTCGCCCGGAGGTCCAGTCCTCGGTGGAGTGGAGCGGCCAGCCGGTCAAACATCAGGAACCGGGCAGCACGACCTTGAGCCCGCGCCTGTCGTTTGAGTTGTGGAAGCAGCAGGTCGACGGCAAGGCGCTGTATTGGTCGCTGTCGGAGCTACAGGCGGTGGAGAGCCTGCGGCGCAATGCTCTGGAGCATGACCTGGCGCGCCAGGTGCAACGCGAACATGCTGCGGTGCGGGCGCGTGACGAGCTGGTGGCGGTGGTCTCCCATGACCTGCGCAGCCCGCTGACCATCCTGCTGATGCAATGCGGCATGATGCGCAGCATGGTGCCCGCCGAGGACAACAAGGCGAACCGGCGCCTCTCCACCGCGATTGAAACCATGCAAAACGCCACCGCCCGCATGAACACGCTGCTGGAAGACCTGATCGATATTTCGCGCATCGAGGCCGGGCGCTACAGCGTTTCGCTGCAACGGCTCGATGTGGCGGCAACCCTGGACCAGATCTGTTCGATGTGGCAACCGCTGGCGGCGGCCAAGGGTGTGGACCTGACTTGGCGCTCAGTGGACGGGCTGAGTGCCCAGGCCGACCCGGAGCGCTTGTTCCAGGTGTTTTCCAACTTACTGGGCAACGCCCTGAAATTCACCCCGGTGGGCGGAGTGATCGAGGTGATTGCCGAGGCGGCGGGGGACGAAGTGCTGTTTCGGGTATGCGACAACGGCATCGGCATCGACCCGGCGCAACTGCCGTATATCTTCGACCGCTACTGGACCTCACGCGAGGGCAACCCCACCGGTAGCGGGCTGGGGTTGTACATCTCCCACGGCATCGTCGAAGCCCACGGCGGCACCCTGTGGGCTGAAAGCGTGGTGGGGCAGGGCAGCGTGTTCAGCTTCAGGATTTCGGCTGGGGGCTGAGGCTCAGCAGCTCGAAGATCGCCTCAAGGGTTGCCTGGGGCGCCTCCTGGGGAATGTTGTGGCCCACGCCGGCCAACACCTCGCGCCGATAAAACCCGCTGAAATTTTCCAGGTCGTCATCTTCGACCGGAGCCGGACCTACGCCGTCATCAGCGCCGCACAACGAGATGCTCGGTACTGAAATCGGCGGTGGCTGCACCAGGGCCTGCTCGATGCTTTCCAGCGCCGGATCACCCGGCGCGTACATGAAGCGATGACGGTAGGAATGGACCACCACCTCGACAAAATCCGGGTTATCAAACGAGGGCGCTGTCTTGCCATACAGGCTCGGCCCTTCGGCCCAGGACGGCGACCAGAGCGCCCACAGCAACTGGCAGAACTCACGCCGGTTGGCGGTCAGTCCGTCGACACCCCGTTGGGTATGAAGGTAAAACTGATACCACAGCCGATGCTCTGTTTCCGGCGCCCGAGGCTTGGTCGACGCAGCGATATCCTGAATGTTGTAGCCATCGCCCGTCACCAGGCCGCGCACCCGTTCAGGCCAAAGCGCCGCAACGATACACGCCGCGCGTCCGCCCCAGTCATAGCCCACCAGCGTGGCTTTTTCGATGGACAGGGCATCCATGAAATCCAGCAAATCCTTGGCCAGCGCTGCTTGTTGGCCGGAGCGCATCACCTGTTCGTTGATAAAGCGCGTCGGGCCATAGCCGCGCAGGTATGGCACCAATACCCGGTAGCCACGTGCGGCGACCACCGGGGCGATCTCGTCATAGCCACGAGGGTCGTAGGGGAAGCCATGCAGCAGGATCACCACCTCACCGCCTTCCGGGCCATGGGTTTCGTAGGCGATATCGAGCATGGGCGTGCGGATTTGGAGGGTGGGCATGGAGGCTCCAAGGGTGGAGGGAAAGTGTTGGAACTGTAGACCAAGCGGGTTACCGAGTGTGGTTCGAAAGGCTGCAATTGCTTGACTTGTCTAGACCGGCCTGGCGCAAGCCGATGCAATTACCCCAAGGGTCGCGCACCTGGCACATCCACTCGCCGCCCTCGACTTCCATTGGCCCGCGATACAACGTGGCGCCTAACGTGACTGATGTTTCCGTCGGCGACCTGGCTGGCAGTGACGCCGAGTAATGCGTCGGCAGAGCGCCGATCAATACGAGCCTTGTGTCAACGATGGTGTTTGCCAAACAACCTGTGGCGAGGGAGCTTGCTCCCGTTGGGCTGCGCAGCAGCCCCAGGTTTTGTTGACTGTGTTCTTTGAGTTAGATGGCGTTGAGCTTCTTGGGGCCGCTTCGCGACCCAGCGGGAGCAAGCTCCCTCGCCACAGTGAGGGGCTGACTTAAATCTCTGCGTGGGTGATGACGTGTTTAAAGTGATGTCGCCACAAATCCGCGCCCAGTTTCCCCGAGCGATCCAGCGATGAACCCACAGTCAAATCGCTGATCAGCGTGGGCTGTAATCCGGCATCAAACAACGCAAACCCGGCCGCCAGCACACAGGTATCAGTCTGGATGCCACACACCAGCACTCGGTCCGGCGCGAGGCTTTTCAGGTGGCTGATGGTCTCGGGCGTGGGCGCATAGCCGTGTTTGATGAAGATATGGTCAGCGGCGATCAGGCTGTCGTCGTCGGGCGCCGGTTGCCAGCCGAGTTGGCGAGCGAAGGGGGTTATGTTTTCGTCGTGGCGCTCTACGGTGGCCACTGACGGCATGCGACCCAGCAAGGCGTTGATGCCGATTACCAGCCAGTCGGGCGGGGCGAAGGAGGGTTGTACATCGATGATCAGTAGGACTTGGCGCATTGGCATCCTGGTATAGATCGAAGGACCACGCATTGTGCACCGGGTACACCTCGTCTCCAAGTCTGGCGCGGTCATGTGGGAGCAGGCAAGCCAGCTCCCACAAGGTTACTCAATTGCCTTCAGATTGTGCTCGGGCTCAAGGCTGCCAAACCGTCTTCACCCCACTCAACTTCCGGTCCAGGAACGTTGCCGCGCTGATCAGCGCCAAATGGCTCAACGCCTGCGGCGTATTCCCCAAATGCCGTGCCTGGTTATCAAACTCTTCGGCATACAACCCCAGCGGGTTGGCATAGCGCAGCAACTGTTCAAACTCCAGATGCGCCTTCTCCACTTGCCCGGCCCGGGCCAGGCATTCCACGTACCAGAACGAGCACGCTGCAAACGCGCCCTCGGTGCCTTGTAGCCCATCAATCTGGCTGTCGTCGTTGCGATAGCGATAAACCATCCCATCGCGCACCAGGCTTTTCTGGATCGCCTCCAGTGTCGACAACCAGCGCGGGTCTGTCGCCGCAACGAAGCGCACCAGAGGCATCAACAGCATCGAGCCATCCAGCGCGGTGCTGCCGATATGCTGCACGAAGTGGCCGCGTTCTTCGTTCCAGAAGTTGCTCCAGATATCGGCATAAATCGCCTGGCGGGTCTGGTCCCAACGGGCAAACGGCGCCGGTAGCGAGCGCTTGGACGCCAGTCGAATCGCCCGGTCCAGGGCCACCCAGCACATCAGCCTTGAGTGCAGGAAGTGATGCTGCTCACCGCGCATTTCCCAGATGCCGACGTCTTTGTGGTTCCAGGTTTCGCAGACCTGGTCGGCTACTTCCACCGTGTGTTTCCAGCCCTCATGGGAGATGGCCTCACCGTATTTGTTGACCAGGTATACCGCGTCCATCAACTCGCCGTAGATATCCAGTTGCACCTGGTCGTACGCCTCGTTGCCGATGCGCACCGGTTGCGCGCCGCCGTGGCCGCTGAGGTGGCTCAGCTCGGTTTCCGGCAGTTCCTGGCGGCCGTCGATGCCGTACAGGATGTTGATTTTCATCGGCTGATCGCAGCAGTCACCCACCCGGCCTTTCAACCAGCGCATGTAGCCGTTGGCTTCCTCGATAAACCCCAGGCGCATGAACGCGTAGACGGTGAACGAGGCGTCGCGGATCCAGGTGTAGCGGTAGTCCCAGTTGCGCTCGCCGCCGGGTGTTTCCGGCAGGCCGAAGGTGGCGGCAGCGAGGATTGCACCGTGTTTGCGCGAGGTCAAAAGCTTCAAGGCCAGGGCCGAACGATTGACCATCTCGCGCCAGCGCCCACGGTAGTTGGATTGGGAAATCCAGCCGCGCCAGAACTTCAGGGTGCGCTCCAGGCACAGGTCGGTGCAGTCGTTTTTGACTCGGGCATCGTCCAGCCCGCCGAGGACAAACTCGGCGCCTTCTTCCTGGTCGAGTTCAAAGGATGCTACGGCAGCGTCGCCATCCAACTGCAGGGTGTGGCTGCTGGTCAGGCGCAGGCCGGGTTGGTCTGCGGCCTCAAACAACACGTCGCCGTCATCTTGAGTGGCCCGGGTCTGGGCGCGGGCGTAGTCATGACGCACTGCGCAGCGCATATGGATGCTCGCTTTGCCGCTGACCACCCGCACCCGGCGAATCAGGATCGGCAGGTCGTCGACTTCTTCACTGACGGTCAAGAAGTCGGTAATTTCCACCACCGCATCATTACTCAACCAGCGGGTTTGCAGCACGTTGGTGTCCGGCAGGTAAATCTGCTCGCGGCGGGCGTCGGGCAGGTCCGGCGTGAGCTGGAAGATCCCGGCGGCGGGGGAGTCCAGCAATGAGCAAAAGATGGACGGGCTGTCGAACTCCGGCCAGCAGAAAAAATCGATGCTGCCCTTGTCATTCACCAGGGCCGCGCTGCGCATGTCGCCGATGATGCCGTGGGCATCAATGGCACTTTGTGGTTCGTTTTTCAGATCAACCATTGCCACGAAACTCCGGATAAAGGCTCATGCCGCCATCAATGAACAAGGTGCTGCCCACCACGTAGTCGGAGGCATCACTGGCCAGCCACACCACCGCATTGGCGACATCTTCGACGTCACCCACGCGGCCATAGGGAATTAACTTGAGAAGCTCCACCTCGGCCGCGCCTTCGGTGGCGGCGCGGTTGATGGCCGTGCGAATCGCCCCCGGCGCAACGCCGTTGATGCGGATGCGCTGCTGGCTGACTTCCTGCGCCAGGGTGCGCATCAGCATTTCCACGCCGCCCTTGGACGCGGCGTAGTTCACGTGCCCGGCCCAGGGAATCACCTGGTGCACCGAACTCATATGGATAATCTTCCCGGCGGCCCGGGAAACACCTTCGCGGATGCCCTGGCGGTTGAAGATGCGCAACGCGGCGCGGGCGCAGAGGAACTGGCCGGTGAGGTTGACGCCGATCACGGTGTTCCAGTCGTCGAGGGTCATGTCGACGGCAGCGGCGTCTTTCTGCATGCCCGAGTTGGCCACCAGGATGTCCAGGTGCCCGAAGGCATCAAGGGTCTGGGCAAACAGGCGCTCCACATCGGCCTCTTGCGACACGTCGGCGCCAATCGCAATGGCCCGGCCGCCGTTGGCGTTGATCTGCGCCGCCAGTGTTTCAGCCGGCGCCGCCTGGGCGTTGTAGTTCAGTACCACGGCGGCTCCGGCCTCGGCCAGGGCCTTGGCGGCCCCCGCGCCGATTCCGGAACTGGCGCCAGTCACCAGCGCCACTTGTTGCTCCAACGAAATGCGCATTGCCCACCCAACCTTTTTCAGAGTGCCCAACTAGCTGACTGACGGGGCGGCCCACAAGTTCACCGGCTGTCTGGAATGCGACGATGGCTGTCTATATCTATCGTTTTTGCCACAGGACTTTTCGCTAGAATCGACGCTTGATTGATGCGAGACCTCAGCCGATGAACTGCCCACCCCGCCCGTGGCTTGAAGCCTACGCCGACAACTACCGCAACGATGACGTGGTGCATCCCCATTGCCACGCCCAGGCGCAATTGATCCACGGCGTGTCCGGGGTGATGGTGGTCAGCACCGCCCAGGGCAGTTGGCTGGTGCCGTCCGGGCATGCGCTGTGGGTGCCGGCCGGAACCCCGCACGAGATCCGTATGGCCGGCGAAGTGCATATGCGCACGCTGTTCCTCATGCCCGAGGCCGAGCCGGGGCTGGGGCGCACCTGCCAGGTGATTGAAGTGTCGGCATTGCTGCGGGAGCTGATCGTCGCCGCCACGCAGATTGCCGGGCACCACAGCCCGCGTCTGCAGGCCATGATCGAGTTGATCCGCATGGAACTGCTCGCCGCGCCGGTGGTGGCGATGCACGTGCCGGTGCCCGGCGAAGCACGGCTGGCCAGGCTGTGCACGCATTTCATCCGCAACCCTTCTGACGACAGCAGCCTGGAATCCTGGGCCGACAGCCTGAACATGAGCGCCCGCACCCTGAGCCGGGTGTTCCAGCGGGAGTTGGGCATGAGTTTCGGTGAATGGCGCAAGCGTGCGCGGTTGGCCCTGAGCTTGAAGTTGCTGGCCCAGGGCGTGTCGATCCTGGAGGTGGCGCTGGAGCATGGTTACCAGAGCCCGAGTGCGTTCAGTGCGATGTTTCGCAAGTCGCTGGGTTATCCGCCAAGTCATTTTCGGCCCGGAGTTTAGTGTTGCGTCAGGTAACGCTATTGTCTGTTTAGCGACGATACATGGCCCTGACGCGGGCGAATCGGACAGGCCATCTGCCTAATCTGCAAGGCTCCTTCTTGAGCGAGCCTTGTGATGCACAGCCCTTCTTTTCACCCATGGATGCCCATCGCCCTGTTGAGTGTGCTGGCCGGGTGCACTGGTGTGCCCGGTCAACCGTCGACCGTCACGGCGCAGCCTGCACCGCGGCTCTCCGCCGAGTCGGCCGAGGCGTTGCCCGCCCGTTGGTGGCAGCTGTACCGCGACCCGCAACTGGACGCCCTGGTGGCGCGGGCCCTGCACCAGAACAAAGACCTCGAAGCCGCCGCCGCCCATGTCGATGCGTTGCTGGCGCAGCTGGAACAGGCAGACGGCGAGCGCCTGCCGTCGACTTCCCTGGACTATGGCCTGGCCTACGGTCGCAGCCGCGATGACCAGACGCTGGCCCAGGCGACTAACCGTCATGCCGGTGCCGAATGGAGCCACACCCCTGAGTTTTCCCTGAGCTACACCCTCGATTTGTGGGGCGAGGTGCGTTATCGCATCGCTGCGGCACGGGCGGATGCCCAGGTGGCGCGGGCGCTGGAGGATGAGCTGCGGGTGACGGTGGCCGCGCAGACGGCCCGCGCCTATGCCCAGGCCTGCGTCTATGGTGTGCGCGAACAGGTGCAGGCGCACTCGGTGCAGTTGTTGGAGCAGAGCGTCGCGGTCACGCAGAAGCTGCAAAAGGCCGGCGCGGCCACGCAACTCGACCTGGCGCGCCTGCAAGGGTTGCTGGAAGAAACCCGGGCACCGTTGCCGATGTTCACGGCCCGGCGCAGCAGCGCGCTGTATGAGTTGGCCGTGCTCAGCGGGTTGCCGCCGGAGCAGGTCACGCCACGCAGCTGTACCCAGGCCCCGCAGTTGCAGGCGCCTTTGCCGGTGGGCGAGGGTTGGGCACTGGTGCAACGGCGGCCGGACATCCGCCGCGCCGAAGGGCAATTGCGCGCAGCCACCTTGACGGTGGGCCTGTCCCGCGCCGAGCTTTACCCGCGGATCACCTTCGGCGCGATGCTCGGTTCGTCCGCCAGCAGCCTGGGCAAACTCGGGGACCGCTACGCCACGGTGTATTCCGTCGGGCCGCTGGTGTCCTGGCGCTTTCCCAACCGGCAGGTCGCCCAGGCGCGGGTCAGGCAGAGCCAGGCCGAAGCGCGCCAGGCCCTGGCACGGTTTGACGGTACGGTGCTCAACGCACTGAAGCAGGTGGAGCAGGCCATGGCCCTGTACCAGGGCGAACAGCAGCGTGGGCAGGCCCTGGCCGCCGCCCTGGACAACAACCGCCGCGCCTTCGACCTGGCCTCCCGCGGCTACCATTCCGGCGCGCTGGATGCCCTGCAACTGCTGGACAGCGAACGCAGCCTGGTGGGCCTTGAAGCCCGCGTGGCCGAGTCCGACCTGCGCTTGATCAACCGCCAGATCGACCTGTTCCAGGCCCTCGGTGGCGGCTGGCAGCGTGACGATCCAACCGCCCCCTTATCTGTCGCTGTCAATGGAGCCAAACCATGAACCAGGCTGTTGAACCCATTCGCCTGACCGTTATGCAACGCCATCGTCGCGCCCTGGTGACCACTGCATCGCTCGCTACGTTGCTGGGGCTGGCAGCCTTTGCCGGGTATTGGTGGCAGTGGGGGCGTTTTCTGGAAGAAACCGATGATGCCTATGTACGCGCCGATTGGGTCGCCATCAGCCCACGGATTGCCGGGTATGTGGCCCAGGTACTGGTGGAAGACAACCAGCCGGTCAAGGCCGGCGATGTACTGGTGCGTATCGACGACCGGGATTTCACCGAGCGTCTGAACAGCGCCCAGGCGCAACTGCAACAGGCGCAAGCAGCAGCGAGCGCACAGCAGGCATCGGTGCAAACCCTCGACGCGCAAATGGGCGAGCAACAGCAACGCATCGCCCAGGCCCGGGCGGAACTGAGCAGTGGCGAGGCCGAAGCCCGGCGCGCGCGGCTCGATTACCAGCGTTATCGTGAACTGGTCGCGCAACAGGTGGCCAGCGCCCAGCACCTGGAAACCGTCAGCGCCAGCCAGGCCAAGGCCCAGGCGGCCCTGGCCCAGGCCAGCGCCCAAGTCGCGCGGCAGCAGGCGCAGTTGCAGGTCTTGCAGGCACGCCGGCAACAGGTGCAGGCGCAAATCGTCGAGCATCAGGCACGCATCGGCGAGGCCCAGGCCAACCTCGCGCTGGCCCGCAATGCGTTGAAGGACACCGAGATCCGCGCGCCTTTTGACGGCGTGGTGGGCCAGCGCAAGGTCCGGCGCCAGCAATACGTGATGCCCGGCCTGCCGCTGTTGGCTGTGGTGCCGGTGGAGCAGGCCTATGTGATTGCCAACTACAAGGAAACCCAGTTGCAGCACATGGCGCCGGGGCAGTCGGTGGAAATCGCGGTGGACAGTTTTGCCGGCGCACATTGGCACGGCAAAGTGGAAAGCATCGCCCCCGGCTCCGGTGCGGTGTTCGCGCTGTTGCCGCCGGACAACGCCACCGGCAACTTCACCAAGATCGTCCAGCGGTTTCCGGTAAAGATTCGCCTGGAACCCGGTGAGTCGCGGGTACTGCCGGGCATGTCGGTGATTGCCACGGTTGACACCCGCCCTGCCGCCAGCCAGGAGCACGTCCATGGAGGCTGAAGGGCGTGTGCCGTTTCGCGCCTGGGTCGCGGTGATCGGCGGGCTGTTCGGCTGCTTCATGGCCGGGATGAACGTGCACGTCACCAGCGCCGCACTGCCGGAAATCGAAGGTGCACTGGGCGCGACGTTTGAGGAGGGTTCGTGGATTTCCACCGCTTACCTGGTGGCGGAGATCATCATGATTCCCCTCACCGCGTGGCTGGTGCAGGTGTTTTCCCTGCGCCGGGTGATGCTGTGGGGCTCGGGGATATTCCTGGTGGCCTCGGTGGCGTGTTCGCTGTCGCCCAACCTGCAAGTGATGATCCTGATCCGGGTGGTGCAGGGCGCGGCCGGGGCGGTGCTGATTCCCTTGTCATTCCAACTGATCATCACCGAGCTGCCGCCCAGCAAGATCCCGCTGGGCATGGCCTTGTTCAGCCTGGCCAACAGTGTGGCCCAGGCCGCCGGGCCGTCGATTGGCGGCTGGCTGACCGATGCCTATTCCTGGCGCTGGATCTTCTACCTGCAACTGTTCCCGGGGATCGCGTTGCTGGCGGCGGTGGCCTGGTCCATTGACCGCCAGCCGATGCAGCTGGGCCTGCTGCGCCAGGGCGACTGGCTGGGTATCGGCTGCATGGTGCTGGGCCTGGGTGCGTTGCAGATCGTGCTGGAGGAGGGCGGGCGCAAGGACTGGTTCGGCTCGCCCTTTATCGTGTGGATGACACTGCTGGCGGTGGTGGGCCTGATCGGCTTCGTTGCCCGGCAATTATGGGGCGCGCACGCCTTTATCAACCTGCGACTATTGGGCCACTACAACTTTGGGGTGGCCAGCGTGGCGATGTTTATCTTCGGCGCCAGTACCTATGGCCTGGTGTTCCTGGTGCCCAACTACCTGTCGCAATTGCAGCACTACAACGCCAGCGAAATTGGCGTGAGCCTGATCGCGTATGGTCTGGTGCAACTGATCATGGCGCCGTTTTTGCCGCGCCTGATGAAGTGGGTCAGCGCCAAAATGCTGGTGGCCTCGGGGTTCGCGATCATGGCTTTGGGCTGCTGGATGGGTGCGCACTTGTCGGCGGACAGCGCCAGCAATGTGATCGTGCCCTCGATCGTGGTGCGCGGCATGGGCCAGCCGCTGATCATGGTGGCGTTGTCGGTGCTTGCGGTGCATGGGCTGGCCAAGGCGCAGGCGGGGTCGGCGTCGGCGGTGTTCTCGATGCTGCGCAACCTGGGGGGCGCGGTTGGCACGGCGCTGCTGGCGCAATTGGTGGTGGTGCGCGAGCGGGTGCATTCGGCGCGTATTGGCGAGTCGGTGACGCTGTTTGACCCGACCTTGCAACAGCAGCTTCCCGGTGGCGGGGTGCTGCAGGATCAATTGCCGGAACATCAGGTGGTGCTGAACCTGCTGGACCAGAGTGTTCGTCATCAGGCGTTTTTGATGGCTTACAGTGATGCGTTCTTTCTGGCGTGCGTGGCGTTGGCGGCGTGTGGGGTGGCGGCGTTGATGTTGCGGCGTATCTAGGGGCAGTGCTGTGGGTGACTTTCCGGCGTTCGGCCAGCGTGGTTTAACGGGACGCTTAAGGTCAAGAACACAGCGGCCTCCCGGCCGGCTTGAGTGGGGCACGGTCAAAAATGTGGGAGCGGGCTTGCTCGCGAAGGACGTTAACGATGACGTTGGCGTCCTGAATGAACGCGGCGGCCTCCCGTTTTTCGCCGGCAAGCCGGCTCCTACAGAAAAGCAGCGCTGCTTTTGATCTTGATCTGACTGTCTCATTCAGCCCGGCGCGGGTGAGCAACCGTGTCGAATCGCAAGCCATTTCAGCGAACGACATTGGGCTTCAACCCGCGCAACAACAACTCCAGCCCTTGCAAGGCTTCTTCCAGCCGCGCCCCCGGGTGTTCATCCTGAGCGATCCACAGCGATGCGCTTACCAGGCTGCCATTGATCAGCCTCGCCAGCGCCTGACTGCACGCCTGCTCGATGAGGCCCGCTTGCATCAAGTCATCGAGCAGCTGGCGCAGCGAGTCCACGCATTGCTGCTGGTCGGTGGCACCCAGCACCGCCGGCGCATCTTGCAGCACAATGCGCTGGACCTCGGGATCCTGAGCCATACGCAAATAAATCCGGCAGCGCTCGCAAAACCCTTCCCAAGGATCAACCGCCTGCTCCGAGATACGCTGCAGGCTCGCGTCCATTTCACCGTCGAGCTGCGCAACCACCGCCGCCAGCAAGCCTTTCTTGTCGCCAAAATGATGGTACAACGCACCCCGGGTCAGGCCGGCGCGAGCGGTGAAATCGTCCATCGACGTCTGGGCGTAGCCTTGTGTGGCGAAGGCCTGGCGGGCGCTGGCGATCAGGCGGGCGCGGGTGTCTTCGATCATGTCGGCACGGGCTCGGCTCATGGGTAAGGCTCACAATAGGTGATTGACATACGACGCGTATGTTACGCATGATTTGTCACATACGCACCGTATGTATTTTGCCCCGAAAACCTCGAATAGCAAGTTTCAGGGCGCTCAGGAAGAGGTTACACACCATGGCAAACCCCTACGCCGAGCTGTTCCAGGCGCCAGGTTCCAGGGCTTTTGTATTGGCGGGCATGCTCGCCCGCATGCCGATCTCCATGACCGGGATCGGCTTGATCACCATGCTGTCGCAAGTGCACGGCGGTTACGGTTTGGCCGGTGCGGTGACCGCTACCTTCGCCCTGGCCACCGCGTTTTGCGCGCCCCAGGTCTCACGGTTGGTGGACCGTTATGGCCAGGGCCGGGTGTTGCCGGTGGCCGCGTCCACCGGCGGCGGCGCGCTGTTGCTGCTGTTGCTCTGCACCCGGGTGCAGGCGCCAACGTGGACGCTGTTCGTCTTTGCCGCCCTGGCCGGCTGCATGCCCAACATGTCGGCCATGGTGCGGGCGCGCTGGACCGAGCTGTACCGCGGCCAGCCCAAACTGCAAACGGCGTTTGCCCTGGAGTCGGTGCTCGACGAGGTGGTGTTCATCATTGGCCCGCCGGTCTCGGTGGGTCTGTGCGTGCTGCTGTTCCCCGAAGCGGGGCCGTTGATTGCCGCGCTGTTTCTGGCAGTGGGCGTGACCGCCTTTGTGCTGCAACGCCAGACCGAGCCACCCGTGCATGAACATCACGCCGAGCACGGCCGTTGGCTGATTGCCTCGCCCTCGGTGTTGATCCTGATGGTGCTGTTGATGGCCATGGGCATCATCGTTGGGGTGGTGGATGTGGTCAGTGTCGCGTTCGCCCAGCATCAGGGTCAGCCCGCCGCGGCGAGCATTGTATTGTCGGTATACGCCATCGGTTCGTGCCTGGCCGGGCTGGCGTTTGGTGCGCTTAAGTTGAAAGCACCGCTGCCGCGCCAGTTCTTGTACTGCGGCGTGGCCACCGCCGTGACCACGCTGCCGTTGTTGCTGGTGACGAATATTCCGGGGTTGGCGGCCGCGATCTTCATCTCCGGCCTGTTCTTCGCCCCGACCCTGATCGTGTCCATGGCCCTGGTGGAACAAATCGTTCCGCCCAGCCGCTTGACCGAAGGCATGACCTGGCTGATCACCGGCCTGAGCATCGGCGTGGCCATTGGTGCTGCCAGCTCCGGCTGGATGATTGACCGCTTCGGCGCACCCAGCGGGTTCTGGGTGGCGCTGGCGGCGGGTGCGGTGGTGCTTGGGGCGGCGGTGCTGGGGTATCGGCGGCTGGGGTGATTACCCGGTCACCAGTGCGCCGCGATGTTGCAGGAATTCGTTCAGCGCCTGGCGCGTGAGATCGTTCAACGTGACTTTTTGCCGGGTCGCGGCAAGCGCGGCGGCCAGGTGGAGGTCATGGCCGACACGGACGTTGAACGAACCCTTGCAGGGCTTTTCCGGTGCTTGCCCAAGGGCCTGGCAGGTCTCGATGTAGTCGTCCACGGCGGTGCAAAAGGCGGCGTCCAGTTCGGCGACGGTTTTGCCCTCGTAGCTGACCAGGGCCTTGATGAAAAGCAGCTTTCCGAACAGGCAGTTGTCTTCGATGCTGGCTTCGATGGAGCCGATGTAGCCTTTGTGTTTCAGCTGGTTGTTCACTGAATCAGTTCTCCTGATTTCAATTGTTCGATGATCTGGCGCCGAATGTAGTGTTTCAGTTCGTTGCCGGGGTGAGGCTTGTGCAGGGTGATCATTGCACTGGGGTCGCCTATGTCGAACCTGACCCGGCTACCCGCCCCTTCGATTTGCGTGTATCCCAGGCGCCGCAGCAGCGTGACGAGTTCGGGCCAGGTAAAGGCCGATTGCTCATTGAGCAGTTTGGCCAGCAGCTTTTCATTTTTCGACACGGCGATCCTTGCCTGTAACTAAATGTAGTTGCAATTGATGGGTTGCGTCAATGATAGGACAGCCGCGCCGAGCCTCTCGGTGTTTGATGTAACCCTTGATGACACCGTGGTCTGCGCCCCCAATCCCCGCTAATTTTTCCCTTCCGGATTCGTTTTATAGGGACGACGTGCCTTTGTGCTTCCTGCCTATTGCCCCGGATCCCAAGAAATGAACGCTGAAGACTCCTTGAAACTTGCTCGCCGGTTTATCGGGTTGCCCCTGGAAAAACGCCAGATGTTCCTCCAGGCGCTACACAAGGAAGGGGTGGATTTTTCCCGGTTTCCGATCCCGGCAGGGGTGGAGGCCGAGGACCGGCAGGCGCTGTCCTATGCGCAGCAGCGGATGTGGTTTCTGTGGCAACTGGACCCGGCCAGTGGCGCCTATAACCTGCCCGGCGCGGTACGGCTCAAGGGCGCCTTGAGCCTGCCGGCGATCGAGCAGGCGTTCGCCAGCCTGGTGGCCCGCCATGAGACGTTGCGCACGGTGTTCCAGCGCCAGGCGGATGATCGTCTGTTGCAAGTGGCCGCGCAGTCGCCGCTGGTGGTCGAACAGTTGGACTTCAGCGCCCTGGCACCCGCCGAGCGTGAGCAGGCGGTGATGCAGGCCGCTACCCGTCAGTCGCTGTTGCCCTTCGATCTGGCCAACGGCCCGCTGCTGCGGGTGCAATTGCTCAAGCTGGCCGAGCAGGAACACGTGCTGCTGCTGACCTTGCACCACATCGTGTCCGACGGCTGGTCGATGAACGTGCTGATCGACGAGTTCATTCGCTGCTACGACGCCCATGAGCGCAACGAGCCGCCGCAACTGCCGGCCCTGCCGATCCAGTACAGCGACTACGCCCTGTGGCAGCGCCGCTGGCTGGAGGCCGGCGAGCAGGCTCGTCAGCTGGAATACTGGCAGGCACGCCTGGGAGATGAGCACCCGGTACTGGAACTGCCCATCGACCATCCACGCCCGGCGATGCCCAGCTACCAGGGCACCCGGCATGACTTTGCGATTGATCCGGCGCTGGCTGCGCAGTTGCGCAGTTGCGCGCAAAAACACAATGTGACCTTGTTCATGTTGCTGCTCGGCGCGTTCAACGTGCTGCTGCATCGCTACACCGGGCAGGGCGACATTCGGGTTGGCGTGCCGATTGCCAACCGCAACCGCAGCGAAGTCGAAGGGCTGATCGGTTTCTTCGTCAATACCCAGGTGTTGCGCACCGAACTGACCGGGCAAACCCGCGTCGACGAATTGCTGCAAGGCATCAAGGAACACGCACTGGGCGCCCAGGCCCATCAGGAATTGCCGTTCGAACGCCTGGTAGAAGCCTTGAAAGTCGAGCGCAGCCTGAGCCACACGCCGCTGTTCCAGGTGATGTACAACCATCAGCCGCAAGTGGCGGACATCGCCGCGGTCAACACCGCCTCCGGGCTTGAACTGTCCCTGGTGCAATGGCAAGGCCGTACCACCCAGTTTGACCTGAGCCTGGACACCTACGAGAAGTCCGGCACCCTGCACGCCGCGCTGACCTATGCCAATGACCTGTTCGACGCCGCCACCATCGAGCACATGGCCCGGCACTGGCTCAGCCTGTTGCAGGCGATGGTCGCCGATGGCAGCCAGCGCATCGGTGAACTGCCGATGCTCGCCGCCGCAGAGCAGCACGTGCTGGTGCATGACTGGAACCAGACGGCCGAGGCGTACCCGACCGAACGCGGCATCCACCACCTGATCGAAGACCAGGTACAACGCACTCCGCACGCCGTTGCCCTGGTGTTCGGCGCGACGCAGTTGACCTACGCGCAGCTCGACACGCGCGCCAACCAGTTGGCCCATGCCCTGCGGGAGCAGGGTGTTGGCCCGGACGTACTGGTGGGGATCTGCATCGAGCGCTCCATCGAAATGGTGGTCGGCCTGCTGGCGATTCTCAAGGCCGGCGGCGCCTACGTCCCGCTGGACCCTGAATACCCCCGCGAACGCCTGGCTTACATGATCGAAGACAGTGGCATCGGGCTGCTGCTCTGCCAGCAGGGCCTGCTGTCGACCTTGCCGGTCGACGGCATCAACGTCATCGCACTCGACCAGGCACAAGGCTGGCTCGACGATTACGGCCGCGAGCCTCTGGCCGTCAACGTGCACGCGCTGAACCTCGCCTATGTGATCTACACCTCCGGCTCCACCGGCAAGCCCAAGGGCGCCGGCAACAGCCATCGTGCGTTGGTCAACCGCCTGTGCTGGATGCAGCAGGCTTATGGCCTGGATGCCAGCGACGCAGTGTTGCAGAAAACCCCGTTCAGCTTTGACGTGTCGGTGTGGGAGTTCTTCTGGCCGTTGATGAGTGGCGCACGGCTGGTGGTCGCAGCACCCGGCGCGCATCGCGAGCCGGCTCGCCTGATCGAGACCATTGGCGAGCACGCCATCACCACGCTGCACTTCGTACCGTCGATGCTGCAGGCATTTATCCACGAGCCGGGCGTGCAGGCCTGCGCCAGCCTCAAGCGCATCGTATGCAGTGGCGAGGCGCTGGCGCTGGATGCGCAGTTGCAGGTATTCGCCAAGCTTCCGGGCGCCGGGTTGTACAACCTCTACGGCCCGACGGAAGCGGCCATCGACGTCACCCATTGGACCTGCATCGACGAAGGTGCCGACAGCGTGCCCATCGGCCGCCCCATTGCCAATCTGGGAACCTACATCCTCGACGCGCAACTCAACCCTGTGCCGGCAGGCGTCAGCGGTGAGCTTTACCTCGGTGGCACCGGGCTGGCCCGCAGTTACCACCGCCGCGCGGCGCTCACCGCCGAGCGTTTTGTGCCGTGCCCGTTCAATGACGGTGCGCGGCTGTACCGGACCGGCGACCGGGTGCGCCAGCGCGCCGACGGTGTGATCGAATACCTCGGCCGCCTCGATCATCAGGTCAAGCTGCGCGGCCTGCGTATCGAGCTGGGTGAAATCGAGACCCGCCTGATGCAACACCCGCTGGTGCGCGAGGCCGTGGTGCTGGTGCAGGGGGGCAAACAGTTGGTTGCTTACCTGGTGCTGGAGGGAGGCGAGCCTGCCACGCCGTGGCAACCGGAGCTCAAGGCGTGGCTGTTGAACAGCCTGCCGGAATACATGGTGCCCACCCACCTGATGCCGCTGGTGAAATTGCCGGTGACCGCCAACGGCAAGCTCGACCGCAAGGCCTTGCCGTTGCCGGACGCTGCGCCGCAGCAGGCGTTCGTGGCGCCACAGGATGCATTGCAAAAAGCCCTGGCGGCGATCTGGGAGGATGTGCTCGGTCTTGAGCGCGTAGGCCTGGAAGACAACTTCTTCGAGCTGGGCGGCGATTCGATCATCTCCATCCAGGTGGTCAGCCGTGCGCGGCAGGCCGGCATCCGCGTCAGCCCGCGTGACCTGTTCCAGTACCAGACCGTGCGCAGCCTGGCGCTGGTCGCCACCCTCGATAAACGCTCGGCGGTGGATCAGGGGCCGGTGAGCGGTGATGCCGCGCTCGGGCCGATCCAGCAGCATTTCTTCAGCCGCGGGATGCCGGTGCGCGAACACTGGAACCAATCGCTGCTGCTGACTCCCCGTGAGGCCTTGAATGCGCAGTGGCTCGATACAGCGCTGACGTACATCATCAATCACCACGATGCCTTGCGCCTGCGTTTTACCGAAAGCACCGAGGGCTGGCAGCAAAAACACGATGCTCCAGTGGCCAGCGCTGATCTGTGGCTACGCGATGCCGAGTCGGCGGAACACCTGAATACCTTGTGCAACGAGGCGCAGCGCAGCCTTGACCTGCAAAACGGCCCGCTGTTGCGAGCCTTGCTGGTCACGCTGGTCGATGGCAGCCAGCGCCTGGCGCTGATCGTTCACCACCTGGTGGTCGACGGTGTGTCCTGGCGCGTATTACTGGAAGATCTGCAGCAGGCTTACGAACAATTGGCGGCAGGCGGCGGCATTGAGCTGCCGCCGAAAACCAGTGCATTCCAGGGTTGGACTGCGCGGCTCGAACAGCAAGCGCAGCGCTTCGATGAACAACTGATGTACTGGAAAACCCAGCATCAGGATGCGAAGGATCTGCCGTGCGACCGACCTGACGCCAGCCTGCAAAATGCGCAGGGTGAAAAAATCGAGTGGCGACTCGACGCCGCACGGACCCGTCAGTTGCTGCAACAGGCGCCCGCCGCGTACCGCACGCAGGTCAATGACCTGCTGCTCACCGCGTTGGCCCGCACCATCAGTCGCTGGAGCGGTCAGACGGGCACGCTGATCGAGCTTGAAGGCCATGGCCGCGAAGACCTGTTCGATGACATCGACCTGAGTCGCACCGTGGGTTGGTTCACCAGCCTGTTCGCGGTCAACCTCACCGCCAGCGATGACCTCGACGGTTCGATCAAGTCGATCAAGGAGCAACTGCGCGCGGTGCCGGACAAAGGCCTGGGTTATGGCGTGCTGCGTCATCTGGCGGCCCCGGCAGTGCGTGCCGAGCTGGCGGCACTGGCGCCACCGCGGATCACCTTCAACTACCTGGGCCAGTTCGACCGTCAGTTCGACGACGCGGCCTTGTTTGTGCCGTCTGCCGAAACCAGCGGTGTGGCACAGGACCTAGCGGCACCATTGGCCAACTGGCTGACGGTTGAAGGCCAGGTCTATGGCGGCGAACTGTCGATGAGCTGGGGCTTCAGCCGCGAGATGTTCGACAGCGCGACCGTGCAGCAACTGGTGGACCGCTATGCCAGCGAGCTGCATGCACTGATCGAACACTGCTGCACCTTGCCGGCCGCGCAAGCCACGCCATCGGACTTCCCGCTGGCGCGGGTGACCCAGGCGCAACTGGATGCGCTGCCGGTGCCGGCCGGCCAGCTCGACGATCTCTATCCGCTGTCGCCCATGCAGCAAGGGTTGCTGTTCCATACCCTGTACGAACAGGCGGCGGGTGAATACATCAACCAGTTGCGCGTCGACGTGCAGGGCCTGGATCCCGAGCGTTTCCGCGCCGCTTGGCAGGCCACCGTCGATGCGCAAGACATCCTGCGCAGCGGTTTCGTCTGGCAGGGCGAGCTGGCGCAACCGCTGCAGATCGTGCACAAGCAGGTGCAACTGCCGTTCGCCACCCTGGATTGGCGGGCCCGCGACGATCAGCCGGCGGCTCTCGCGACGCTGGCCGATGCCCAGCGAGCGCAAGGTTTTGACCTGGCCTGTGCGCCCCTGCTGCGCCTGGTACTGGTGCAGACCGGCAGTGACCAATGGCACCTGATTTACACCCATCACCACATCCTGATGGACGGCTGGAGCAACTCGCAGTTGCTCGGCGAAGTATTGCAGCGCTATAGCGGCCGCACACCGGCGAATGCCGGCGGCCGCTATCGCGACTACATCGCCTGGCTGCAACGTCAGGACGCCCAGTTGAGCCAGGACTTCTGGAGCGAACAACTGGCCGCGCTGCAAGCGCCGACCCGGCTGGCCCGCGCGGCCACCGCTGGCGAGCGCCATCGCGGTCACGGCGATCATTACCTGACGCTGGACGAGCAACGCACCCAGGCGCTGGAAGCGTTTGCCCGCCAGCAGAAAATCACCGTCAACACCCTCGTGCAAGCCGCGTGGCTGCTGTTGCTGCAACGCTATACCGGGCACGAAGCGGTGGCGTTCGGTGCGACCGTGGCTGGACGTCCGGCAGACTTGCCCGGCATCGAGCAACAGGTCGGCCTGTTCATCAACACCCTCCCGGTGATCGGCGCACCGCGTCCCGATCAAAGCGTCGGCCAATGGTTGCAAACGGTGCAGGCGCAGAATCTCAGCCTGCGTGACTTCGAACACACGCCGCTGGCGGACATCCAACGTTGGGCCGGGCAGGGCGGTGAAGCGCTGTTCGACAATATCCTGGTGTTCGAAAACTATCCGGTAGCCCAGGCGCTGAGCCAGGCCGGGCAGGGGCTGGTGTTCGGCGATGTGGGCAACCTGGAGCAGACGCACTACGCGCTGAGCGTGGCGGTGACCCTCGGCCGGCAGCTGGCGTTGCATTACAGCTTCGACCGCGGCCAATTCGCGAGCGAGGTGGTCGAAGGCATCAGTGCGCATTTGCTGCAACTGCTTGAGCAGTTTGCCGAGTCGGCAGAACGCAACCTGGGTGAAATCGCCCTGGCAAGCCGCGACGAACAGGCCCGCCAGCAAGCGCAGAACCATCCACAGCCGTACCCGGTGGACATCGGCGTGCATCAGCGCATTGCCACCCTGGCGGCCGAGCGCCCGCAACGCACAGCGGTGATTTTCAACGATCGGCAGTTCAGCTACGGTGAAATCGACCAGCGCGCCAACCAACTGGCCCACGCGCTGATCGCCCGCGGCGTTGGCGCTGAAACCCGTGTGGGTGTGGCGTTGCCGCGCAGCGAGTCGGTAATTGTGGCGTTGCTGGCGGTGCTCAAGGCCGGCGGCGCTTATGTGCCGCTGGACACCCTCTACCCGCGCGAGCGCCTGGCCTACCTGATCGAGGATTCGGGGCTGGCGCTGCTGATCAGCGATTCGTCGGTGTCGGCGCAGCTGCCGGTTGCCGAATCGGTACCCTTGCTGGAGCTGGACCGTCTTGATCTGCGTGAGCAGTCGATCAAGGCACCCTCGGTGCAGCTCGACCCGCACAACCTTGCGTATGTGATCTACACCTCCGGCTCCACTGGCAATCCGAAAGGCGTCAGCGTTGCCCACGGTCCATTGGCCATGCATTGCCAGGCCATCGGCCAGCGCTATGAAATGCGCGACAGCGACTGTGAGTTCCACTTCATGTCGTTCGCCTTCGACGGTGCCCACGAGCGCTGGCTGACCAGCCTGACTCACGGGGCTTCGCTGCTGATTCGCGACGACACGCTGTGGACGCCGGAGCAGACCTACAACGCCATGATCGAACACGGCGTGACCGTGGTCGCGTTCCCGCCGGTGTACCTGCAACAACTGGCCGAACATGCCGAGCGCGTCGGCAATCCACCGAAGGTGCGCATCTATTGCTTTGGCGGTGACGCGGTGCCGAACGCCAGTTTCGAGCGGGTCAAGCGTGCGCTCGATCCGGACTACATCATCAACGGCTACGGCCCGACCGAAACCGTGGTCACCCCGCTGATCTGGAAGGCCGGTCGCGAGGTGCCGTGCGGTGCTGCCTACGCGCCGATCGGCAGCCGCATCGGTGACCGCAGCGCCTATGTGCTCGACACCGACCTGAACCTGTTGCCCCAAGGCATGGCCGGTGAGCTGTATCTGGGGGGCACCGGCCTGGCCCGTGGGTACCTCAACCGACCGGGGCTGACCGCCGAGCGTTTTGTCGCTGACCCGTTCAGCGCCACTGGCGGCCTGCTTTACCGCACAGGCGACCTGGTGCGCCAGCGCGCCGACGGCACGTTCGACTATCTGGATCGTATCGACAATCAGGTGAAGATTCGCGGCTTCCGCATCGAGCTGGGTGAGGTCGAAGCGGCGCTGCAAGCCCTTCAGGGTGTGCGCGAAGCGGTGGTCGTGGCCCAGGAAGGCAGCGCCGGCAGCGGCAAGCGCCTGGTGGCTTACGTGGTCGGCGATTCAACCCGTGCCGGTTTCAGCGAAGACCTGCGTGCGCAGCTCCAGGCTTCATTGCCGGCGCATATGGTGCCGGCGTATGTCTTGTCTCTGGAACGCATGCCGCTGACACCGAACGGCAAGCTGGATCGCAAGAACCTGCCCAAACCGGATGTCAGTCAACTGCAACAAGCCTACGTCGCTCCGCGCAACGCGCTGGAGCAGCAACTGGCGACGATCTGGCAAGACGTGCTCAAGCTTGGGCAGGTGGGCATCAGCGACAACTTCTTCGAACTGGGTGGCGATTCGATCATTTCGATCCAGGTGGTCAGCCGTGCGCGGCAGGCGGGGATTCGCTTCAGCCCCAAAGACCTGTTCCAGCACCAGAGCATCCAGGCGCTGGCCGTGGTCGCACAGACCGGTGAGACGCTGCCGTCGATCGATCAGCGACCGGCAACCGGCACCACGGTGCTGTTGCCGATTCATCAGCAATTCTTCGCTCAGGAAATACCCGATCGTCACCACTGGAACCAGTCGGTGATGCTCAAGCCGGCGCAGGCACTGGATGCACACGCACTGGAGCAGGCGCTGGAGGCTTTGGTGGCGCATCACGACAGCTTGCGCCTGGATTTCGTCGAACGGGCTGACGGCTGGTCGGCACACTACCGTGACGTCGCGGCGCACACGGATCAAACGCTTCTGTGGCCAGTGGAGGTCGCGGACCTCGCAGCCCTTGAGGCACTGGGTGACGAAGCCCAGCGCAGCCTGCAATTGAACGGTGGCTCGCTGATACGCGCGGTGCTGGCGAACCTGGCGGACGGCACTCAACGGCTGTTGCTGATTATCCATCACCTGGTGGTCGATGGCGTGTCGTGGCGGATTCTGTTCGAGGATCTGCAGAACGCCTACCGGCAAATCCTTTCAGGCGCAGGTGTGCAGTTGCCGGCCAGGACCAGTGCGGTCAAGGCCTGGGCGGCGGCATTGCAGGGCTACGCCACAACCCCTGCGCTGCAGGCCGAGCTGGGTTTCTGGCAACAACAGTTGCAGGGCGCTTCGCCAGCCTTGCCATATGACCGTCCGAACGGCGGGCAGCAACATGATCAGGCCCTGACCTTTCGTAGCAAGCTGGACCGGGCCCTGACCCGCCAGCTGTTGCAGGATGCGCCGGCGGCGTATCGCACCCAGGTCAACGACGTATTGCTGACCGCGCTGGCGCGGGTGATAACGCGCTGGACCGGTGACGACAATGCGTTGGTGTTGCTTGAGGGGCACGGTCGCGAAGACGTGTTCGAGCACATCGACCTGACCCGTACCGTGGGCTGGTTCACCAGCGTGTTCCCGGCGCGGCTGTCGCCGGTTGCGGATCTCGCTGGGTCGCTCAAGCAGATCAAGGAGCAGCTGCGGGCAATTCCGCATAGGGGCATCGGCTTCGGCGCACTGGCGCACCTGGGCGATGAACAGACTCGGGAGTCTCTGCAAGCCT
Source organism: Pseudomonas sp. C6002 (assembly GCF_013385805.1). Lineage (NCBI taxonomy): Bacteria > Pseudomonadati > Pseudomonadota > Gammaproteobacteria > Pseudomonadales > Pseudomonadaceae > Pseudomonas > Pseudomonas sp. C6002. Next base: position 4,947 of record NZ_JACAPH010000028.1, on the reverse strand, counting down.
TGCCGCTACCGTGCCTGACCTTCAACTATCTCGGTCAGTTCGACGCCAGCTTCGATACCGCCGACGACGCCCTGTTTGTGCCGACCGGCGAATCCGGCGGTGAAGAAGTCAACCTGCAGGGGCCGCTCGGCAACCCGCTGGCGCTCAACAGCAAAGTCTTCGGTGGTGAACTGGACCTGACCTGGACCTACAGCGGCGCGATGTTCGATGCCGCGACCATCCAGCGCCTGGCCGACGACTATGTGCAAGAACTGACGGCGCTGATCGGCCATTGCTGCGACAACGCCAACCGGGGAGTGACGCCGTCGGATTTCCCGTTGGCGCAACTGTCTCAGGCCCAACTCGATGCGCTGGTGCTCGAACCTCAAGGCATCGACGACATCTACCCGTTGTCACCGATGCAGCAGGGCATGCTGTTCCACACCTTGCTCGAAAAGGGGAATGGCGATTACATCAACCAGATGCGCCTGGATATCGATGGCGTCGATCCGCAACGCTTCCGCGCGGCCTGGCAAGCCGTGGTGGATGCCCATGACATCCTGCGTACCGGGTTCATCTGGCAAGGCAATCTTGAACAACCGATGCAGGTAGTACAGCGTCAAGTGCAGGTGCCGTTCCGTGTGCTCGACTGGAGCGGTCACGCCGATCGGGATGCGGCACTGCAAACCCTTGCCGATGAAGAGCGCGCCCAAGGCCTGGACCTGAACTGCGCGCCCTTGATGCGCCTGGTACTGGTACGCACGGCAACTGATCGTCATCACCTGATCTACACCAACCATCACATCCTGATGGATGGCTGGAGCAGCGCGCAGTTGCTCGGCGAAGTGTTACAGCACTACAGCGCAGAAACCGTGGCACGACCCGTTGGCCGGTATCGTGATTACATCGCGTGGCTGAAGCGGCAGGACGCATCGCTCGGCGAAGCGTTCTGGAAGGAGCAGTTGCACGCCCTGGATGGACCGATTCGCCTGGCGCAGATGTTTGCCCGTCCGGCGCAGGGCATCGCCACCCACCTTTACGCTCACCACCACCTGCACCTCGATGAGCAGCAAACGCGCCGTCTGGGCGACTTTGCCCGAGAGGCGAAAGTCACCGTCAACACTGTGGTCCAGGCTGCGTGGCTGTTGCTGTTACAGCGCTACAGCGCAAAGTCCTGCGTCGCCTTCGGCGCAACCGTGTCGGGGCGCCCGGCGGACCTGGCAGGCGTCGAGCAACAGATTGGCCTGTTCATCAACACCTTGCCGGTCATTGCCAGCCCGCGCTCCGAGCAGAGCCTGGGGGATTGGCTGCACAGCGTCCAGGCGCAGAACCTGGCGTTGCGGGACTTCGAGCACACCGCGTTGTTCGATATCCAGCGCTGGGCGGGGCAGGGTGGTGAAGCGCTGTTCGACAACATCCTGGTGTTTGAGAACTATCCGATTTCAGAAGCCCTGGAGAAAGGTTCGCCTCAGGGTCTGCGCTTTGGTGCCGTGGGCAATCTGGAGCAAACCAACTACCCGCTGACCCTGCTGGTGGGCCTGGGCGCCGAGCTGACCGTGCAGTTCAGCTATCAATGTGCGAGCTTCACACCTGTGTCGGTGGAGCAGATCGGCGTGCACCTCAAGCGTCTTCTGCTGCAAATGAGCAGCGATGCCGCACGCCCACTGGGTGACCTCACGCTGTTGGACCCGAGTGAAACCCGCCAGCAATTGCAGGACTGGAACGCCACCGCAAGCGTCTACCCGGGCGAGCACTGCATTCATCGTCTGTTTGAGGCGCGGGCACGGCAGACGCCGGATGCCACGGCGCTGCTGTTTGCTGATCAGGCGCTGACCTACGCTCAACTCAATACCCAGGCCAATCGCCTGGCGCATCGTTTGATTGAACTTGGTGTCGGCGCTGACCAACCGGTGGGTATCGCCCTTGAGCGTGGGGTGGACATGATCGTCGGGCTGCTGGCGATCCTCAAGGCCGGTGGCGCCTACGTGCCGCTCGATCCGCACTATCCGGTGGATCGCCTGGCCCACATGATTGAAGACAGTGGGTTGCAGTTGCTTCTGACCCAGGCATCGTTGCTGCGCCAGTTGCCGATTCCGGCAGGGGTGCACACCGTCTTGGCGAGTGCAATGGATGAATCGGTCAGCCCTGAACAGGCGGCCAATCCGCAGGTGTCGGTGGACGGCGATAACCTGTGCTACGCCATTTATACCTCGGGCTCTACCGGCAAGCCCAAGGGTGTGATGGTACGCCATGGTGCCCTGGTGAATTTCGTTGCCAGCATGGCCCGCGAACCAGGCATCGAGGCAAGTGACCGCCTGCTGTCGCTGACCACCTTCTCGTTCGATATTTTCGGCCTGGAACTGTACGGCGCGCTGTTCAGCGGTGCGGCCGTGGTGCTGGTGGACAAACAGAGCGCCCACGACCCTGAAGCATTGCTGGGGATTATCGAACAGCAGCAGGTCAGTATCGTGCAGGCCACGCCGTCGACGTGGCGCATGTTGCTTGAGCATCCCATGGCCGAGCGTCTTGCCGGACGCACATGCCTGTGTGGCGGCGAGGCATTGGCCGAGGACCTGGCCGAGCGCTTGCTGGCGGTCGCAGGCCCGGTCTGGAACCTCTATGGGCCCACGGAAACCACGATCTGGTCGGCGGCTTATCCACTGACCACAGACAAGCGCTTGCCTTACCTCGGCCGGCCGATTGCCAACACCTCGCTGTACATCGTCGGCGAGCACTTCGCGCCGAACCCTGTCGGGTTGATCGGTGAATTGCTGATTGGCGGTGATGGCCTGGCGCGCGGGTACCACGAGCGGCCGGCGCTCACCGCCGAACGCTTCCTGCCGGATCCATTTGGTAATGGCACACGGCTGTACCGCACCGGTGACCTTGCGCGACATCGCGTCGACGGTGTGATCGAGTACATCGGCCGGGCAGACCACCAGGTGAAAATTCGTGGCTTTCGCATCGAGTTGGGAGAGATCGAAGCGTGCCTGTTGGCGCAGGACGCGATCCGCGAGGCGGTGGTGGTGCCTCAGCAAGGGCCGGGTGGCACGCAGTTGGTGGCCTACCTGATTGCGGCCGGTACTGAGGCGGCCGAGGCGCAGTCGTTGGTGGCGCTGCGCGACGAGCTGAAGGCGCGGCTCGCCTGCGACCTGCCGGACTACATGATTCCGGCGCACTGGATGCTGCTTGAGCGCTTCCCGCTGACGCCCAACGGCAAGCTGGACCGCAAAGCCTTGCCGCTGCCCGACGCCAATCAGTTGCTGCGGGCCTATGTGGCGCCGCAAGGGGCGCTTGAGCAGAGCGTCGCACAGATCTGGCAAGAGGTGCTCAAGCTTGCGCGGGTAGGGCGCGACGACAACTTCTTTGAATTGGGCGGGCATTCCTTGCTGGCGACCCAAGCGACAGCCCGCCTGCAAATGGAGCAAGGCGCAGCCGTGCCCCTGGACCTTTTATTTCGAACCCCATCGCTGTCGGAGTACGCCGCGCAACTGGCGGTGCACCTGACACCTCACTCCAGCGAAGACTTGAGTGAGATGCATGACTTCCTGGCAGACCTGGAGACCCTTTGAAAATGACTCAGCTCGATAACCTGTCTCTGGTTCAGCGATTCATCCGTTTGCCGCTCGCCCAACGGCAAGCGTTCCTGCAAAAGCTGCACAGCAAAAACATGAGTTTTGCCGCGTTGCCGATTCCGGCGATGCGTGACGAGTTCGAGCATATCGGCCTGTCCTACGCCCAGGAGCGCCAGTGGTTCCTCTGGCAATTGGACCCTCACAGCGCGGCCTACCATGTGCCGACGGCGCTGCGGTTGCGCGGTGCACTGGACGTGCCGGCGTTGCAGCGCAGCTTCGATGCATTGCTGGAGCGCCATGAGGTGCTGCGTACGGTGTTTGTCGACGGGCCGGAAGGGCCGCTGCAGGTTGCGCACCCATGCCTGAGCCTGCCGGTCACGACGGTGGTGCTGGAAGCGGTGCCGGACGCCGCAGCGCTCAAGGCGTTGATTGACACTGAAATCACTGCGCTGTTCGACTTGCAGCAGGGCCCGCTGTTGCGGGTCAAGCTGTTGCAACTGGCACCGGACGACCACGTGCTGGTGCTCACCCAGCACCACATCATTTGTGACGGCGCATCGGCGCAGATCATGGTTCACGACCTGGTCAAACTCTATGCTGCCCACAGCACCGGCCAGGCGCTGGACCTGCAGGCGCTGCCGATTCAATACGCCGACTATGCGATCTGGCAGCGCAAATGGATGGAAGCCGGCGAGCTTGCGCGGCAATTGGGTTACTGGACCGAACGCCTGGGTGATGGCGGTGAAGTGCTGCCTTTGCCTGCTGACCGCGCCCGTCCGGCGGTGCAGAGTTATCGCGGTGCGCGGCTGGACCTCGCCATCGATGCCGGGCTGACCGAACGCCTCAAGCGCGTGGCCCAGCGCGAAGGCTGCACCTTGTTCATGCTGTTGCTCGCCTCATTCCAGGTATTGCTGCACCGTTACAGCGGCCAGTCGGACATCCGCGTGGGCGTGCCGGTGGCCAACCGCAACCGTCTTGAAACCGAAGGCCTGATTGGTTTCTTCGTCAATACCCAGGTGCTGGATGCGCGGATTCAGGGGGCAATGCCTTTCGATCAATTGCTGGCGCAGGTCAAGCAGGCTTCGTTGGGCACCCAGGCTCACCAGGATTTGCCGTTCGAGCAATTGGTGCAAGCCCTCGCACCGGACCGACACATGAGTCACAGTCCGTTGTTCCAGGTGATGTTCAATCACCAGAGCGGCGATGCCGCCCAAGCGTTGCAACTGCCAGGCTTGCATGTCGAGAGCCTGGATTGGAGCTCGCACACGGCGCAATTCGATCTGACCCTTGGCACGCACGAGACCCAGGGCGCATTGGCCGCCACATTCACCTATGCCACTGATTTATTCGACACTGGCACCATCGAACGCCTGGCCGCTCACTGGCTGAACTT
>NZ_JACAPH010000027.1:100557-263215 GCF_013385805.1 Pseudomonas sp. C6002 | reverse complement strand
ACATTGATGGGTGCGAAGAGGATGCTCATGGACTCTTACGCACACATCTTTACTTGTACATACAAGCATATGCAATCAAGCGGCCAACTTTGCGCGCAAGGTTTGAAGATTTTTCCGGGACGAGGGTGGAAGCCTTGGAAAACAAGGCTTCGCAGCATGATGAATTTTCTTACGGGGGATTTTTACAGTGCGGGAGACTTGTCATCGAGGCAGGGCTTTGCGCCATGCTGGGGCGTTCGGTAACAAGTTGGTGCGGGAAGAGGGAAACAAAATGTGGGGGAAGAAACCCCCACCTGCTCAAGCGGCGGCAGTCAATTCGATAACGCAGCAACGGCCAATCACGCTGACGTCCAGCAGGCCGGTGTTACCGCCCAGTTGCAGGCAGTCGTGACGGTTCAGCCGCTCACCGAGCACCTTCACTTCATCGGCCACGCTGAACACCAGCACGGTGTGCGCGGCACTGAAGAAACGCTGGGTGCCGTCCATCCATTGCAACCGCGCTTGATAGCGCTGCGGCGAATAGATGAGGTTGAAATCGCGGATCGGCCCGCCGATCAAGCGGCAGGACACCTGGCTGTCACCCTTGAACGGGAATGGCTGCAGCGGTAACAACCCGAGCTGTTCCTCGCCATCCACCGTCAGCACCATGCCCGAGCCTTGCAGCACGGTGATAATGCGCTGGTACCCGGCAAAGGTGGAGAACCCGCCCGACTCGGCGATATCGGCAATCGACAGGCGCCAGCCGAAACCGTCCAGGCCCTCCCCCGCGTCACGGGTGATTTCTTCAGTGCTGCCGCCACCGTTTTTCCACGGCATGCGAATGTAATCGGTAGCGCGCCAGACTTTCATCGAACTCATTTACTGAAACGTCCTTCCAGGCTATGACGGGAACCGGGGTGGATCAAACGTGCGGCCGTGACCGGCTGGCGGCCAGACCAGGTGCGGCGGCGAATCAGCAGGCATGGCTCGCTGGTTTCGATTTGCAGCAGCTTGCATTCGTCGGCGTCGGCCAGGATCGCCTCGACCACGTGCTCGCCTTCGGTCAGCGGCGCCACCTGGTTGAGGTAGGCATAGGGCGTTTGCTGGGTGAAATCCTGCTGCAGGTATTCCGGTGCTACCAGGGCGTTGACGAAACGGTCTTCGATTTGCACCGGAATGTCGTTTTCGTAGTGCACGATCAACGAGTGGAACACCCGCCCGCCTTCGCGCATTTCCAGCGCGACGGCGCGCTCGGAGCCGGCGGCTTCTTCACCGAGGGTAATGACCTTGCACGTATGGCGATGACCGCGGGAGGCGATCTCATCGGCAATGTTGTGCACTTCAAACAGCGCCGACTGGCTCTTGGGCTCGGCGACAAAGGTGCCCACACCTTGCATGCGTACCAGCAGGCCTTCGGCAGTCAACTCGCGCAGGGCGCGGTTGATGGTCATGCGGCTGAAGCCCAACTGGTTGACCAGTTCGCTTTCCGAAGGCACGCGATAATGCGGCGGCCAGTTGCCGTTGAGAATCTGCTGGCTGATCATCTGTTTGACGCGGGCATACAAGGGCGCCGGACTTTCGTCCATGTGGGCAGCCAGTGGAGACTTGGCGGGCGGAGTCGACACAGGAAATCCTTGTAGGTGAAAAAGAAGCATAGCTTGCCGGAGTTTACCGAGCAGGCAAACGTCTGTATATGTATATACAAATAAACACACGACTGGGGTGCCTGAATCATGTCCGCTTTCTTTGCCGAACGCGCGCTGCTGCCTAATGGATGGGCCAACGATGTACGTCTTGAAGTCAGCGCCGATGGCCTGCTGACCAAGGTTGAGCCCAATGCCAGTGCAGACGGTGCCGAACGGCTCAGGGGCCCCGTGCTGGCGGGCATGCCGAACCTGCATTCCCACGCTTTCCAGCGCGCGATGGCCGGGCTGGCGGAAGTGGCCGGCAACCCGAATGACAGTTTCTGGACCTGGCGCGACCTGATGTATCGGATGGTCGGCAAGATCCGCCCCGACCAGTTGCAGGTCATCGCGCGCCAGTTGTATATCGAAATGCTCAAGGCCGGCTACACCTCGGTGGCCGAATTTCACTACGTGCACCACGACGTCAGCGGCCAGCCCTATGCCGACCCTGCGGAGCTGTCGCGGCAAATCAGCCAGGCCGCCGCCAGCAGCGGTATCGGCCTGACGTTGTTGCCGGTGCTCTACAGCCACTCCGGTTTCGGCGGCCAGGCACCCAATGAAGGCCAGCGCCGCTTTATCAACAGCACCGAAAATTACCTGAGCCTGCAATCACGCCTGCAACCGATTCTGGCCGCGCAACCGGCACAACGGCTGGGCCTGTGTTTCCACTCGCTGCGCGCCGTCACACCGCAACAGATCAGCGAAGTGCTGGCCGCCAGCGACAAGGCGTGCCCGGTGCACATCCACATCGCCGAGCAGCAGAAGGAAGTCGACGACTGCCTGGCCTGGAGCGGCCAGCGCCCGCTGCAATGGTTGTATGACCATGTTGAAGTGGATCAGCGCTGGTGCCTGGTGCACGCCACCCACGCCAATCCGGAAGAAGTGACGATGATGGCCAGGAGCCGGGCGATTGCCGGGTTGTGCCTAACCACTGAAGCCAACCTGGGCGACGGGATTTTCCCGGCGGTGGACTTCCTGGCCCAGGGCGGGCGCATGGGGATTGGTTCCGACAGCCATGTATCACTGAGCGTGGTGGAAGAATTGCGCTGGCTGGAATATGGGCAGCGGCTGCGGGACCAGCGGCGCAACCGGCTGTATCGCAGCGATCAGCCGATGGTTGGGCGTACGCTGTTCGATGCCGCGCTGGACGGCGGTGCCGAAGCGTTGGGGCAGCCGATTGGGCGCCTGGAAGTTGGCAAGCGTGCGGACTGTCTGGTGCTGGACGGCAACGATCCGTACCTGGCGACAGCGAACGAAGACGGGATCCTCAATCGCTGGTTGTTTGCCGGTGGTGATCGCCAGGTGCGCGACGTGCTGGTCAACGGCCAGTGGGTGATTCGCGACGGGCATCACGCCGCCGAAGAAGACAGCAGCCGGGCGTTTACCCAGGTCTTGCGGGATTTGCTGGGCTGACAGACGACACATAACAAATGTGGGAGCGGGCTTGCTCGCGAAAGCAGTGGATCAGTCAATACATCTGGTGACTGTCACACCGCCTTCGCGAGCAAGCCCGCTCCCACATTGGATTGGCGCTGTTTCGTATTACTGCGAGGTCTTCGCCATCTGCTTGTCCGACGTACGCCAGATCAAACGCGTGGTGTCATACCCCTGCTGCCGCGCCCTGCTCAGGAGGTCTTCGCGGGTGTCGGCGCTGACCGTCGGCGTGCGCGACAGCAACCACATGTAGCGCCGGCTCGGGCTGCCGACAATGGCGGTCTTGTAGTCATCGCTGACGTACAGCACCCAGTAATCGCCCTTGGCCACGCCCGGCAACAGCGAGGTGAACCAGTTATTGAATTCGACCCACAGTTTGTCGGTCTTGCCGGCGACCTGCGGCGTTGCGGTGCCCTTGGCTTCCTGCCACTTCCACTCAGGGGTCAGGCAGCGGTTGAACACCGACATGTTGCCATCGGGCAACAGCGTGTAGCGGGCTTCGGACTGCGCACAATTGCGCTGGAAGTACATCGGCAAACGGGCCAGCTCATACCAGGTGCCCTGGTAACGCTTGAGGTTGACGCTGCCAACAGTCTTGGGTTGCAGATCATCGCCAGAATGGCTGGCGCAGCCCGCCAAAAACAGGCTGGCGCAGAGGTAGAGAACGAAACGCATCATGTTGTTTTTCTCCCGCAGGCTTTCGCCCCGGTTTACTTCAGGCCTTGCCCGGAAAAAATCAGTACTTTGTCACCGGCATATTGCACGCTGATAAAGCTGTTTTTATCGCCCCAGGTGCAACTGGACATACCCAGCGCGCCAGAACAATCAGTCGGCTTGCCCAACAACGACTCCACCTCGGCCTTTGGCATGCCGGCCGACAGTTTTGCGTAATTTTCTTGAGTGACCTTGCTGCAAGCGGCCAGAAGCACGCAAAACGACAACAGGGCGAGACGGCGTAACGACATGGAAAAACTCCTGGAGAGACGAAGCAGCTTGGGGGTCTGCCAGAAGCTTAGAAGGGAAAAGAGGTGTCTGGTTCCCGACGAGCGAAAACAAAAAAGCCCCGAAAACGCTGAAACGTTTCGGGGCTTTTGCTTACCGCAAGGACTTACGCCTTGTGGTAGCCGGTCACACGCTCAACTTCTTCCTTCGAACCCAGGAACACCGCTACGCGCTGGTGCAGGCCTTCAGGCTGGATGTCGAGGATGCGCTGGTGGCCGTCGGTGGACGCACCGCCCGCCTGCTCAACCAGGAACGACATCGGGTTGGCTTCGTACATCAGGCGCAGCTTGCCTGGCTTGGACGGCTCGCGGCTGTCGCGTGGGTACATGAACAGGCCACCACGGGTCAGGATGCGGTGCACGTCGGCAACCATCGCAGCCACCCAGCGCATGTTGAAGTTCTTCTTCAGCGGGCCTTCTTCGCCGGCCATCAACTCGCCCACGTAGCGGGTAACCGGCTCTTCCCAGTGACGCTGGTTGGACATGTTGATTGCAAATTCCTGGGTGGACGCAGGAATGGTGATGTCTTCGTGGGTGAGCACGAAGCTGCCCATTTCGCGGTCCAGAGTGAAGCCCTTGACGCCGTCGCCCAGGGTCAGCACCAGCATGGTCTGTGGGCCGTAGATCGCGTAACCGGCAGCTACCTGCTCGGTGCCCGGCTGCAGGAAGGCCTTTTCGTTCAGGGCTTCGTTCTGGCTCAGGTATTCGTTCGGGCAACGCAGTACCGAGAAGATGGTGCCGACTGGCGCGTTGATGTCGATGTTCGACGAACCGTCCAGCGGGTCGAATACCAGCAGGTACGCGCCTTTCGGGTATTTGCCCGGGATCTGGTAGGCATTGTCCATTTCTTCGGACGCCATGCCGGCCAGGTGACCGCCCCACTCGTTGGCTTCGAGCAGGATTTCGTTGGAGATCACGTCAAGCTTCTTCTGCACTTCGCCTTGTACGTTTTCAGTGCCCATGCTGCCCAGGACACCACCCAGCGCGCCTTTGGACACGGCGTGGCTGATTTCCTTGCAAGCACGCGCCACCACTTCGATAAGGAAGCGCAGATCGGCAGGCGTGTTGTTGCTGCGGGTCTGCTCGATCAAATAGCGACTCAGGGTAACGCGGGACATGGAAGGCTCCGGAAATGGGGGGCTAAAAACCCGCGCAGTTTAACGCGAGTCGGGGCGTATTTCCTCCTATCAGAGGATTTAAACCCAATAGAGTTCATGGACTTTATTTAACGTGCCACCGGTGGCTTGCGCAGCAAACTGTAGGCCATGGCGCCCAGGGCCGCCACACCGAGCAGCAGCACGGCCCAAAGACCGAGCTTTTTCCAGTTCGGCCCGGCAACAACCGGGGCCGCGACCGCAGCCGATGTGACCACCGCCTCGCCCGCCACCTTGGCCTGCCCAAGCCCCGCGAGACGTTCGGCGCTGTAGTCCGGAATCAGGGTCGACAGCGGCAAGTTCGCGCCTTTCACCGACGGATTGCCGAGCACAAGGGTGAACGGTGGCTCGCCCCGCGCCAGGAACACCAACTGCGTGGCCCGCACCGCAAAGCTCAAGGTCGGCGCCTCCACGCCCAGGCCACCGCCACGTTCGTCCACGTCGAGCTTGAGCTGGGCAACAGCCTGGCCCGGCAACTGCAGTTCGTTCTGTAAAACGTCCTGGCCATTTTGCGTCAACCGGTAGAGCAAACCGCTGCTCATGGGCTGCCAGGCCTGATTACTTTCCCGGCGGCCCGACAAGGTGACCGGCGCCAGGCTGTTGGGTTGGCTCAAGTCGATTCGCAAGCGTTCGACGTTCAGTGCGTTGGGCAACTGCCAGCTGTATTCCCCGGCCTTGAGCCGGCTGCCCGACAACGGCTGCGACCACACCAGCGGCAACGGCAGGCTGTGGGCGCTGACACTCTCCAACTGCGCCGACGTCAGCGCCGGTGCCGCCTGGCCTTTCCACAGCAGACGCAGATACCGCGCCGACTGCCCCGGCAAACTCACTTCATGCTGCTCGACGCGCTCATCGGCGAACGACAACCGCGCCACCTGCCCTTCGCCCCAGGCGCGCCAGTGCTGCAAGTCGTCGCTGGCTTCGATGCTGAAACGCTGGAAGCCGTCGCGCTCGCTGGTCCAGTCGAGGATCAGTTGCTGCAACGGGGCCTTGATCGCACTCGCATCGAGCAGCCAGCCGCGCAGCACTTCTTCGCCGGCCTCCAGTTGGCTCGGCGGCTGCACTTGCACCAGCGTGCCGGTGGACGTGGATTGCACACGCACGCTGGGCACGGCTTCGGAGGAGTCAGCCGCAGCGTACAACGGGAACCACTTCACGTTGGACAGGCTGCGGCTTTCGGTGCTTTGCGCCGACTGCCGCGCCAGTGCGTAAGCCTGGGGCTCGCCAGCGGCGTTGAACACCCGCACATCACCCAGGTCGGCCTGACGGGCGCTCAATTGCACCGCCAGCGGCAGTTCCAGGCGGTACCACGGGCCTTCGCCACTGACCGTCAGCGGCACACGCGTGGTGAAATCGGCGGGCGTCTCCTGGGCCCAGGCCGATAACGTCGTGCACAACCCCAACAGCGCCACACTCAGCTTGCCCATCAAGAGGCCACTCCTTCAGTTTCAACCACCGGCTCGGGGCGCTTGGGGGGCAGCGGGGCGAAATAGCCCACCACCAGCAACAGCCCGCCCACACCGATAAACGATACGATCCGCGCCAGCCCGCCGCGGTTGCTCAATTCGACGAAGAACAATTTGGCCACCACCACGGCAATCAATGCCGCACCGATCAGCCACACCTCACGCCGGTGACGCAGATGGCCGCCGATCATCAGGCTCAGGGCAATCAGGGTCCACACGATCGACAGCCCGGCCTGCACCAGCATCGACTCCAGCAACGCATCCAGATGGAACGGCACGCCACCCCAGTGATGAGCCGTGCGCATCACCAGCGCAGTGAAGAAGGCGAACAACGAGACACCGGCGACCGCCTGGGCGACCAGTTCGGCGCGCGGGCCGCGTTGCGGTGCGGCACTGCGGGACCACAGGTACACACCCAGCAGCGCGAATAGCAATCCAATATCCAGCGGGTTGAGCAGCGGCACATACGGCAGCGGCTCGGCGGTGCCGTCGCTGAAGATATTCGCCAGCCAGAACCAGCCGAGCATCAACATCGCCAGCGGCAACGCGGCATACAACCGGTACTCGCGCGGGTACGCCGACACCGGCCACGGCCAACTGCGTGGCGCGGCGGCCAGCACCAGGTATAGGCTCGGCAGGATCGCCCAGCCCAGCCAGCGCCAGGCGTTGTATTCCTCGGACAGCAGCAACAGGCCGTAGCGCAGCTCCAGCGCCAGCACGCCGATCAGCAGCCAGCAACCAAGCACATGCGCGGCGCTCAGGGCTTTCTCCGGAATGACCGAAGCCAGGCGTCGCAGCGACACGAAGTGCACCGCAAACACCGCCGCCCATGCCAGCCAGGCGAAGTTCGCCGCCGGGTGATAACGCGAGCCCCACGAGCCCAGCAACACCACGCCCGCCGCCGGCATCAACAGCGTGCACAGCAAGCCCAGCGACGCCCATTGCAGCCTCAGGGCCAATACCGCCCAGATCGCCACACTCACCGCCGCTACCGCCAACAGCCAGGTGCCTTGCAGCATCGACGGTGCAAAACGCAGCACTTCGCTGACCAACGCCAGCGTCCACCAACCCGCACCCCACACCAGCAGCACGTCGGACAGCCGCTGCAAACTCAACGCCTCGAACACCGGCGCATGAGGCCTGCGCTGCAAGCGCCAGGCACCGACCAGCGCCGCCAGCCCGAGCACCATTGGCGTCCAGAAACCGCTATGGCCCAAAGGACGCAAACCCTCGCTGGTCAGCGGCCCGAGCAGGTCCGGCACCGCGATCAGGAACGAAGCGCCGCCGATCACTTGCAGCAACAACCCGAAGACAAAACTGACGCGCTGTTGCAGGTACAGGCTCAGCCAGATGATCAACAAACCACTGGCCGCCCACACGCCGCTGGCGGTCTCCCACGGCAGCACAAACAGCACCGCCAGGTTGATCAGCACCAACCCGGCGAGCAACACCACCGACAGGCCACGCAACAACCGCACATCGCTGCGCACCATGGTGTCCCGCGCGGCCAGCAGCATGCCGCCGATCAATGCCAGGCCAATCAGCGATGCGGTGAGCAAGCCGCTCCAGCCCGCACTGAACACCGCGCCTGAATCAGCACCCGCTTGCAGGCGCAGCAGGAACAGCGCACCACCCAGCAGTTGCACGGCAAACGCGGTGAAGAGGAACGTACGCGAGCCGATGCGCAGGCCCACCAGCAAGGTCGCAAGACCGGCAAGCGCCCAACTGATGGCAGTGCCTTGGGTCCACAGCAGCAACGGTGCGAGCAGGTACAAGAAGCCAAGGCCGACGCAGGCCAATACCGGCAAACCTCGACGCTCCCACTGCGCCGCGTGCTCCACCGGCGCCTTGCGCAACTGGTCAAAACTGAACAGCAAGGCCGCCCCCAGCAACAACGCACCCAAGGGTGCACCGTCCAGCAGGCTGGTCTCGCCAATCCGCAATTCGCTGAGGAACGCCAGCGCCGAACCGACTTGCAACAGCAAGCCAAACGCCCGTGCCAAAGGCCGCTGCTGACGCAGGCCGAGCCAGAAAATCCCGGCGCCTTCCACGGCCCAGGCCGCCGCGGTCCAGCGTGCGTCGAGGCCCAACGGAATCGCCAGGCTGGCGAAGATCACACCCAGCGCCAGGCAGGTTTCCGCCAGCAGCAAGGCGCGCCCGCCATTCAGCAAACGAGCCAGGCCCATATAGATGATGCCCAGGGCCAGCGCGCTGAACGCAGCGGCAAATTCCAGGTGCTGCACCAGCGCAAACTGCAAACCGAAGCCCACCAGCGGCGGACCGAACAGCATGCTGCCGTCGACATAATCGCCCTTGGCCGCCGACCAGCGCAGCAACGCGCCACGGCTGTCATCGTCCGGCGCGTCGCGCATCTCCAGCAACTTGCGCCGGGCGAACAACAGGCCGATGCCCAGGTACATCAGGAAAAATAGAATCAGGAACGGCTCGGTGCTCCACAGCAACTCCGGTGTATAGGAGCGCATGCCCCAGGCGAAGCCGATGCCGAAGGTGCCGACAAAACCGATCAAATTGAGCAGGCGCCAGGCCTTGAACCAGGCGATGGCGAGAATGCCTGCGTTGAGCAGGGCGAAATAGCTGAACAGCGCCACATGGTTGCCGGCGCCGGTGGACGTGAGGATCGGTGCCGCAAAACCGCCGAGTGCAGCGGCGCAGGCCAGGCCGAGGGCGTCCTGGGTAATCGCCAGGATCGCCGAGAAAACGGTGACCGCCACCAGCAAGCCGAGTGCCGCGCCGGGGTCGAGCAGCGGGTGCAGGCGCATCGCGGCGAACACCGTGAGGTACAACACCGCAATGCCGGTGCCCTGCAGCATCAACCCGTAATTACTGTTGCGCAGCCGCAGCCACCAACCCAGGCCCAGCAGTGCCAATGCGCAACCGGCGACACCTGCGTAACGCAACTCGATTGGCACCACCATGCCTTCAGTGGCATAGCGCAGCAGGAAGGCCAGGCCGAGGAACAACAACACCACGCCGACCCGCAGCACGGTGTTGCCACCGAACAGCCAGTTGCGGGCACCGCTGATTGCGCGCTCGATAAAGTTGGGGCCGCGAGGCACCGCAGGCGCGGCAGGTTGTTCAGGGATTTTCGCGCTCGGTTCGGCCCGCCACACATCAGCCGGCAATGGCTGGCTGGGTTCGGCCACCACACTTGAGTAGGCAGGTTCCAGTTCGGCGGGTAATTCCCAGACGAGTTCAGGCGGCGCCGCTACCGGCAGCGGCTCTTCGACAAACACAGGTCCGGGGGTTTCAACGGCGGCAGGCCTTTCCAGCAAGGCCAGGCGTTGCTCGACCACTTTCAGGGCGTTGCGGGCAGACTCCAACTGACGGCCTTGTTCCTCCGTACGCGAGGCGAGCATCGACAGGCGAATCGCCTGGCCAATGCCCAAACCGAGCAGCGCACCAATGCCCGCATCACTGAACGACTCGTCGAGTGTCCAGCCGAGCACCAGGCCAATCAGCATGAAAATCCATTGCATGGTCGATATCCCTAAGCAGCCCGAAGCGGGCAAAGGCGATGCTCAGTATATCGACACGGACCCCATGTGGGAGCGGGCTTGCCCGCGAAGGCGGTGGATCAGTCACAAATTTGTCGACTGACGCTGCGCTTTCGCGAGCAAGCCCGCTCCCACATTTTTTATTGCAGTGTCTAATCCAACGCTTTCCAGATTTCCGTCGCGTATTCGCGGATGGTCCGGTCCGACGAGAACCAGCCCATGCGCGCGGTATTGAGCACCGCCGAACGCCACCATTCCTTGGAGTCGTGCCAATGGGCCTCGACCCGCGCCTGGGCATCCCAGTAGGAATCGAAGTCGGCACAGACCAGGAAGCGGTCGTAGTCGATCAGCGAATCCACCAACCCGGCATAACGGCCCGGATCATCCGGTGAGAACACCCCGCCACGAATCGCTTGCAGCACATCATTCAAGCGATGGGACGCGGCGATCTCTGGCCCGGCGTTGAATTCGCCCGCGTGTTTGCGCGCTTCCACCTGCTGGGCGCTGAGGCCGAAGATGAACATGTGGTCGGCACCCACGCGCTCGTGCATCTCGACGTTGGCGCCGTCCATGGTGCCGATCGTCAGCGCGCCGTTGAGGCCGAATTTCATGTTGCTGGTGCCCGAGGCTTCAAAGCCGGCGGTGGAAATCTGCTCCGACAAGTCGGCCGCCGGAATGATGCTTTCCGCCAGGCTGACGTTGTAGTTGGGCAGGAATACCACCTTGAGCAACCCGCGCACAGTAGGGTCGTTGTTGACGGTACGGGCGATGTCGTTGGTCAGCTTGATGATCAGCTTGGCCTGGTGATAGCTGGCCGCGGCCTTGCCGGCGAAGATCTTCACCCGCGGCACCCAGTCGGTGCCCGGCTCGGCCCGGATCGCCTGGTACAGCGCGACGGTGTGCATCAGGTTCAGCAGCTGGCGCTTGTACTCGTGGATCCGCTTGACCTGCACATCGAACATCGCCGCCGGGTTGACCGAAATCCCCAGGCGCTCGTGAATGATGTCGGCCAGTGCCCGCTTACTGTGCAGGCGCTGTTCGGCGAAGGCCTTGCGAAAGGCTTGCTTCTCGGCGAACGGTTCCAGGTCTGCCAGGCGCTGTTCGGGGTTATCCAGCACGTCCGGGCCCAGTGCTTCCACCAGCATCGCCGTGAGCTTGGGGTTGGCCTGGTACAGCCAGCGGCGGAAGGTAATGCCGTTGGTTTTGTTGTTGATGCGGTCCGGGTAGAGCTTGTGCAGTTCGGAGAACACCGTGCTGCGCATCAGTTGCGTGTGCAGGCCGGATACGCCGTTGACACTGTGGGAGCCGAGGAACGCCAGGTTGCCCATGCGTACGCGGCGACCGTTGTCTTCTTCGATCAGCGAGACGGCACGCAGCACGTCGAAGTCATGGATGCCCTTGGCCCGCAGCGAGTCGATATGCTGGGCGTTGATCAGGTAGATGATCTGCATGTGCCGCGGCAGCATGCGCTCCATCAGGCCGACTGGCCAGGTTTCCAACGCCTCGGGGAGCAAGGTGTGGTTGGTGTACGAAAGGGTTTCGACGGTGACGTCCCAGGCGGCATCCCACGGGATGTCGTGCAGGTCCACCAACTGACGCATCAACTCGGCCACCGCGATCGACGGGTGAGTGTCGTTGAGCTGGATGGCCGCGTGCTCGCCCAGGCTCAATACCGAGCCGTGCATGTTCTTGTGGCGACGCAGCAGATCCTGCAACGAGGCGGAGACGAAGAAGTACTCCTGGCGCAGGCGCAGCTCCTGCCCTGCTTCGGTGCTGTCGGCCGGGTAAAGCACTCGGGAGATGCTTTCGGCGCGGGCCACCTCGGCGACGGCGCCCAGGTGGTCACCGGCGTTGAAACGTTCCAGGTGCAGGTCTTCCACCGCACGGGCACGCCACAGGCGCAAGGTGTTGACGCTTGCGCCGCGCCAGCCGACGACCGGGGTGTCATAAGCCACCGCGCGTACGGTTTCATTCGGCGACCAGACCTGGATCGACTTGCCGGACGCGTCCAGCACGGTTTCCACACCACCGCCAAAGCCGATCGGGTAGATCACTTCGGCGCGCTCGAACTCCCAGGGGTTGCCGAAATCCAGCCAGCGTTCGGTTTGCTCCTGCTGCCAGCCATCGACAATCGCCTGGCGAAACAGCCCGTGCTCATACCGAATGCCATAGCCATGGCCGGCGATGCCCAGGGTCGACATGCTTTCCATGAAGCAGGCCGCCAGGCGGCCAAGGCCACCGTTGCCCAGGGCCGCGTCGGGCTCCAGCAGGCGAATGCGCTCCATGTCCACACCCAACTCGCTCATGGCCTCACGGGCCACGTCCAGCAAGCCAAGGTTGCTCAGGCTGTCGTAGAGCAGACGGCCGATCAGGAATTCCAGCGAGAGGTAATAGACCCGCTTCTGTCCCTTGCGGTAGATGTGCCGCGTGTGGTCCATCCAGTGGTCGACCATGTGGTCGCGGGCGGCCAGTGCGATGGCTTCAAACCAATCGTGGTCGAAGGCGTGATCGGGGTCCTTGCCCACCGCATAGGTAAGTTTGGTCAAGACGGCATCGCGAAATGCGGCTACCTCTGCTTCTCGTACAAGCGGTTCCTGAGACATCGATGCGACCTCGGGCGAGATAGAAGGAGTTGCTAGAGCCTAGACGGTCTGACAGACGGTAGACGCTCTGGTTCGGCAGTTTTTTAACTCATTCACCTTTGCGGGAATTTGATGCAGGGGCCGTGCCCGTTTGTGGCCCGGCACAGCCTTCGAGCTGAAAGCTGGAAGATATTGTTCAAAAAACCACCAGTTCCGGTATGATCCCGCGCCGGATAACACCCCTCTTGGAAACCTGATGAAGCCTCAACTGATCGCCGCCGCGGAACTCGACCGTCTCGAGACCTGGCAGAAATACTCAAGCCATATGTGTGGCGGCTGTGTGTCGAGCTGCTGCACCCTGCCGGTTGAGGTGAAGATCAAGGACCTGATCCGCATCGGCATCGTCGATGAGTTCGAGCGTGGCGACCCGCCGAAGAACATCGCCAAGCGCTTGCAGAAGGAAGGCATCGTCGAGCGCTTCAACGCCAAATCCGAGATCTTCACCCTGCAGCGCATGAGCAACAACGATTGCCTGTACCTGGATCGTAAGAGCCGCTTCTGCACTATTTATGACAAGCGCCCGGATACTTGCCGCAATCACCCGAAAATCGGGCCGCGCCCGGGGTATTGCGCGTACAAGCCGAAGGAAGTGGTGCGCGAGACCAGGTTCAAGACCCTCGACAGGTTCTGATCCAGATTTTTTATTGCTTGAACTACCGCTTTCGCGAGCAAGCCCGCTCCCACACTTGACCTTACTCATCTTGAAAAAACGCGGTCGAATGTGGGAGCGGGCTTGCTCGCGAAGGGGCCCGCACAGTCACTACAGATATTGCAGGCATAAAAAAACGCCCCCGGCCTTTCGACCGGGGGCGTTTTTCATTCAGCCTGAGTTAACTCAGTTCTTGGCTTTCTTGGCAGCGCGGGTACGCTCGCCTTCGTCCAGGATCTTCTTACGCAGGCGGATCGACTTAGGCGTAACTTCGCACAGCTCGTCGTCCTGGATGAATTCCAGAGCCTGTTCCAGGGTGAAGCGAACAGGTGGAACCAGAGCGATGGTTTCGTCTTTACCCGAAGCACGCATGTTGTCGAGCTTCTTGCCTTTGGTTGGGTTGACGCCCATGTCGTTGTCACGGCTGTTCAGGCCAACGATCTGACCGTTGTAGATCTCTTGACCGTGTTCAACGAACAGCTTGCCACGCGCCTGGAGGGTTTCCAGGGAGTAGGTCAGCGCCTTGCCGGTTTCTACCGATACCAGAACACCGTTCTGACGGCCGGACATGTCGCCGGACTTCATGGTGTCGTAGCGATCGAAGATCGAGGTCAGGATGCCAGCACCGTTGGTCAGGGTCAGGAACTGGTTACGGAAACCGATCAGACCACGAGCAGGGATGTTGTATTCCAGACGCACACGGCCTTTGCCATCCGGCACCATGTTGGTCAGGTCGCCCTTACGCAGGCCCATCTCTTCCATGACCTTGCCCTGGGATTCTTCAGGGGTGTCGATGGTGACGTTTTCAAACGGTTCCTGCTTCACGCCGTCAACCTGGCGGATGATCACTTCAGGACGACCAACGCCCATTTCGAAGCCTTCGCGACGCATGGTTTCGATCAGTACCGAGAGGTGCAGCTCACCACGGCCGGAAACCTTGAACTTGTCAGCCGAGTCGCCTTCTTCAACGCGCAGAGCAACGTTGTACAGCAGCTCTTTGTCCAGACGTTCCTTGATGTTACGGGAAGTCACGAACTTGCCTTCTTTACCGCAGAAAGGCGAGTCGTTTACCTGGAAGGTCATGGAAACGGTTGGCTCGTCAACGGTCAGAGGCTTCATCGCCTCGACGTTGTCCGGCTGGCACAGGGTGTCGGAGATGAACAGCGAGTCCATACCGCTCACACACACGATGTCACCGGCAAACGCTTCTTCAACGTCGATGCGGTGCAGGCCGTGGTGACCCATCAGCTTCAGGATACGACCGTTGCGCTTCTTGCCGTCGGCGCCGATGGCGACCACCGGAGTGTTCGGCTTGACGCTACCACGAGCGATACGGCCAACACCGATAACACCCAGGAAGCTGTTGTAGTCCAGTGCCGAGATTTGCATCTGGAACGGGCCTTCACGGTCAACTTTCGGAGCCGGTACGTTGTCGACGATCGACTGGTACAACGGGGTCATGTCTTCAGCCATGTCGGTGTGTTCCAGACCGGCAATGCCGTTCAGGGCCGAGGCGTAGACGACTTTGAAGTCCAACTGTTCTTCGGTGGCACCCAGGTTGTCGAACAGGTCGAAGATCTGGTCCAGAACCCAGTCCGGACGCGCGCCTGGACGGTCAACCTTGTTGATGCACACGATCGGACGCAGGCCGGCTTCGAAAGCCTTCTTGGTCACGAAACGGGTTTGCGGCATAGGGCCGTCTTGAGCGTCAACCAGCAGCAGAACGGAGTCAACCATCGACATTACGCGTTCAACTTCGCCGCCGAAGTCGGCGTGGCCCGGGGTATCCACGATGTTGATGTGGTAGCCGTTCCAGTTGATGGCGGTGTTTTTCGCCAGAATGGTAATACCGCGCTCTTTCTCCTGGTCGTTGGAGTCCATCACGCGCTCGTCGTTGAGCTCGTTGCGCTCCAGGGTGCCGGATTGACGCAAGAGTTTGTCTACCAGGGTGGTCTTACCATGGTCAACGTGAGCAATGATGGCGATGTTGCGTAGATTTTCGATCACTTGTGTATCTCGATCAGAGGATTCGGTGTGCTGACAGGTCGTGGCAGCGATTAACAGTAGAGTCAGGCCTTGCCGTTACAGCTTGACGGCAGAGTCGGGGGGCCGGTGACGCAGGCCACAGGCAAACAGCCCCGGGCTCTTAGCTCGGTCGATAAACGCGCACATTGGCATGCCCCTCACTGAGCAAATGGTGGGCATGCAGGCGACTCATCACGCCTTTGTCGCAATACAACAGGTACTGACGGCTGTCATCCAGTTCCTTGAAACGCGCATTCAATGCATAGAACGGCAGCGTTTGTACGTCGATGCCAGCAATTTCCAGCGGCTCGTCTTCAGCGGCATCCGGGTGACGGATGTCGATGATGATCTGACCGGCCAGAGCCTCGCTGACTTCTTCGATCTGCAAATCCTGGCCCAATTCGTCGATAACCCGATCGATCGGCACCAGCTTGGCGTTCTCAAGCGCACGCTCGAGCACCGCCATATCGAACTGTTGTTCTTCGTACTCCACGCGGTTGCGCTTGGCGTGGGTCTTGGGGTTCACCGAGATGACCCCGCAATATTCCGGCATGTGCTTGGCGAAATCCGCCGTGCCGATCTGGGTCGCCAGGTCGATTATGTCTTGCTTGTGACTGGCGATCAGCGGGCGCAGTACCAGCTTCTCGGTCACAGAGTCGATCAACGACAGGTTCGGCAGGGTCTGGCTGGACACCTGGGAAATCGCTTCACCGGTGACCAGTGCGTCGATTTCCAGCCGATCCGCGATTCGGGACGCAGCGCGTAACATCATACGCTTCAATACTACGCCCATATGACTGTTATCGACTTTCCCGAGAATTTCTCCCAGGACTTCCTCGAACGGTACGCTGACAAACAGCACCCGTTGCGAGCTGCCGTACTTCTTCCAGATGTAATGCGCGACTTCCATCACGCCCAATTCGTGTGCACGCCCGCCCAGGTTGAAGAAGCAGAAGTGGCTCATCAGCCCGCGGCGCATGATCTGGTAGGCCGCGACAGTGGAATCGAAACCGCCGGACATCAATACCAGGGTCTGTTCCAGGGCACCCAGAGGGTAGCCGCCGATGCTGTCGTGCTGGCTGTGGATCACAAACAACCGTTGGTCGCGAATTTCCATCCGCACTTCAATTTGCGGCTCTTTCAGGGAAATTCCGGCAGCGCCGCACTCGCGACGCAGCTTGCTGCCCACGTATTTCTCGACATCCATGGAGCTGAACGGGTGCTTGCCGGCGCGTTTGCAACGCACTGAAAACACCTTGCCTGCCAGCACATCGCCGTAGTGCTGCTTGCACTTTTCGGTGATGTCGTCGAAGTCGCCCAGCGGGTACTCGTCGACCTGCAGGAAATGCGCGATGCCCGGCACGCAGCTCAGGCGCTCGGTCATGTCCTTCAGGGCCTTGGGGTCTGTGAGGCGGGTTTCCAGCTCGAGATTGTCCCACACACCATTCACCACCACAGCCGGGTCCAGATCGCGGAGCACGGCACGGATGTTCTTGGCCAATTGACGGATGAAACGCATCCGTACCGGTCGGCTCTTGATGGTGATCTCGGGGAAGACTTTAACGATTAATTTCATGAAAACAGCGCGCGCAGGCCCAGCCGAAAAAGGGGGGCGCGGATTATAGCGGAAATCGCTCAAGGTTTAACCAGTTAATATGCAACTGACCTTTCGCGCACCAAAACGGGTCATAAACCAAAATAAGCGCTACATTGCGGTGCGCAATTTCTTCCGTTTCAGCGGATTGCACCTTTATAGGGGCGTTTTTGTGGCAAAAAACCCATGTCGGGGCACTGGCATGCAATTTGCTCTCTTGTGAGGCAGGTTGCCTTGGTCGAGTATTCGCGCCGGCATCACCCACATTCTAAGGGCTACTCCACTACCCCAGCCCGAAGCCACCCGGAGGACACTATGTCGAAGTCGGTTCAACTCATCAAAGATCATGACGTCAAATGGATTGATCTGCGCTTCACGGACACAAAAGGCACTCAGCACCACGTGACCATGCCGGCTCGCGACGCGCTGGATGACGCCTTCTTCGAAGAAGGCAAAATGTTCGACGGCTCCTCCATTGCTGGCTGGAAAGGCATCGAAGCGTCCGACATGATCCTGATGCCGGACGACAGCACTGCCGTACTCGACCCGTTCACCGAAGACCCAACCTTGATCATCGTCTGCGACGTGATCGAGCCTTCGACCATGCAGGGCTACGACCGTGACCCACGTGCGATCGCCAAGCGTGCCGAGGAATACCTGAAGTCGACCGGTATCGGCGACACCGTATTCGTAGGCCCGGAACCAGAATTCTTCATCTTTGATTCGGTCAAGTTCAAGTCCGACATCTCTGGCTCCATGTTCAAGATCTTCTCCGAACAAGGTTCGTGGATGTCCGACCAGGACGTGGAAGGCGGCAACAAAGGCCACCGTCCAGGTATCAAAGGCGGCTACTTCCCGGTTCCTCCGTTCGACCACGACCACGAAATCCGTACCTCCATGTGCAACGCCATGGAAGAGATGGGCCTGGTCATCGAAGTTCACCACCACGAAGTGGCGACTGCCGGCCAGAACGAAATCGGCGTGAAGTTCAACACCCTGGTTGCCAAGGCTGACGAAGTTCAGACCCTGAAGTACTGCGTACACAACGTGGCTGATGCCTACGGCCGTACCGCTACCTTCATGCCTAAGCCTCTGTACGGCGATAACGGTTCGGGTATGCACGTTCACCTGTCCATCGCCAAAGAAGGCAAGAACACCTTCGCTGGCGAAGGTTATGCCGGCCTGTCCGACACTGCCCTGTACTTCATCGGCGGTATCATCAAGCACGGTAAGGCCCTGAACGGCTTCACCAACCCGTCGACCAACTCCTACAAGCGTCTGGTCCCAGGTTTCGAAGCTCCGGTAATGCTCGCCTACTCGGCTCGCAACCGTTCCGCTTCGATCCGTATTCCTTACGTGTCCAGCCCTCGCGCTCGCCGTATCGAAGCCCGTTTCCCGGATCCGGCAGCCAACCCGTACCTGGCCTTCGCTGCTCTGGTCATGGCCGGCCTGGACGGTATCCAGAACAAGATCCACCCTGGCGATGCCGCCGACAAAAACTTGTACGACCTGCCGCCTGAAGAGGCCAAAGAGATCCCACAAGTGTGCGGCAGCCTGAAAGAAGCCCTGGAAGAGCTGGACAAGGGCCGTGCGTTCCTGACCAAAGGCGGCGTGTTCAGCGACGACTTTATCGATGCCTACATCGCCCTGAAAAGCGAAGAAGAAATCAAGGTCCGCACCTTCGTACACCCACTGGAATACGAGCTGTACTACAGCTGCTGATCCGGTA
This sequence comes from Pseudomonas sp. C6002, assembly GCF_013385805.1. Taxonomy (NCBI): domain Bacteria; kingdom Pseudomonadati; phylum Pseudomonadota; class Gammaproteobacteria; order Pseudomonadales; family Pseudomonadaceae; genus Pseudomonas; species Pseudomonas sp. C6002. Next base: position 244,342 of record NZ_JACAPH010000027.1, on the reverse strand, counting down.
GCGCTGCGTAACGCGGCGTGACGAAAAAGGCCTCCTTCGGGAGGTCTTTTTTTTGCCCGCAAAACCCTGTGGGAGCGGGCTTGCCCGCGAAAAATTCAAAGGCACCGCATTTCTTCAATACTTACGCGTTATCGTTAACGACCTTCGCGAGCAAGCTCGCTCCTACAGAAGAGGGATCTGCCTTGAAACTCAAAACTGGGTTCATCTTGCTGGCCATCAGCGCCAATGTATTCGCAGCACCACCCACTCTCGCCCCGCTGCTCGACAGCATTGCCGAACGCCTGGCGATTGCCGACCAGGTGGCCCTGAGCAAATGGGACAGCCACAAGCCCGTCGAGGACCGCCCACGGGAGCAGGACGTGATCGCCAGCGTCGTCGCCCAGGCGCCGAGCTACAAACTGGCACCGGCACAGGCCGAGCAGTTTTTCTCGGCCCAGATCGAGGCGAACAAACTGGTGCAATACGCCCACCTGTCCGATTGGCAGCTGCAAGGCAAGGCGCCGAATGACCCACGCCCGGATCTGGTCGGCCAGATCCGCCCTAAACTGGACCTGCTGCAAAAACGCCTGCTGCAACAGCTGGCGGACTTCACCCCAGAACGCACCAACCCCCAGTGTCCGCAATGGCTGGCCCAGGCCAATCACGCGGCTGCACATGACCCGCTGCGCCAACTGGCGATGATCCGCGCCACCGCCGAGCTGTGCCTCTATAAAATCTAAAATTGCGAACGCCATCAAATGTGGGAGCGGGCTTGCTCGCGAAGGCGGTGTGTCAGTTGATATATGCATGACTGACACGCCGCCTTCGCGAGCAAGCCCGCTCCCACAATTTAGATCCGACCCATTCAGCCAATCAGTCGCTGCCACCAGCTTCCTGAACAGACTTTTCAAAACCGCACTATATTGGTGCGATACGCTGCACCCTTCCCACTTACGCAACCCATTTTGGTTCGAAACTTCCCGTCCAAGCTGGCAGAACGCCACAGTTTCGCGCCTTAAGCCCCCATTTCAGGGCTTTAACGCTTCTTTTCGGAGCTTTGGTTTGGTTTTTGCATTTTCCTTGTATCAGCGTGTGCCTCAAGCCCGCGCCTTGCTCCAAAAGAGGTCCTAATGACCATCAGCGACGCACTGCACCGCCTGTTACTCGACAACCTGACCACCGCGACCATTCTGCTCAATGACGAACTGCGCCTTGAGTACATGAACCCGGCGGCGGAGATGCTGCTGGCCATCAGCGGGCAGCGCAGCCATGGGCAATTCATCAGTGAGCTGTTCACTGAGTCGGCCGAGGCCTTGAGCTCGTTGCGCCAGGCCGTGGAGCAGGCGCACCCGTTCACCAAGCGCGAAGCGATGCTCACCGCCCTCACCGGCCAGACCCTCACCGTCGACTACGCGGTAACACCGATCCTCAGCCACGGCGCCACCTTGTTGCTGCTGGAGGTGCATCCCCGCGATCGCCTGCTGCGCATCACCAAGGAAGAGGCGCAGCTGTCCAAGCAGGAAACCAGCAAGATGCTGGTGCGCGGCCTGGCCCATGAGATCAAGAACCCCCTGGGCGGGATTCGCGGTGCCGCACAGCTGCTGGCCCGCGAGCTGCCGGACGAAAACCTCAAGGACTACACCAACGTCATCATCGAGGAAGCCGACCGCCTGCGTAACCTGGTAGACCGCATGCTCGGCTCCAACAAGCTGCCGTCTCTGGCAATGACCAACGTGCACGAAGTGCTGGAGCGGGTTTGCCAGTTGGTGGAGGCCGAAAGCCAGGGCTGCATCACCTTGGTGCGCGACTACGACCCGAGCATTCCCGACGTATTGATCGACCGCGAGCAGATGATCCAGGCGGTGCTCAATATCGTGCGCAACGCCATGCAGGCCATCAGCAGCCAGAACGAGCTGCGCCTGGGGCGCATCAGCCTGCGCACCCGTGCCCTGCGCCAGTTCACCATTGGCCACGTGCGCCATCGCCTGGTGACCAAGGTCGAGATCATCGACAACGGCCCCGGCATCCCTGCAGAACTGCAGGAAACCATCTTTTTCCCAATGGTCAGCGGCCGCCCGGACGGTACCGGGCTCGGCCTGGCCATTACCCAGAACATCATCAGCCAGCACCAGGGTTTGATCGAATGTGAGAGCCATCCCGGTCACACCACCTTCTCGATCTTTCTGCCACTGGAACAAGGAGCCCCATCGACATGAGCCGTAGTGAAACTGTCTGGATCGTCGATGACGACCGTTCTATCCGCTGGGTCCTGGAGAAAGCCTTGCAACAGGAAGGCATGACCACCCAGAGCTTCGACAGCGCCGACGGGGTGATGAGCCGCCTGGCTCGCCAGCAGCCCGACGTGATCATCTCCGACATCCGCATGCCCGGCGCCAGTGGCCTGGACTTGCTGGCGCGGATTCGCGAGCAGCACCCGCGCCTGCCGGTGATCATCATGACCGCGCACTCGGACCTGGACAGCGCTGTCGCGTCCTATCAGGGCGGCGCCTTTGAATACCTGCCAAAACCGTTCGACGTGGACGAAGCGGTGGCGCTGGTAAAACGCGCCAACCAGCACGCCCAGGAACAGCAGAACCAGGAAGCCCCGCCGGCCCTGACCCGTACCCCGGAAATCATCGGTGAAGCGCCGGCGATGCAGGAAGTGTTTCGCGCCATCGGGCGCTTGAGCCACTCCAACATCACCGTGCTGATCAATGGCGAGTCGGGTACCGGTAAAGAGCTGGTGGCCCACGCCCTGCACCGTCACAGCCCACGGGCGGCGTCGCCGTTCATTGCGCTGAACATGGCGGCGATCCCGAAAGACTTGATGGAGTCGGAACTGTTCGGCCATGAAAAAGGCGCGTTCACCGGTGCGGCCAACCTGCGCCGTGGCCGTTTTGAACAGGCCGACGGCGGCACGCTGTTCCTCGATGAAATCGGCGACATGCCGGCCGATACCCAGACGCGCTTGCTGCGGGTCCTGGCCGACGGCGAGTTTTATCGGGTAGGCGGGCACACGCCGGTCAAGGTCGACGTACGTATCATCGCGGCGACGCACCAGAACCTGGAAACCCTGGTGCACGCCGGGAAATTCCGTGAAGACTTGTTCCACCGCCTGAACGTGATCCGCATCCACATCCCACGGATGTCGGACCGTCGCGAGGACATCCCGACCCTGGCCCGTCACTTCCTCAGCCGCGCCGCCCAGGAGCTGGCCGTCGAGCCGAAGCTGCTGAAAAGCGAGACCGAGGAATACCTGAAGAACCTGCCATGGCCGGGCAACGTGCGTCAGCTGGAGAACACCTGCCGCTGGATCACGGTGATGGCTTCGGGGCGCGAAGTGCATATCAGCGACCTGCCGCCTGAGCTGCTGAGCCTGCCGCAGGATTCGGCACCGGTGACCAACTGGGAGCAGGCGCTGCGCCAATGGGCCGACCAGGCCCTGGCACGTGGCCAGTCGAACCTGCTGGACAGCGCTGTGCCGGCTTTCGAGCGGATCATGATCGAAACCGCCCTCAAGCATACTGCTGGACGTCGTCGCGACGCCGCCGTGCTGCTGGGCTGGGGCCGCAATACGCTGACACGCAAGATCAAGGAGCTGGGGATGAAGGTTGACGGTGGGGATGATGATGAGGGCGATGAAGGCTGATTGATCCCTCAAGTACACCGAAGATCCAGTGTGGGAGCGGGCTCGCTCGCGAAGGCGATGGTTCAGTCAACATACGTATCGACTGACGCGCCGCCTTCGCGAGCAAGCCCGCTCCCACATTTGGATCTCCACAAGGTTTCAGCACTGTGCACCGCTTCAATGCACCACGAACCGGCATCGCGCACTTATCCAACGCCTGAAACCCATGCCTTGTTAAGAAAATATTAAAACCCGAAAAAGCCAAAGCCCCGTATTCCGGGGCTTTGCGCTTTCTAAAGAAATTTTTTGGCGCCACTTCACATTTCTGGCACGCGCCCTGCAATAACCCTGTCACTACCCAGTTTCGGGGACCTTGGTACAGGCAGGCCGAGAATCCCCTCTTTAACACCCGGGGTGCTTGATGCGGATCGCGTCGCGCCCCACACCCGTTTCGGGAACCTCGGTACAGGCAGGCCGGGGATTCCCTCTTTAACACCGAAGCCTTTGGCTTCACCCCGTTTTGGGAGCCCTGGTACAGGCAGGCCGGGAACTCCCTTCTTTACACCCGGGGCTTATGAGGCAACGCGCCCATAGCCCCAGCCCGTTTTGGGAACCTTGGTACAGGCAGGCCGGGGATTCCCTCTTTTATTGCTCCTGGAGATGGATCTCCACCCGCCAGCGTCCATCGGCCTTCTCTCCCGACCACTCCCCGCGCAACGGCCGAGCCGCCACCAGGTTCAGCAGCAAGCCGCCATCGGTCTTGCGTACGCGCCAGTTCACATCCTTGTCATTGACCTTCAATTGGCCGCCCTGGGCCTTGCCAAGCGCATCGAACAGCAGCGCCACGGTGCCGTCGATATGCTCGCCGTGCAGCTTGGGTTCGCTGTTGAACCACACCACCAGGCCATCGGCGGCGGGCTCTACCTGCTGCAGCTCAACCGGGTCTGGCGTGGTCAGCCGGCCGATCATCAGGCCTACCATCAAGCCGACAATCGCCAACGAGCCTAAAACCCGTGGCAATAGCTTCGGCCTGGGGTCTTCTTCAGGGGTAGAATGCAGCGCATCTTTGCCTTCGGAGCCGTGCATGTTTCACGTCATCCTTTTTCAACCAGAAATTCCGCCGAATACCGGCAACGTTATCAGGCTGTGCGCCAACAGTGGCTGCCACCTGCATTTGATCGAGCCCTTGGGTTTCGACATGGACGACAAGCGCCTGCGCCGCGCCGGGCTGGACTACCACGAGTACGCCACCCTGCAACGCCACGCCGACCTTGCCAGCTGCCTGGAAAGCCTGAACCACCCACGGTTGTTCGCGTTTACCACCAAGGGTTCGCGGCCGTTTCATGATGCCAGCTTTGCCGAAGGCGACGCCTTCCTGTTCGGCCCGGAAAGCCGCGGCCTGCCGGCAGACGTGCTGGACGCCCTGCCAGACGGCCACCGCCTGCGCCTGCCGATGCGCGAAGGCTGCCGCAGCCTGAACCTGTCCAATACCGTGGCCGTCGCGGTTTACGAAGGTTGGCGGCAACTGGGGTTCAAGTAACACTGCATAACGAATGTGGGAGCGGGCTTGCTCGCGAAAGCGGAGTGCCAGTCAACGAAGATATCGACTGAAGTACCGCATTCGCGAGCAAGCCCGCTCCCACATTGGATCGGCGTCGTTGCTCAGAACAGCTTACTGAACCGTTGGCGAGCCTTCCTGTTGCATGCGCTGCAGCTCTTGCGCATACAGGGCATCGAAGTTCACCGGAGCCAGCATCAGCGCCGGGAACGAGCCACGGGTGACCAGGCTATCCAGGGTCTCACGGGCATACGGGAACAGAATGTTCGGGCAGAACGCGCCCAGGGTGTGGCTCATGGACGCTTCGTCCAGGCCCTGGATCAGGAAGATACCGGCCTGTTGCACTTCAGCAATGAAGGCCACTTCTTCGCCGTTCTTGACGGTGACCGACAGGGTCAGCACGACCTCGTGGAAGTCACCTTCCAGTGCCTTCTGACGGGTGTTCAGGTCCAGCGCAACGCTCGGGGTCCATTCCTGACGGAAGATGGCCGGGCTTTTCGGCGCTTCGAACGACAAGTCACGTACGTAAATACGCTGCAGGGAAAATTGTGGGCCTTGAGCTTCTTCTGCTGCCGCTTCGGTGTTCTGTTGGTCAGTCATCGCAGATCCTTCGTGATCTTGGGGTCTTTTAGGGGTTAGGAGTCAGACGTGAAGCAGCGCATCCAGTTTACCGGCGCGCTCGAGTGCGAACAGGTCATCGCAACCACCGACATGCTTGTCACCGATCCAGATCTGCGGCACGGACGTGCGTCCCGCTTTCTTGGTCATCTCGGCGCGCACCTGGGGCTTGCCATCAACCTTGATCTCTTCGAAGGCAATGCCCTTTTTCACAAGCAGGGCCTTGGCCCGCATGCAATAAGGGCAATAATCGCTGGAATAAACGACAACCTGGCTCATATCACTTCACCAGCGGCAGGTTATCGCCACGCCAGCTGGAAATACCACCCGACAGTTTGGCGGCGTTGAAGCCGGTTTTCAGCATCTCGCGGGCGTGGGTGCCGGAGTGCTGGCCCTGGGCGTCGACCAGGATAATGGTCTTGGCCTTGTGCTTTTCCAGCTCGGCCAGGCGCGAAATCAGTTTGTCCTGGGGAATGTTCAGCGCGCCGACAATGTGACCGGCGGCGAAATCCTTGGCGGGACGAATGTCCACCACTACGGCCTCATCCTTGTTGACCAGCGCGGTCAGCTCGGACGTGCTGAGGCTGCGGCCACCGCGGCTCAATTCGTGAGCGATCAGCAGCGCCAGCAGTACGACGAACGCACCAGCGAGCAAATAGTGGGTAGTGGCAAATGCAATCAGGTGATCAACCATCAAGGAGGTTCCAGGGCGTTAAAATGGCGGTAAGTATACACAGCCGTCATGGTCGGCCAACCCCCGTAAAGCGGTGACGTGGTCGGAACTTCGCTTTAAACTGCCACTCCCTTTTCTATTCCCTTCATTCATTACCGCCGCGAGAGGATCTATGACTACTACGCCTAAACCTTTGGTCCTGATAATTCTCGATGGCTTCGGACACAGTGAAAGCCACCACGACAACGCCGTGTACTCGGCCAGCAAGCCAGTACTGGACCGTCTGAGCGCTACCGTTCCGAACGGCCTGATCTCGGGCTCGGGCATGGATGTTGGCCTGCCGGACGGCCAAATGGGCAACTCGGAAGTCGGCCATATGAATCTCGGTGCCGGACGAGTGGTCTATCAAGACTTCACCCGCGTGACCAAAGCGATCCGCGACGGTGAGTTTTTCGAGAACCCAAACATCTGCGCGGCAGTGGATAAAGCGGTCAAGGCCGGCAAGGCCGTGCACTTCATGGGCCTGCTGTCGGACGGCGGCGTCCACAGCCACCAGGACCACCTGATCGCCATGGCCGAACTGGCCTTCAAGCGCGGCGCCGAGAAGATCTACCTGCACGCGTTCCTCGACGGCCGCGACACCCCGCCGAAAAGTGCCCAGTCCTCCATCGAACTGCTGGATGAAACCTTCAAGACCCTCGGCAAAGGCCGCATCGCCAGCCTGGTTGGCCGCTACTTCGCCATGGACCGCGACAACCGCTGGGACCGCGTGGCACAGGCCTACAACCTGATCGTCGACGGCCAGGCCGAATTCAACGCCGCCACCGCCCAGGAAGGCCTGGAAGCCGCCTACGCCCGTGGCGAGAGTGACGAGTTCGTCAAGGCCACCACCATCGGCGAACCGGTCAAGGTCGAAGATGGCGACGCCGTGGTGTTCATGAACTTCCGCGCCGACCGTGCCCGCGAGCTGAGCCACGTATTCGTCGATGCCGGCTTCAAGGACTTCGAGCGCGCCCGCCAGCCGAAAGTCGAATTCGTGATGCTGACCCAATACGCCGCCAACATCCCGGCCCCGTCGGCATTCGCCCCGGGCAGCCTGGAAAACGTGCTGGGGGATTACCTGGCGAAAAACGGCAAGACCCAACTGCGCATTGCCGAAACCGAGAAGTACGCCCACGTGACCTTCTTCTTCTCCGGCGGTCGTGAAGAACCGTTCCCGGGTGAAGAACGCATCCTGATCCCGTCGCCGAAAGTCGCCACCTACGACCTGCAGCCGGAGATGAGTGCCCCGGAAGTCACGGACAAGATCGTCGACGCCATCGAACACCAGCGCTACGACGTGATCGTGGTCAACTACGCCAACGGTGACATGGTGGGCCACAGCGGCAACCTGGAAGCGGCGGTAAAAGCCGTGGAATGCCTGGACCTGTGCGTCGGCCGCATCGTCGACGCCCTGGACAAGGTGGGCGGCGAAGCGCTGATCACCGCCGACCACGGCAACTGCGAGCAAATGTCCGACGAATCTACCGGCCAGGCCCACACCGCCCACACCACCGAGCCGGTGCCATTCATCTACGTCGGCAAACGTGACTTTAAAGTACGTGATGGCGGCGTGCTGGCCGACGTGGCACCGACCATGTTGATGCTGATGGGGCTGGAGAAGCCGAAAGAGATGACTGGCACTTCGATTCTGGTCTGACACAGTTCAGGGGTTGCTCAAAACAGGCAGCCCGTCAATAATGGACTCGAGCGCGAAACCAGTTGCCTCCAGCGGCGATAACTGGCGTAGGAACCCCGCAGATGGCTGGATATCCGCGTAGGGTGAGACCTCCACACCCCTGCTTGAGGGTGTGTATATGAATATCAAGCAAGCACTACTTAGGGCAGTTCGAAAGAGCTGCCCTTTTCTTTGGGCGTCACAAAAGCTCGTAACGCTTGTAGAGCAACTCACCATGACGATGCTTGTTCAAGGCCTTGGCGTCTGTCTGCATGAAGTTCCACAGCACATTGCCAGCCTGAATATTGACCACCACCAGCATCTGCCTCCTGGATTCATAAGCCCCAATGAATGCTAAACGAGCGGAGCAATCGCTATAAGCAACACGCCATATTTCCAGAGGCCCCGTCAATGTGTCCAAGGCGAACCTGACATAACGCTCTCTGGCGTCCTGCCGCTTTTCAACAATGTGCTGCAGACAGCTACGCCTGATCGCTATTTGCCCCAAAGGCGAGGCAACTTCCACTTCCGAACAGCTCGAATGGGCAATGCCAAAATGCATTGCGACTATATCGATGGCCGCTTCGACGTCATTGCCGGCGGCCACTTCCTCAAGTGGACGCGCTCGCAAAGCCCGATCCAGACTACGAAGATCGGGAAGCCCATAATCAAGCCACGTTTGCTGGCCTTTTGACTCGTGAATACAAGGCATTACTGACTATGCCGACCGTCGGATTAACAGGGCCGAAGAGTCTATTCCGAGCGCAAATGCACCGTCAGGGTGGAGCATTTCAAGGCATTTCGCGAAGCACACAAAACAACTGCAGAAGCACGACACGACGCTCTCAACCGCTCGTCGCCTTCAAAGGGCTATGGGACTTGCCCACAATTGCTTGCAGAATGCGGCCACTGGGCACCTAACTTGCCTGCCAAGCCGAATTGGGCGTTTTTTTTGCAGCGCTTGGCGGGCATACTAGGCCGTCCCTTTCCCTGGTGTCGCCCGCCTCTATGCTTCGCGCCTTGATTACCCTTGCTCTTGTCTGCCTGCTCCAACCGGCGTTTGCCGATGAGCGCGCACAAACCCAACAACAGTTGGACGCTACGCGTCAGGACATTACCGAGCTGAAGAAGCTGCTCGGCAAGCTCCAGGAAGAGAAGTCCGGCGTGCAGAAAGACCTGCGCGGCACGGAAACCGAGATGGGCAAGCTGGAGAAGCAGGTCCAGGAGCTGCAAAAAGAACTAAAGAAGAGCGAGTCGGAACTGGAGCGACTCGACGCTGAGAAAAAAAAACTCCAGAGCGCCCGCGTTGAACAGCAACGCCTGATCGCGATCCAGGCCCGCGCCGCTTACCAGAACGGCCGCCAGGAATACCTCAAGCTGCTGCTCAACCAGCAGAACCCGGAAAAGTTCGCCCGCACCCTTACCTATTACGACTACCTGAGCAAGGCCCGCCTGGAGCAACTGAAAAGCTTCAACGAGACCCTGCGCCAGTTGGCCAACGTCGAGCAGGAAATCGCCAACCAGCAGTCGCAGCTGCTCGACCAGAAAACCGCCCTCGACAGCCAGCGCGACGAACTGGACAAGGTCCGCAAGGAGCGCCAGCAGGCGCTGGCCAAGCTGAATGACGACGTGAAGGCCCGTGACGCCAAGCTCCAGGCCCGCGAGCAAGACCAGGCCGACCTCGGTAAAGTCCTGAAAACCATCGAGGAAACCCTGGCGCGCCAGGCCCGTGAGGCAGAGCAGGCGCGGCAAAAAGCGCTGATTGCCCAGCAGGAAGCCGAAAAAAAGCGCGAGCGTGAAGCCGCCGAGGCAGTCGCCAGCGCCACTACCGACGCCCCGGCCCCGCGTAAACCGGCGCGTGCAGCGCCTGGCCCGCTGGTTTCCAGCGCCGGCGAATCCTTCGGCGGACCTTTTGCTTCAGCTCGGGGCAAACTTCCATGGCCAGTTGATGGTCGATTACTGGCACGCTTTGGTGAAACCCGTGGCGATGACACCCGCGCCAAGTGGGACGGTGTGATGATCAGTGCCGGTGCCGGCACCCAGGTCCACGCTATCCACGGCGGCCGCGTGGTATTCGCCGATTGGCTGCGTGGCGCAGGTTTGTTGGTGATTCTTGACCACGGCAATGGCTATTTGAGCCTTTACGGCCACAATCAAACTTTGCTTAAAGCGGCAGGTGATGTTGTAAAAGCCGGTGAATCCATCTCCACTGTCGGTAACAGTGGTGGCCAGGACACCCCGGCGCTGTACTTCGCTATTCGTCAGCAGGGCCGCCCGAGCGACCCGGCACAATGGTGCCGTACCCAAGGATAAGGGTCGCATCTACATTAGGAGTTCGTTCGACATGCTGCATTTGTCCCGCCTCACATCGCTGGCCCTGACGATCGCTCTGGTGATCGGCGCGCCTTTGGCATTCGCCGACCAGACCGCCCAGTCGGCCACGGCCGCGACCACCAAGGCCCCGCTGCCGCTGGACGAGTTGCGCACCTTTGCCGAGGTCATGGACCGGATCAAGGCCGCTTATGTCGAACCTGTGGACGACAAGACCCTGCTGGAAAATGCCATCAAGGGCATGCTCAGCAACCTTGACCCGCACTCCGCCTACCTGGGCCCGGAAGATTTCGCCGAGCTGCAGGAGAGCACCAGTGGTGAATTCGGTGGCCTGGGCATTGAAGTCGGCGCCGACGACGGCAACATCAAGGTCGTTTCGCCGATCGATGACACCCCTGCGTCCAAGGCCGGCATCCAGGCCGGTGACTTTATCGTCAAGATCAACGGCCAGCCGACCCGCGGCCAGACCATGACCGAAGCCGTCGACAAGATGCGCGGCAAGATCGGCCAGAAAATCACCCTGACCCTGGTGCGCGACGGCGGCACGCCGTTCGACGTGACCCTGACCCGCGCCACCATCACGGTCAAGAGCGTGAAGAGCCAGCTGCTGGAGTCGGGCTACGGCTACATCCGTATCACCCAGTTCCAGGTCAAGACCGGCGACGAAGTGGCCAAGGCCCTCGCCAAGCTGCGCAAAGACAACGGCAAGAAACTCAGCGGCATCGTGCTTGACCTGCGCAACAACCCGGGCGGCGTGTTGCAGGCCGCGGTGGAAGTGGTCGACCACTTCATCACCAAGGGCCTGATCGTCTACACCAAGGGCCGTATCGCCAACTCCGAGCTGCGCTTCTCGGCCACCGGCAACGACCTCAGCGAAGGCGTGCCGATGGTTGTGCTGATCAACGGCGGCAGCGCCTCGGCTTCGGAAATCGTCGCCGGCGCCCTGCAAGACCAGAAACGCGGCGTGCTGATGGGCACCACCAGCTTCGGCAAAGGCTCGGTGCAAACCGTGCTGCCGCTGAACAACGAGCGTGCCTTGAAGATCACCACGGCGCTGTACTACACGCCGAACGGTCGCTCGATCCAGGCCCAGGGCATCGTGCCGGACATCGAAGTGCGCAAGGCCAAGATCACCAACGAAGCCGACAGCGAGTTCTACAAGGAAGCGGACCTGCAAGGCCACCTGGGCAATGGCAACGGCGGCGCCGACCAGCCGACCGGCAGCGGCTCGAAAGCCAAGCCGATGCCGCAGGACGACGATTATCAGTTGGCCCAGGCGCTGAGCCTGCTCAAGGGCCTGAGCATTACGCGCAGCCGTTGATATGCGCCGTGGACTGATCATCGCTTTGCTGTGCTGTCTGGCGGGAGTCGCCCAAGGCAACCCCGCCAGTGCAGCCCCCGCTGAACACAAAGCCTACCTGACCCTGATCATCGACGACCTTGGGCAAAACCTGCCCCGGGATCGTCGTGTGCTCGCCCTGCCCGGCCCGGTGACCACGGCGATCATGCCCGACACACCCCACGCCGCCGAATTCGCCCGCGAAGCCCACAAGGCCGGCAAGATCGTCATCCTGCACATGCCCATGGACCCGGCCACCGGCCCGTTCGCCTGGCACCCCGACCTGCCTATCGAAGAGCTGGGCAAACGCCTGGACGCGGCCTTCAAGGCCGTGCCCTACACCGCCGGCATCAACAACCACATGGGCAGCCGCATGACCGCCCAGCCGGAGGCCATGGCCTGGTTGATGGGTGAGCTGCAACGACGCCACAAGTTCTTCGTCGACAGCCGCACCAGCGCTAAAACCGTCGCCGCCGCCGAGGCGCAAAAGATTGGCCTGGCCAGCGTCTCGCGGGATGTGTTCCTCGACGACGAACGCACCGAAGCGGCCATCACCACCCAGCTGCAGACCGCGATCAAGCTGGCCCACAAACAGGGGTCGGCGGTGATGATCGGCCACCCTTATCCACAGACCCTGGCGGTACTCGAACGTGAGCTGCCCAAGCTCAAGGCCCAGGGCGTCGAGTGGATCGACATCAAGTTGATGATCAGCCTGCGCAGCAACCAGGCCATGGCCGGCCACGGAAAAAACGGCACTTACCGCTAGTGCTATATAGCTACCGCGCCTGACCGAGCGGACTCTTCGATAGTGGATCTTCGTATCCACTGGAGAGTCTGTAGATGAACTCACTGCAATACAAAGACCTGCTGATCAACTTCACCACCGAGTTCGTTCCTGTATGGAACGACAAAGGCACTCGCGCCGAGAAACCCGTGACCTTCTGGCGCCCGAGCACATCCTCCGACGCGCTGGGCAACTTCGTCCCGCTGGGTGATGTGGCGGTGGCGGGTTACCACAACATCAATCAACTGAACATCGTCGCTGTTGTCAGCGAAGTTGACCGGGAGAATGGCACCGCCTTGCGGCCCCCCGTCGACTTCGAGAGAGTCTGGGAACACTCGGGACCAAGGGCACGCGCCAATTTCTCAATCTGGCGGCCCACCGCTCCAGAAGGTTATGTGGCGATGGGGCTGGTCTGTGGCCTCGGTAACGACAAACCACCACGCAATACCATCCGCTGTGTCAGAGAAGACCTGGTGACTCAGGCCTATGTCGACCAGTTGATCTGGAGCGACCAAGGCAGCGGCGCCCACCGGGACTTCAGCGCCTGGGGTGTCTCCCCGTCGCAAGCAGCTCCTGGTCAAGCCTACCTGGCACCGGGCACCTTTACCGGCGCCGAGGGCTATGCCAAGCCAACCAGGCAACGCCCGGTGCACGCCCTGCGGCTGGACCTTGCGCTTCATTCCGAAGATTTGCCGCCACTTTCACCCGAAATGGCACCAGGACGCACGATGCCGGAGCAGGTAACAGAGGGCATTCATGTGTGCGAACTGCCCTGGTTTACCGTGAACGACCCGACCCTGACGCCCCTGGAAAAACTGCAAACGTGCCCGGTATATCGGTTGAAAAGAATCGACCAGTACAGCTTGGTAGCCAGCGGTCAAAACACCACGCCAGCAAGCCAAACCTTCAGTTGGGTATTCGCAAAAGGAGAGATCAGTGACTTCTCCTTGGGCCTGCGCTCCTTGACCGGCGTCGATATAAAGGCTGCCTGGGCACCCCGGCATCCGTTGAGTATCAGTGCCAACCTCAATCGCGACTTCACGCATACGGGCTTGACCGCACAAGGCTGGGAACGGGAGGGCGTGGCGGATGTGATGGCTTACATCCCGGCGAATAAATCCATCGCTGCCTACCTGGTCAAAAGCCGATACGAGCTATTGCGGGCTGACGGCAGCCAGCTCGGGCCAACCCTGACCTATGCCAGCGGAGATAACGTCTACTTCAGCGAGCTGCTGCAACCTGAAGCGGCGGTTACTGCTGTTGAGGAGCCAGAGGAAGTACCAGCAGCGGTGCCCGAGCCCACAGAAAACAACCTAGAGATAACGCCCCATGATTTCATCGACGACACCCTCCTGCCGTAACTGATCGAGGGCCGCCTGGAGTTTCGCCACTACGTCATCCGGCACGTTTTTGTTCAGCGCCAGGTACAGCTCCGCGCTGTTGAAACGCAACACAGTCTTGAGCCCGGTCACCCCGACCTGGCGTGCCAGATAACGGCCCGCCGGGTCCCCGGTGGCCCACAGGTCGATCTGGCCATCCACCAGCTTTTTCGCGTTGTCCTGATCCCGCAACACGATTACCGGCTTGAGCCCCTGCTTCTCCAGGCTCTCGGCGATGGCGTCGCCCTTGTAGGCGCCGATCTTGTAGCGCCGCGCCTGCTCAAGGTCGCTCAGCTGGATCTTGCTGTCAGCCTTGGCCAGCAGCACCCAATCGTCCGGGCCGATGGGGCCGACCCATTTGAACAGCGCCTCACGGTCCGGCAAGCGCGCCATCACGAACACGCCGTAACCGGGTTTTTCCAGGGCGAGTTTGTAGATCCGGTCCCAAGGGAACCGCAGGGTCAGGTTGTAGGAAATACCGGCACGCTGGAACGTCTCGCGGACGATGTCCACGGCAATGCCTTCGATGTTCTCTTCCTTGGCGAAGTTCTTGCCGTTTTTCGCCATGTTGTACGGCGGGAAGTTTTCCGTCAGCAACACCAGGGAAGCGCCGTCGGACGGTTCATCAGCGTAAGCCGAACCCGTCAGCAGAACGGTGGTACTGGCGAGGGCGAGCAGCAGGTCTTTGAACATGAAAGTTACCGGAATCCATGGCAAGCCCAGAGAGTGCCGCGAGCCTGCCATGGTGTCCAGTGACGTTTAGCGTACGACGATACCGCGCGCCGCCATGTAGGCCTTGGCCTCAGGCACGGTGTATTCGCCAAAGTGGAAAATACTCGCCGCCAGCACTGCGCTGGCGTGGCCTTCGATCACGCCGTCGGCCAGGTGCTGCAGGTTGCCGACGCCGCCGGAAGCAATCACCGGGATGCCCAGCGCGTCGCTGATGGCGCGGGTCACGCCCAGGTCGAAGCCGTTTTTCATGCCGTCCTGGTCCATGCTGGTCAGCAGGATTTCACCGGCACCCAGGGCTTCCATCTTCATCGCCCACTGCACGGCATCCAGCCCGGTCGGCTTGCGCCCGCCGTGGGTGAAGATCTCCCAGCGCGGGGTTTCGCCCGGGCCGGAGACTTTCTTGGCGTCGATGGCAACCACGATGCATTGCGAACCGAAGTGCTGTGCGGCTTCGCCGACAAATTCCGGGTTGAACACCGCGGCGGTGTTGATCGAAACCTTGTCCGCGCCGGCATTCAGCAGGTTGCGAATGTCCTGCACGGTACGCACGCCACCGCCCACGGTCAGCGGGATAAACACCTGGCTGGCCATGCGCTCCACGGTATGCAGCGTGGTGTCGCGACCATCGACGCTGGCGGTGATGTCGAGAAAGGTAATCTCGTCGGCGCCCTGTTCGTCGTAGCGACGGGCGATTTCCACCGGGTCGCCGGCGTCACGGATGTTCTCGAACTTGACGCCCTTGACCACGCGACCGTTGTCGACGTCCAGGCAAGGGATGATGCGTTTGGCCAGCGCCATGGTCAGTCCTCAGCCGTTGTAGGCGTCGCAGTAAGCCTGGGCTTCAGCGACGTCCAGGGTGCCTTCATAGATCGCCCGGCCGGTGATCGCGCCGATGATCCCCGGCGCCTTCGCGTCCAGCAGCGACTTGATGTCGCCCAGGTTGTGGATACCGCCGGAAGCGATCACCGGGATCTTGGTGGCGGCGGCCAGCGCAGCGGTGAACGGTACGTTGCAGCCCTGCATCATGCCGTCTTTGGCGATGTCGGTATAAACGATGGCGGAGACGCCGTCGGCTTCAAACTGCTTGGCGAGGTCGATCACCTGGACGGTGCTGATCTCGGCCCAGCCGTCGGTGGCGACGAAACCGTCCTTGGCGTCCAGGCCCACGATCACTTTGCCGGGGAACGCACGGCAGGCTTCGGCGACGAAGGCCGGGTCTTTCACGGCCTTGGTGCCGATGATCACGTAGCTCACGCCTGCTTTCACGTAGTGTTCGATGGTTTCCAGGGAGCGGATACCGCCGCCGATCTGGATCGGCAGGTTCGGGTAGCGCTTGGCGATCGCCGTGACGACTTCACCGTTGACCGGCTGGCCTTCGAACGCACCGTTCAAGTCCACCAGATGCAGACGACGGCAACCGCCTTCCACCCACTTGGCAGCCATGCTCACCGGGTCATCGGAGAACACCGTGGAATCTTCCATGCGGCCCTGGCGCAGACGTACGCAGGCGCCGTCCTTGAGATCGATTGCGGGAATAATCAGCATCTGGCAAACCTTATTCGATATTCAGCGTTGCTCGGGAAATCAGGGTTTCTCGAGCGCCCACAAGTCGCTTTCGATGCTTTCGAACCTTTCTTTAAGGTGCGTCTGCACATCGAAAATCGCCCTGTTGTAATAGTGCGGAGCAATTTCAGTGGTGAACAGTTCGAGGATTTCTGCGACCTCGAACGAGCCGAGCTTGAGCTCGAAGCGGTCTTCCATGAAACGCTTGATCTTGTCGGTGGCCTCACTCTCCTGCTGGGGAGTGAGGTTCAAGATCGGCGGCTTGACCTTCTTGGCCATTACCAGCGCCCGTCCCACGCGGCGAAGTTCTGCAGCAATTGCAGGCCATGGGTATGGCTCTTCTCCGGGTGGAATTGCACGGCAAAGCGCGAACCGTCGGCCAGGGCCGCGGCGAAGTCGACGCCATAGTGCCCGCCACCCACCACCTGGCGCGGGTTACCGGCGGCGATGTAATAGCTGTGCACGAAATAGAAACGCGCCAGGTCCGGCACTTCGTGCCACAGCGGGTGATCCACGGTCTGGCGCACTTCGTTCCAGCCCATGTGTGGCACCTTCAAGTGCTCGCCGTCTTCGTGCAGGTCCTTGCCGAAAAACTTCACCTGGCCCGGAAACAGACCGATGCAGTCGACGCCGTCGTTCTCTTCACTGCTGTCGAGCAAGGCTTGCATGCCCACGCAGATGCCGAGGAACGGCCGGTCCTGGCTCACTTCACGCACCAGGCTGTCGAAGCGCAGGCGGCGAATCTCGGCCATGCAGTCGCGAATCGCGCCAACCCCCGGGAACACTACCCGGTCGGCTTCGCGAATCACGTCGGCATCGCTGGTGATCAGGACCTTGCCGGCACCTACGTGCTCGAGGGCCTTGGCCACCGAGTGCAGGTTACCCATGCCGTAGTCGATAACCGCGACCGTCTGCATTACAGGACGCCCTTGGTCGACGGCATTTGCCCGGCCATGCGGTCATCCAGCTCCACGGCCATGCGCAGGGCACGGCCGAAAGCCTTGAACACGGTCTCGATCTGGTGGTGGGTGTTGGTGCCACGCAGGTTGTCGATGTGCAGGCTGACCAGGGCGTGGTTGACGAAACCCTGGAAGAATTCCTGGAACAGGTCGACGTCGAAGCCGCCCACGGTGGCGCGGGTGTACGGCACGTGCATCTGCAGGCCCGGGCGGCCGGAGAAGTCGATGACCACACGCGACAGCGCTTCATCCAGCGGGACATAGGCGTGGCCGTAGCGACGGATGCCTTTCTTGTCGCCGATGGCTTTGGCAAATGCCTGGCCCAACGTGATACCGACGTCTTCCACCGTGTGGTGGTCGTCGATATGCAGGTCGCCCTTGCTGACGATATCCAGGTCGATCAGCCCGTGACGGGCGATCTGGTCCAGCATGTGCTCAAGAAAAGGTACACCGATATCAAATCGGGCCTTTCCGGTGCCATCCAGGTTGATCGAGGCTTTGATCTGGGTTTCCAGAGTGTCGCGCTCGACGGACGCCTTACGTTCGGCCATCACCAGCTCCGCAAAATCATTGGGCGAAAAAGGCAGCCATTATAGGGGCGCGGGCGCTAAACAGAAACATCGGAGGGGATAAGACTGATGGAGTGTCGGGGATAGACATGTCAGTACAAGTGTGGGAGCAGCTTTGTGCAGGAGCGGGCTTGCTCGCGAAAGCGGTGTGTCAGCCAACATGGGCTGACTGGTCCATCGCATTCTCGAGCAAGCCCGCTCACACACAAGCCCGCTCCCACAAGGGTTACGCGGTGTTAGTGGAACAGTACTGCGGTTTTCTGCAGGGTGACCCACACGCCCCACGCCAACGGAATTCCCACCGCCAGCCAGGCGGCAACCGCCAATGGCACGCTGCCGGAGGAGGCTTTCCACTCCAGCACGGTGCTGGAATCGGCGCCCTTGTCATGGCCCAGCGCCTGCTCGGCAGCCAGTTCGGCGTCGGTCATGAAGTACTTGTCTGCCACCGGCCGTACCAGCAGGTTGCAGATAAAGCCCAGCACCAGCAGGCCGGCGAGGATGTACAAGGTGATGTCGTAGGCGGCAGCGCGTTCAACGCCGATGCTCAACTGATACTCACGCAGGTAGTTCACCAGCACCGGGCCCAGTACGCCCGCCGCTGCCCAAGCGGTCAGCAGGCGACCGTGGATCGCACCCACCATTTGCGTACCGAACAGGTCCGCCAGGTAAGCCGGGACGGTCGCAAAGCCACCGCCGTACATCGACAGGATGATGCAGAACGCCGCCACGAACAGCGCGACGTTGCCCAGGTGACCCAGGTTCGGGATCAACGCGTACAGGGCAAAGCCCAATGCGAAGAACACGAAGTAGGTGTTTTTACGGCCCAGGTAGTCGGAGAACGATGCCCAGAAGAACCGGCCACCGATGTTGAACAGGCTCAACAGGCCGGTAAAGCCGGCGGCGATGGCCGCGATGGAAGCCAGTTGGCCGGCATCCAGTTGGCCAAATGCCAGGCCGTTACCCAGCAACTTGCCGCCGAACACTTCCTGCAGCAGCGGCGAAGCCATGCCGAGGATGCCGATGCCGGCAGACACGTTCAGGCACAGCACCAGCCACACCAGGCGGAATTGCGGGGTTTTCCAGGCCACGTTCACGTGCACGTGACGGTGGGTGATCATCGCATTGCTGGCTTTTTTCGCCGGGGCAGTCCAGCCCTCAGGCTTCCAGCCGGTCGGCGGAACGCGATAGGACAAGGCGCCGCCGATCATGAACACGAAGTAGATCACGGCCATGACCACGAAGCTCTGCCACACGCCAACGCTGGTCGGCGAGGCAAAGTGGCCCATCAAGGCGGCTGCCAGCGGGGCACCCACCATCGCGCCGCCGCCGAAGCCCATGATCGCCATGCCGGTGGCCATGCCGCGCTTGTCCGGGAACCACTTGATCAGGGTCGAGACCGGCGAGATATAGCCCAGGCCCAGGCCGATACCGCCAATGACCCCGGAGCCGATCCACATCAGCCAGATCTGGTGGGTGTAGATCCCCAGCGCGGAGATCAGCAGGCCGCCACACCAGCACAAGGCCGAAACGACACCAGCCTTGCGTGGCCCGGCGTGTTCCAGCCAGCCGCCCCAGATCGCCGCAGAGCAGCCGAGGAAGATGAAGAACAGGGTGTAGATCCAGCCCAGCATGGAGATGGGCCAGTCGCATTGCGACGAGAAGACCTGGCTGATGAAGCTCATGTCCGGCGCGCAGGCGACCGGTGCGGTGATCCCCAGCGCCTTGGACAACGGCAGCCAGAACACCGAAAAACCGTAGGCCATGCCGATACACAGGTGGATCGCCAGGGCGGCCGGTGGTACCAGCCAACGGTTGAACCCGGGCTTGGCGATAATGCGTTCCTTGGACAGGAACGCAGGCTGTGCAGCAGTATTACCCGCCGCAGTGCTAGTGCTCATTGGTGTTTCCCCCAGTTATTAGTATGTGTCCGTCGGGCGCTCTCTCCCTCGGCCTTACACGCAAGGCGTGGCCGTTTTGTTGAGTAAAGCTCCTTTTAAACGCGACGTTTAGTCGCAGACGGCAGACGAACATGCGCAGATTAGCATCTGTGGATGACAGAAAAACCAAACTGATATCACCTTTCTGGAGTTATCTGATTTGTTTGACGCCATGTAACGATCCCTAAACAGCCATAGGGCTACGAGCGTTATACTCTTCGGCTAAATTTTAAAATCGACATACAAGGACTCGCCCATGAAAGCGTTCGGCAAAATCCTGGGTCTGGTACTTCTCGGGCTGTTGCTGATCATTGTGGCTCTAGGCTTTGCCCTGACCCATCTCTTCGATCCCAACGACTACAAAGACGAGATTCGCCAGATTGCCCGCGACAAGGCCCACATCGAGCTGACGCTCAATGGCGACATCGGCTGGAGCCTGTTCCCCTGGCTCGGTCTTGAATTGCACGAGGCCAGCGTTGCGACCCTGACCAATCCGAGCCAACCGTTTGCCGATCTGCAGATGCTCGGCCTGTCGGTGCGCGTGCTGCCGCTGCTGCGCCGTGAAGTGCAGATGAGCGATGTACGTGTCGAAGGCCTGAACCTGCGCCTGAACAAAGACGTGCATGGCCACGGCAACTGGGAAGACATCGGCAAGAATGTGCCGGACCCGGCTACCGCCGCCACCACGCCTGCCGTGGCTGAAGCGGCCACACCGCCCAAGCCTGAAAAGCCGCCGCAGCCGATCCGCCTGGACATCGACAGCCTGACCATCAACAACGCCCGCGTCGAATACAACGACGAGCAGACCGGCAAGCAGTTCAGCGCCGAAAGCATCCAGCTGAGTGCCGGCGCCGTGCACGAAGGTGCAAGCATCCCGGTCAAACTCACCGCGTTCTTCGGCACCAACCAGCCGCTGATGCGCGTCAAGACCGAGGTCAACGGCAACCTGCGCATTCAGCGCGCCCTCAAGCGCTACCAGTTCGAAGACATGAAGGTCACTGGTGAAGCCACCGGCGAGCCGCTGCAAGGCAAGACCGTGACCTTTTCGACCCAGGGCCAATTGCTGGTGGACCAGTCTGCGAATATCGCCGAATGGACCGGCATGAAGTTGTCGCTGAACCAACTGCGCGCCCTGGGCGAGCTGAAGGTCAACGACCTGGACAAGACTCCACAGCTCAGCGGCGCCCTGTCGATTGCCCAGTTTGACCTGGCCAAGTTCCTCGACAGCGTCGGCAACCCGCTGCCACCGATGGCCGCCGGCAGCCTGAGCAAGGTCGAACTGGTCAGCCGCCTCAAGGGCACGCCGACCAGCCTGGCGCTTGAAGACCTCAACCTGAAACTCGACGACAGCACCTTCACCGGTCGCGTGGCCGTGGATGATTTCGCCAGGCAATCCCTGCGGGTGCAGCTCAAGGCCGATACGTTCAACGCCGACAACTACCTGCCGGCCAAGTCCGAAGCCGCCAAGGGCGCTGCGGCCGCGCGCCAGGCTGAAGTGCAGAACAGCGAAGCCGGCGCCATGGCGGCCGGTGGCACCACACCGTTGCCGGACGCCCCGACCAAAGCCGCGTGGAGTACCGACAAGCTGCTGCCGCTGACCCGCCTGCGCACCCTGGACGTAAACGCCGACCTGTCCTTTGGCCAACTGACCCTGAGCAAGCTGCCGATCCAGAATGCCGCCCTGAAAGCCTCCGGCCTCGATGGCCAGCTCAAGCTCGATACCTTGAGCGGCGGCCTCTACAACGGCACCTTCCAGGCCAACGGCAACCTTGACGTGCGCCAGGACATCCCGCTGCTGGCGCTGCAAACCCGCATCAAGCAGGTACCGGTCGAACGCATCCTGCAAGCCCAGGGGCAGAACCCGCCGGTGAAGGGCCAGCTCACCCTCGACAGCAACCTCAACGGCCGCGGCAATAGCCAGAAAGCCCTGATCGACAGCCTCAACGGTACCGCCAGCTTCGCGATCAACAACGGCGTGCTGCTCAACGCCAACATCGAGCAACAGCTGTGCACCGGCATCGCCCTGCTCAACCGCAAGACCCTCAGCGGCGACCAGCGCGGCAAGGACACCCCGTTCCAGGAACTCAAGGGCAACCTGACCTTCCGCAATGGCGTGGCCAGCAACCCCGACCTGAAAGTGCGCATCCCGGGCCTGACCGTCAACGGCGACGGTGACGTCGACCTGCGCGTGCTGGGCATGGACTACCGCGTCGGCATCATCGTCGAAGGCGACCAGCGCGACGTGCCGGACCCGGCTTGCCAGGTGGGCTCCAACTTCCAGAACATCGAAGTCCCGCTGCGCTGCCGTGGCCCGCTGGAACTGGGCGCCAAGGCCTGCCGCCTGGACAAGGACGGCTTGAGCCAGGTCGCCATCAAGGCGGCGGGCAACAAGCTCAGCGAGAAGCTTGAACAGAAGCTCGACAAGGTCAATCCACAGCTGAAAGACGCGCTTAAAGGCCTGTTCAAACGATGAGAAACGAGCAGTTTTCAACGGCGGTGCTCGACTGGTACGACCGCCACGGTCGCCATGACCTGCCCTGGCAACAGGGCATCACGCCTTACCGGGTGTGGGTCTCGGAGATCATGTTGCAGCAGACCCAGGTCAGCACCGTGCTGAACTACTTCGACCGGTTCATGGCGTCCTTGCCAACGGTCGAAGCCCTGGCTGCCGCGCCGGAAGACGAAGTGCTGCACCTGTGGACCGGGCTGGGTTACTACACCCGGGCGCGCAACCTGCAAAAGACCGCGAAGATCGTCGTTGCCGAATATGGCGGCGAGTTTCCCCGTGACGTCGAAAAACTCACCGAACTGCCCGGCATTGGCCTGTCCACCGCGGGTGCGATTGCCAGCCTGAGCATGGGCCTGCGAGCGCCGATCCTCGATGGCAACGTCAAACGCGTGCTGGCGCGCTTTACCGCGCAAGAGGGTTACCCGGGCGAGCCGAAGGTCGCCAAACAGCTGTGGGCCACCGCAGAGCGCTTTACGCCCCATGACCGCGTCAACGCCTACACCCAGGCCATGATGGACATGGGCGCCACCCTCTGCACCCGCAGCAAGCCCAGCTGCCTGCTGTGCCCGCTGGAAAAGGGCTGCGAAGCGCACCTGCTCGGCCTGGAAACCCGCTACCCGATCCCCAAGCCACGCAAGACCGTGCCCCAGAAGCGCACGCTGATGCCGATGCTGGCCAATGGCGAGGGCGCGATCCTGCTTTACCGTCGCCCCTCCACAGGCCTGTGGGGCGGTTTGTGGAGCCTGCCGGAGCTGGATGACCTGGCCGACCTGGAACACCTGGCCAACCAGCACTCGCTGGCGCTGGGCAAACACCAGGAGCTGCCGAGCCTGATCCACACCTTCAGCCACTTCCAACTGGCTATCGAACCCTGGCTGGTCCAGGTCCAGGAGTCTGCCCATCACGTGGCCGAGGCTGACTGGCTCTGGTATAACCTCGCCACCCCGCCGCGCCTGGGCCTTGCCGCCCCGGTGAAAAAACTGCTGAAGCGCGCGGCTGAAGTATTGAACGCAGGAGTTCCGTCATGACCCGCACCATCATCTGCCGCAAGTACCACGAAGAACTGCCCGCCCTGGAGCGCGCCCCGTTCCCTGGCGCCAAGGGCCAGGACATTTTCGACAACGTCTCCGCCAAGGCCTGGGCTGACTGGCAAAAGCACCAGACCCTGTTGATCAACGAAAAGCGCCTGAACATGATGAACGCCGAAGACCGCAAATACCTGCAGGGCGAAATGGACAAGTACTTTTCCGGCGAGGATTACGCCAAGGCCGACGGCTACGTGCCACCTGCTGAATAATTGATCAAATTTGGGGGTTGGCCCGTAAGCGACGGTAATAATTAAATATTTTTTGAAAACTTGCTTGACGACCCCCTGAAAAACCCGTTTAATGCGCCCCGTTGCCCAGATAGCTCAGTCGGTAGAGCAGGGGATTGAAAATCCCCGTGTCGGCGGTTCGATTCCGTCTCTGGGCACCACTAATTAGTTTCAGGTGGTGCAAACGTCATCTGAAACACACAAAAAACCCGCCTGGTGCGGGTTTTTTGTTGCCTGGCGTTTTTGACTCCTTCAGCCCCCGCCCCGCATCAACGTCAACACCGCAACCCGCTCCTGCTCGGAGATGTGAAAACCACTCTCCTCCACGCGCGCAATCCAATCCTGCGCCGAGAGCGACTCGCCAAAACGCACCAGGCGTCCGTAGCGCCTGAACACAGCCTCCAGCACGCTGATCATCGAGGGGTAGCTGCAGCCTCCGTCAAAACAGATGCTGAGGCCGCCAAGCCAGGAACGGCCGATCACGTGGGCACTACCGACGCTCTCGGCACCGGCATACTCAAAATCCATTTTTACTGCTTCCATGTCGCACCCAAACTCATCACCACGAAAGTACCCAAGCCTAGCAGGCGCCTGTTTTGCGGCAGGCTGCAAAGCACTCCAATTAGACCAACCGGTCATCCAGGCGGCGACCATACAGTAAGACGATCCAAAGCGCCGGTTATCAACACCTCATTCCGACCCTATTGATCCATCCTTAATTCCCCAGTGATCGCCACTCTTGTCGGCGTTACCACCGACAAGGATGTCAAGGCGACTGAGTCACTTCACCAGGAACACCAGCAGCGGGTTGTCATTCAACCGCCCATTGAACACCGGCGCCATGTGTTCCAGCGGCGTGCCGCTGAGCAATGCGGTTTGCTTGCGCTCCACAATCACCCAGGCGGGGCGCGGCAGTGTATTCACCAGCAAGGGTTGGTTGCGCCCGATGAACAGCGGCTGCTCGTCGTGATCCAGGTTCATGATGTAGCGAATCGCCCAGGTGTCCTTGGCCAGATCGACGAACACCAGGGTCCCGGGATTATCGGCACGCAGCTTTTCCACCGCGCTTACGAAGTTCCTGGTGTCGAATTGCAGGTCCTTGGCCGGCTCCACAACCTTCACCAGCACCAGCCATTGGGTGGCCAGCGCAATCAGGCTGAGCACCACTAGGCGCTGGCCGAGATTGCCCTGCAAACGGCGCCAGGCAATCACGGCTGCGAGTTGCAGCACGATCAGCACACCCACCAGCGCCGGCACTGAAACGTCCGGCCAGTAGCCGTGCTTGTGCCACAGATGCCGACAGACAAACACCACGACAATGCCCAGCACCGGCAGGACCGCCACCAGCCACTCATAGCCACGCCGCACGCCGAGCAACCAGCCCTGGGCCTGGAGCAAGCCATAGGCGGCCACCGCGGCAAACATCGGGACCATGGGGACGATGTAATAGGCGCGCTTGAAGTGCGGCACCGACAAGCCCAGCAAAATCATCAGTCCGCAGGCGGCCAAACGCAGCATCAACTGCACATCGGCATCGTCGTGGCGGGCCGACCATTTGTGGCGCAGGGCAATCATCGTCGCCAGGGCCAGCGGCACCACCGGGAAATAGCGGTACAGGCTCAGCTTGAAGTAGAAGTAGAACGCCTCACCGGTTTCATCAAGGCGCCCGGTGAATTGCATCCGCAGCACATCATCGACGAAAGCATCGCCCCCGCTGATCCGCGCCAGTTTCAACAGCGCCCACCAACAGCCGGCCAGCAGGATCAAACCGACCACGCCGTGGGCAATCACCTTTTTCAGCAGTGCAATCCGCTCTTGCCGCGTACGAGCGGTGCCCAGCGCCCAGTAGACACAGGCCACCCCGCACACCTCGATCAACCCCAGCGGCCCGCGAATGGCAAACGCCACCACGAACAACGGAAAGATCGCATATTGGCGCAGCCGCGAGCCCAGGCGCTCACCGGTATGCAGCAGGTAGAAACACCCCAGGCACAACAACGAGATCATCTGGTCCAGGCACACCGAGCGCGACTTCTCCAGCAACTGGGCAGTCAATGCGGTGAGCAGCACCGTCAGCAGCGCCCACGCCCGGCCCGACGGCACCAGCAAGCGGTAGATCAGCGCCATGACCCCGGCAGACGCCAGGGCGGTGGGCATCACGTTAGCCAGGTCGTTGGGCGCGCCGAATAAACAGGCAAAGAGGTAGCTGAGGTAGGTCGCGGTGCCCGGATAGTCCGGGTAAGGCTCACCGTAGGTGGTAGGAAACAGGCTCGCACCGTGGCGAAACATCTCTTGCATGAACACGGCCCAGCGACCGTCGAAGCCCTGTGGCTGCTGGTCCCAGATGCCCAGGGTGAACAGCAGCAAGGCGATAAGGAAAATACCCAGCGATTCCATTCGAAAGCGATTGTGTTGATCCATTATTCAGCCTGTCAGGTGGGGTAAACCGGCTCATGTTGCCGAACGCCACCCTGAATAACCCCTGAACGGAATCAAACATTCATCCGCCTAACGACGAGCGGGCCAGATCAGCAGCGGCAACAGCCGGATATAGAGTAGCTCCCCTACCAATTCCACCAGGGTTTGCGTGATCACTGCGGCAGCAGCGAGCCCACGGATCTCTTCGGGTAACGCCAGCGCCAGCGGCAGCACCACCAGGGAATTACGCGTGGAGGCGCTGAAGGTGACCGCCCGCGCCGTGGGCGCCGATAGCTTGAACAGGCGCGAAGCCAGCGCCCCCATCAGCGGGGCCAGCAACAGGAAGCCGATATACACCGGGATCACCGGCGCCAGCAGGCCGATATCGCGGACCACGGCGGTGATCTGCGAACCGATCACCACCATCAGCACCAGCGCCATGGCCGGCACGGGCAGCCAGGCCCAGGCATCGTTCCAGGCACTGACGACCGGTGAGCGCCGGGACTGGGAAGTGGTCAGCACCGCCAGAATCATGGGGGCAACGATCAGCAGCAGGAAGGCCTCGACAAACGGCCCCACTGCAACCACTACCTGCGACTGCGCCCCCAGCATCAACCCCAGGTAGACCGGCAACAGCAGCAGTTGCAGCAACAACAGAATCGGGGTCGCTGCCAGCATCAACCGCGAGTCACCCTTGCCGATATGGGTAAACACCACCACGTAGTCGATGCACGGCGTCAACAGCACCAGCAACGCACCCACCAGGATCGCCGGGTGTTCCACCAGGCCCCGAGTCAGCGCCCACACCAGCAGCGGAATCAGGATGAAGTTGGCCAGCAGCAACGCGGCCATGAAGTGTTTGTTGCCCAGCCCCTGGCGCAGGTCCAGAAACGGGATTTGCAGGAACATCGCGTACATCAGCACGGCGATGGCGGGCGTAACCAGGGCGGCCACACCTTGAGACATGGAGGGCGCCAGCAGGCCGACAACGGCAGCCAGCACCACGCTGGCGAAGTAGATCGGGATCTGGTTTTGTTCGAGGGTGTCGCGGGTCATGGGCCGGCTCTGGTGGGCGAAAGGGTCTAAGCCTAGGCATCTGTGCCGCTCAGGTCGAGCCTCAGAAAAATCCCCGGGGTCTTCATAGCAGAAATTTGTTAGTTTCGACTTCTCATAAAACTGCGCACGGGCCTTTGACACCCCATCGAAAGCGCAATGATCGAGCCTGTTCATGAACCTGCCAGCCCGAACTCAAGCCGAAGCATTCCGCGAGCCCACAGCCGATGGGCATTCCATCGGCGGCTTCACGTGGCGCCATCCGCGCACAGACGTTGAACGCCCGGTCGTCATCATCAACGCCGCCACCTCCGTACGCTGCCGTCACTACTCACGGTTTGCCGATTACCTGTTTGCCAATGGCTTCGACGTCATCACCTACGACTACCGCGGCATCGGCGAATCCCGCAGCGGCTCGCTGAAAGGGTTCAAGGCCTCGTGGTCGGATTGGGGCGTGCTGGACTTCGAAGCGATCCTGCAGCGGGCCCAGCGGGAGTTTGCCGGCCAACCGATTGATGTGGTCGGGCACAGTTTTGGCGGATGTGCGGCGGGACTCGGGGCTTCCGGCGCAGTGATTCGGCGCCTGGTGACGGTAGGCGCGCAGTTTGCCTACTGGCGCGACTACGAGGCGAGCGGGCGCTGGCGGATGCTTGCCAAATGGCATGTGGTGATGCCGCTGGTGACAGCGGTTTTTGGCTACTTCCCGGGCAAACGCATAGGCTGGCTGGAGGATACCCCGGCGGGCGTGGTACGCGACTGGAGTACGCCGACGCCGAGTTATGAAAAACGTCCGAGTGGGCGAGCCTTGCCCGAGCTGCCGTTTTCGCGGGTGAAGGCACAGATATTGGCCATCAGCATTACCGACGATCCGTTTGGTACCGTCGCAGCAATCGAACGCCTGCTGGGTTACTTCGACGGCAGCGAGCGCACGCATCTGCGAATCGCGCCTGAAGATATCGGCGAAAAAGAGGTCGGACACTTCGCATTCTTTCGCAGCCAGTATCAAGATCGGTTGTGGCCGATTGCATTGGCTTGGCTGCAAAGGGGAGAGTTGGCCAACGGCACGCCGGGGCGCCAAGTGACGGATCGCACCTAGAAAGCCTTGGGATTTCTCCAGACCTGCGCTTCAATACCCCACCCCCAGATCCTGACACCAAGGACGTGAGCCCATGGCTTCGCCGAACAAGCAGCAAAAACGCGCCCACCGGGCAAAAGCCAAGGCCAAGCAGAATCGCACCCAACGCGCCGTCGCCACCAAGCCGGATGCCTTTGCCGGCGATGACAGCCGCATTGATCTTGAATCGGTGGATTTGACCGAGCTGTTCCTGGAGATGCGCACCGCTGGCGAAACCAGCCAGCAGGCGCTGTGTTCCGCGTTCCTGGCGCACCCGCTGCTGGCAGTGGTACTGGAGCAGGAAGGCGAAGAAGAAGCGACGGACTTTATCCTCGCGGCGCTGATTGAGTATCGCCAGTGGGCCACGGATACCGAGGATGAAGCGGCAGCGCTGGCGTGGATTGAATCGCCGGAGTTTCAGGCCGATTACGTCGCGGCGTCACAGGCGCTGGTTAGCTCCGAAGACTGATACAAAACGAAATGTGGGAGCGGGCTTGCTCGCGAAGGCAGTGTGTCAGTCAGCTCAAATGTCGACTGATCCACCGCATTCGCGAGCAAGCCCGCTCCCACATTTGATCAACGGTATTGCGACGAAAGCACTCCGTCAGTTAAGCACCGCAGCCCCAACCTTCCGGCCCTTGCGCCGACGCGACACCATCAGCCCCGCCGCAACTACCAGCAAGCTCAGGATCCCGGTGGCAATGATCTCCACCTGATGCGCTTCCTGGAACAACATGATCGTCAGCACGCCCACGATGAACACGATCACCGCATACGTCAGGCCCGGGAACAGCCACATCTTGAAGGCAATCTTCTCGCCCGCTTCCGTGCGTTTCTGGCGCATGCGCAGTTGCGACACGGCGATCACCAGGTACACCAGCAGCGCGATGGCGCCGGAGCTGGCCAGCAGGAATTCAAACACCGCCGCCGGTGCCACGTAGTTGGCGAATACCGCCAGGAACGCCGCGCCGGTAGACAGCAACACCGCCCAGTAAGGCGTGCCGCTCTTGTTGGTGATCTTGGACACCGCCGGTGCATCACCGCGACGGCCCAGGGAGAACATCATGCGCGAAGCGGTGTACAGCGCCGAGTTCAGGCAACTGGTCACGGCCACCAGCACCACCAGGTCAACGATCAGCTTGGCATTCGGGATGCCCATGCGTTCCAGCACGGTCTGGTAGGAACCGACCGCTGCCAGCGCAGGATCATTCCACGGCACCAGGGCCACGACGATGAAGATCGACACCAGGTAGAACAAGCCGATCCGCCAGATCACCGAGTTGGTGGCCTTGGAAATCTGCTGGCCCGGGTTCTTCGATTCAGCGGCCGCGATGGTCACGATCTCGGTGCCCATGAACGAGAACATGGTGGTCAGGATCGCCGCCAATACCGCGCCCATGCCGTTGGGCAGGAAGCCCTGGGTGTCGAACAGGTGCGAAACGCCGCTGACCTGACTGCCCGGCAGGAAGCCGAAGATCGCCAGGATGCCGAGAATCACAAACCCGATGATCGCCACCACTTTGATCAGCGCAAACCAGAACTCGAACTCGCCGTAGTTCTTCACACTGAACAGGTTGGTCGCGGTCAGCAGCAAGGTAATGATCAGGGTGAAGGCCCAGATCGCCACGCCGGGGAACCAGGCGTGCAGGATGGTCGCGGCAGCGTTGGCTTCCAGCGGAATCACCAGCACCCAGAACCACCAGTACAACCAGCCGATGGTGAAACCGGCCCAGTGCCCGATCGCACGGTCGGCATAAGTAGAGAACGAACCCGTGTCCGGCGATGCCACGGCCATCTCGGCCAGCATGCGCATCACCAACACCACCAGCGTACCGGCGGCGGCATAAGCCAGCAGCACGGCCGGGCCCGCCGCAGCAATCGCGTGGCCGGAGCCCACAAACAACCCGGCACCGATAACGCCGGCAATCGACAGCATGGTGACGTGACGCGGTTTGAGCCCCTGTTCGAGGTCATTGGAGCTTTGCGTACTACTCATTGACACACCTTTGCGAGGAATTGCGAATACGGTCCACCCGGTCTGGCGTCTTTCTCGTGAAAAGAAACCAACGGGGCGTTCTTTATTTTTTACGCAAGATTTGCGCCAAAATGTTACAGAGCCGCGATTGACGCGGGCTGTAGGGAAACTCAATAGCTCTCGTAAGTCACTGACACTAATGGCATTCCGCTATAGCGTTACTGTGCGACTCACTTGAAAGACGAATTAGCGCACCAAAAACACACACAATTTGTGCGTGACGCCCCATAAAAGGGCTGATAAGGACCGTTCGCCGGTTTAACCCTTCCAACACCCGGCCAAAGCTGGCACCATCGCGCCCTTTTTTACGCGAAACCTGTAGGAATACTGGTTCAAACGGCTGTTCGGTTGTTGATGGCGCGACACACTGCTGTGCCGATGCGACACCCTGCCGCAGACCGTCTGTTTACCGCCTGCAGGGCTGTTGGCTGTCATCCGGACGCTATGCTAGCTTGGCGCCTCGCCAGGAAGGCGGGCCAACAGCAGGAGCGCAATGAACACAATGAGGACCGCACATGGCTGAGGCCACGCCCGCGCTTGAAATCCGCAACTTGCATAAACGCTATGGTGAGCTGGAGGTGCTTAAAGGTATCTCGCTGACCGCCCGCGACGGCGATGTGATCTCGATCCTGGGTTCCTCCGGTTCCGGCAAGTCCACGTTCCTGCGCTGCATCAACCTGCTGGAAAACCCGCACCAGGGGCAAATCCTGGTGGCCGGTGAAGAGCTCAAGCTCAAGGCTGCGAAAAACGGCGAACTGGTGGCCGCCGACGGCAAACAGATCAACCGCCTGCGCAGCGAAATCGGTTTTGTGTTTCAAAACTTTAACCTGTGGCCGCACATGAGCGTCCTCGACAACATCATCGAGGCCCCGCGCCGCGTGCTCGGCCAGAGCAAGGCCGAAGCCACTGAAATCGCCGAAGCCTTGCTGGCCAAGGTCGGCATCAGTGACAAGCGTCATGCCTACCCCGCGCAACTGTCCGGCGGCCAGCAACAACGCGCCGCGATCGCACGCACCCTGGCCATGCAGCCCAAAGTCATCCTGTTCGACGAGCCCACATCGGCCCTTGACCCGGAAATGGTTCAGGAAGTACTTAATGTGATCCGCGCCCTGGCCGAAGAAGGCCGCACCATGCTGCTGGTCACCCATGAAATGGGCTTTGCCCGCCAGGTGTCCAGTGAAGTGGTGTTCCTGCACCAGGGCCTGGTCGAAGAGCAAGGATCGCCACAGCAGGTATTTGAAAACCCGCTTTCGGCGCGCTGCAAACAATTCATGTCCAGCAACCGCTAACGGAGCAACATGCATGCAGAACTATAAAAAATTCCTCTTGGCCGCCGCTGTTTCGATGGCGTTCAGCGCCACGGCGATGGCTGAAACCTTGAAAATGGGGATCGAAGCGGCCTACCCGCCGTTCAACAATAAAGATGCCAGCGGCAACGTCGTCGGCTTCGACAAGGACATCGGCGACGCCCTGTGCGCCAAGATGAAAGTCGAGAAGTGCGAAGTGTATGTCTCCGACTGGGACGGCATTATCCCGGCCCTGAATGCCAAGAAGTTCGACTTCCTGGTCTCCTCGCTGTCCATCACCGATGAACGCAAGCAGGCCGTCGACTTCACCGACCCGTACTATTCCAACAAGCTGCAGTTCATCGCGCCCAAAGCCAACAAAGACTTCAAGACCGACGCGGACTACCTGAAGGGCAAGATCATCGGTGCACAGCGCGCAACGCTGGCCGGTACCTACCTGGAAGACAAGCTGCCGGACACCACCGCCAAGCTCTACGACACCCAGGAAAACGCCTACCTCGACCTGACTTCCGGCCGCCTGGACGGGATGCTCGCCGACAAGTACGTGCAGTACGAGTGGCTGAAAAGCAAAGACGGCTCCGCCTACGAATTCAAGGGCGACCCGGTGGTCGAGAGCGACAAGATCGGTATCGCCGTACGCAAAGGCGACCCGCTGCGCGAGCGCTTGAACAAAGCCCTGGCTGAAATCAAGGCCGACGGCACCTACAAGAAGATCAACGACAAGTACTTCCCTTTCAGTATCGAGTGATCCTGAATGGCCTGCCCGGCGTGCTCGCTTGAGTGCGCCGGTCCTGAGCTTTGCCTTGCGAAACGACTAAACCATGAATTTCGACCTCTACGGATTCGGCCCGGCGCTCGCCGCCGGCGCGCTGATGACCGTCAAGCTGGCGCTCACCGCCCTGTGCCTCGGGCTGGTGCTCGGGCTGGCCGGCGCCCTGGCCAAGACTTCCCCGTACAAGCCGCTGCAATGGCTTGGCGGCAGCTACTCCACCCTGGTTCGCGGCATCCCGGAACTGCTGTGGGTCCTGCTGATCTATTTCGGCACGGTCAACCTGATGCGCTCCCTCGGGGAGTTTTTCGGCAACCCCGACCTTTCCCTCAGCGCTTTCGCCGCCGGGGTGATCGCCCTGGGCCTGTGCTTTGGCGCCTACGCCACGGAAGTCTTCCGCGGCGCGATCCTGGCCATTCCCAAGGGCCACCGTGAAGCCGGTGTCGCACTGGGCTTGTCGAAAGTCCGGATCTTCACCCGCTTGATCATGCCGCAAATGTGGCGCATCGCGCTGCCGGGCCTGGGCAACCTGTTCATGATTCTGATGAAGGACACCGCGCTGGTCTCGGTGATCGGCCTGGAAGAAATCATGCGCCACGCGCAGATCGGCGTGACCGTCACCAAGCAGCCCTTCACCTTCTTTATGGTCGCGGCCTTCATGTACCTGGGCCTCACTGTCCTGGCGATGACCGGCATGCACTTCCTGGAAAAACGTGCCGCGCGCGGCTTTGCGAGGAGCACGCAATGAGTGGCGACTACAGCTGGCTGTCGCATTTCGACCTGGGCCTGAACTGGGCCGTGATCATCAAATGGCTGCCGAAACTGGCCCAGGGCGCAACCCTGACCCTGGAGCTGGTGGCCATCGCCGTGATCGCCGGCCTGCTGCTGGCAATCCCGCTGGGCATCGCCCGCTCGTCACGCCTGTGGTACGTGCGCACCCTGCCCTACTGCTACATTTTCTTCTTCCGCGGCACGCCGCTGCTGGTGCAGCTGTTCCTGGTGTACTACGGCCTGGCACAGTTCGACGCCGTGCGTGAAAGCTTCATGTGGCCGTACCTGCGGGACCCGTTCTGGTGCGCCACCGCCACCATGACGCTGCACACCGCCGCCTATATCGCCGAGATCCTGCGTGGCGCGATCCAGGCCATCCCGTCGGGTGAAATCGAAGCCGCGCGGGCGCTGGGCATGTCCAGGCCCAAGGCGCTGTTCTACATCATCCTGCCGCGTGCCGCGCGCATCGGCCTGCCGGCCTACAGCAACGAAGTGATCCTGATGCTCAAGGCCAGCGCCCTGGCCAGTACCGTGACCCTGCTGGAACTGACCGGCATGGCCCGCACGATCATTGCCCGCACCTACCTGCCGGTAGAGATCTTCTTCGCTGCCGGGTTGTTCTACCTGCTGATGTCCTACGTCCTGGTGCGCTTCTTCAAGCTGCTGGAGCGCTGGTTGCGGGTCGATGCCTGCCAGGGCCGCTGACGCCTTGTTGACGGGTGAGCAACTGCTCGCCCGCTTCCAGGCGCTGGATGCGTTCCTCACCGAACATCAAGGGCTGTGGCGACCACGGCCCTTTACTCACCTGCAATTGCCGTGGGAAACCCAGCATCCCGAACTGGCCCATTGGCTGCGCCAGCGCTCGCTGGCCGAAGCGGAAAGCAGCCATAACCAGCCTCACCACCTGCCGGCGCCTGCGCCTTTCCCTGAGCTGGCCATGCAGTCGCTGAATCTCAGTGCTGTGGATAACTTACCGTCCCGCCCGCTACCGGCCGCCCGTCATCGCCTGAACGTCGATGTACCCGGCCGCAAATGGCAGCAGATCGAAGCCTTCGGCGCCGCGCTGCAATTTCGCCAAACCCCCGAACACTGGCTCGACTGGTGTGCCGGCAAGGGCCACCTCGGCCGCCGCCTGTTGCAACCCGAGCAGCAACTGACCTGCCTGGAATACGACCCGGCCCTCATCGCCTCAGGGCAAGCCCTCAGCGAACACCATCAATTGCCCGTCACCCATCGCCTGCAAGACGTGATGGCCGACGTACAGATCAGCCGCGACCAAACCCCTGTGGCACTGCACGCCTGCGGCGACCTGCATGTGCGCCTGCTCCGACTGGCCAGCGCCGCCGGCTGCCAGCAGTTGGCCGTGGCGCCCTGCTGCTACAACCGCATCCGCGCCGAGCAGTACCAGCCGCTGTCGATTGCCGCCCAGGCGTCGTCACTGCATTTATCGGTGGAAGACCTCGGCCTGCCGCTGAGCGAAACCGTTACCGCAGGCGCGCGGGTGCGTCAGCAGCGCGATACGTCGATGGCCAGGCGCCTGGGTTTTGATGTTCTGCAGCGGCAACTGCGCAAGAGCGATGCTTACCTGCCCACTCCGTCCCTGCCCGCGAGTTGGCTGGCCAAGCCGTTCGCCGACTACTGCCGCGAACTGGCGGCCCTCAAGGGATTATCCACAGGGGAACAGGATTGGTCGGCACTGGAGGCCCAAGGCTGGCAGCGCTTGGCACAGGTGCGAAACCTGGAATTAGTGCGTGGTCTGTTTCGGCGCCCGCTGGAAATGTGGCTGGTACTGGACCGGGCATTGTTTCTCGAAGAAAACGGTTACAGGGTTCAAGTCGGCAGCTTCTGCGAAACACCGCTCACCCCGCGCAACCTGATGCTGCTCGCCGAGCGCAATTAAAGGGCATTTTGTCGCAGCGTGCCCTGTGGATAACTCTGTTGATGGAATTCTGGCAGAGGCCCTGCCGGCAAGCTTCGCGGGGCAAAATGCTGACTGGTCATTTTTTGTTCACAAAATAAAACGCACGCAAAACAGGCAGTTGCAGCGTGATGAGAACCGCTCCGCAAAATTGCGGTTTGATGACAGGTCGAACCAACCGATTGTGCATAAGCATCTGAGGTTAGCGGCATAACCCGGGCTTTTCAGTGGGCAACCAGCAGGCGGCAAAGCGCGTTTATATCGTCACAGGCCATGCTTGCGGCTTGGTTATCCAGCGGATCGCTGCCAAAAGCCAGGGCCTCGCTGATCGCCGGATCCCGATGCACCACCTCCAACAGGCTGTCACCCAGGCGCTTCCTGAACACCTCGACCATGTCCAGGCTAAAGCCCGAGGTCTCGTCGAGTTGGTTGATCACGAAGTGGCAACGCAGCGCCGGCCGATCATCAAGGTGTGGCGCCAGCAACTGCTCCATCTGCTCCAGGGTGCCAAGGGAAGCCGCATCCGCCTGGGCGATGACCAGCACCACATCGGCCACGTTCAGTGCCTGATGCAGGTAGACGTTATTACCCGCCGGGGTGTCGATGATCACCGTGTCCTGCTCACCCAAGCCCAGGGCCGACAAATGTTGCGCCAGCCAATGCGGCTCCTGTTTCAGCCAGCGCTGGAGGTCTTCCTGCTGACGGATATCGGTTTCGCCAAACGTGATCACCTGGCAACCGGCAAAGCCTGAATGAAGGATCTGGCTCCAGCGCTCGTTATGCAGGCTGGTGCGCCCGATGCCGGGCAAGGTGTGGCCCAGGCCGAAGTGGTGATAGAGCGCGTTTTGCGGGTCCAGGTCCAGCGCCACCACTGGCTGCCCCAGGCGCTGCAAACCGCTGCTCAGCGCGGTGGCCAGGGTGCTGCGCCCGACGCCGCCATTGACCGAAACCAGCGCTACCACCTTCGCCCGGATGTTCGCGGCTTCGCGGGACTGCTCGTTGGCACAAGGGGAATGTCGGGAGAACGACGCGCCACTGCCCATATTGAGGCTGGCACTGTCGTCGACCGGCATGTCTTCGAAGAACTGCAGCATCGAATCCATCCCTTGAACATCACTGGCAGTCGTCTTATCGAACAACGAAAAAAGATCATCGGTACGGCTCATCGCCAACACTCCCTCACGACGCATCTTAAAGACGTGAAAGGTCAGCTGTACTGATGCTTACCGCAGGTCTTTTTGTGGGCGCCTTTGTGTACGCATTCTGTGACAAAGGAATGAAAGTGTCATTATTTTGGTGTTTCTGAAGAAATCTTTAAGACGAGCGGTAAATGGTCAATTTACTGACTAATCTTTATCGGGTCGTAAGGTGTTTGCAAATCCCGCTCGGGGATCTCCCAGATCAGCAGCTTGGGCGGCGTCTGCTTGAACGCCGGGCTGTCGAAATAAGCCTTGGCGGCGCCTGAAAATTCGCCGCCGTCCTTGCTGAAGTTACCCACCGGAGCGTTCAGGGCTTTTTGCAGGAAACCCACGAAATTCGAATTGCGCGAAAACGAGGTACCGATCAGCGCCACGTTCGGCAGGCCGGCGTCACCAAACAAATCGTCAGGGTTACTCGACGCCGCCGGGCCGTTCTCATGCGCGGTGCTGGCCGCAACCTGCTCGCCCACCGGCTGTAACTTCGGCGGCAACCAGTCGAGACCGGCCAGGCGCACCAGGTCACCCGGACGCGGTGCGAGCGGTGCCTGGGTAATGTCGAAGGCTTGCTCCGGCGTGGCCTGGATACCGCGCTGCTGGATGCGCAGGGCCACGGCGCGGGCGCCGGCATTCGAGCCGATTTCGCTCCAGTGCGTGTCGGTACGCAGGTAGGCGTCCGGGCCGAGGGGTTTCAGGGTGTCGGTCAAATCCAGCACTTCAACGCCCGCCGCTTGCAACAGCGTGCTCCATTGCTGGATCCGGCCATCCAGCACGGCCGGACGATACAAGCCGCAACGCTGGGCAGCGGCGATGCGGGTTTTATCCGGCACCACCATCACTTGCAGATCAATACCGCGCTGGCCTAGCTGCTTTTTCAGGTCGATCACCGCGTCGGCCTTGGTGCGCGCATTGTCTTCGGCATGCCGGTTGAGCTTCAGTTCATCGCTGATAAACAGCCAGCCCGGGCAGCCCTGGCGCACCCGCGGCCCGGTGTCGCCGAACGCCAGCCAACTGGCGCCGCGCTCCAGGTTTGCCGCTTCGATGGCCATCGGTGCCTTGGACAGTTCCTTGGCAAACCGATGGGTCACTTCACCGTGCAGCAGCATGTCGCTGTCGACCTTGGGCGGCAGGAAACTCACCGGCCCCTTGACCATCAGCCAGACGCAAGACAACAGCCCCGCCGCCAGGAAAGGCACCAACACCCAGCCCGCCAGGGGGCTGGTGCGGACGGCCAATTCACTCGGTGGGGTCGGCGCGGTAGGGGCGGGCATCGTCAGGCTTCCTTAGAACTGAAAGTACAGAAACGGCACGGCATCGCGGCTGGCAATCAGCGCGAACGACAACACAAACCCGGCAACCGGCCACAGGGATGCGGCCAC
Source organism: Pseudomonas sp. C6002 (assembly GCF_013385805.1). NCBI lineage: Bacteria > Pseudomonadati > Pseudomonadota > Gammaproteobacteria > Pseudomonadales > Pseudomonadaceae > Pseudomonas > Pseudomonas sp. C6002. The sequence continues at coordinate 206,792 of NZ_JACAPH010000027.1, read as the reverse complement.
CACAAACCAGGGCTGCGTACCAAAACGCTGCTCGCAGCGGGTCTGCCAGATCGGCGCGATGATGCACACCAAACCGAGCAACGCGGCCATGCCATGAGCCGGGCGCATGGCCACGGCCAACGCATCACCCAAGGCCATGCCATGCATGCCGAATTGGCCGGCGTACATGGTCAGTGCCGAATGGAAGTCCGGTGCGCGGAACAGCGTCCAGGCCAGGCACACAAACAGCAGCGTCAAGATGTGCGACAGCACCGGCGGAATGCTCGGCAGGCTCGAGCGCGACCACGCCCGGTCAATGCACAACGCGATACCGTGGGCCGAACCCCACAACAGGTAGTTCCAACTGTCGCCGCCATGCCATAACCCGGCAATCGCCATGGTCAGGAACAGGTTGCGGTAGGTACGCCATACGCCATCGCGGTTACCGCCGAGGGCGATGTACAGGTAGTCCCGCAGCCAGCTGGACAGCGACAAATGCCAGCGCCGCCAGAAGTCCTGGATGCTGCTGGCGAGGTATGGCCGGTTGAAGTTTTCCGGGAAGTGGAAGCCCAGCATCAAGCCCAGGCCGATGGCCATGGCACTGTAGCCGGCGAAGTCGAAAAACAGTTGCAACGAGTACGCCAGGCAGCCGATCCAGGCATCCACCAGGCTCGGGTTTTCCAGGTGGAAGGCGATGTCCACCAGCGGCGACAAGGTATCGGCCACCAGCACTTTCATGCCCATGCCGATCATGAAACGCCGAGCGCCAAGGCTGAAATTCGGCCAGTTGAAATAGCGCTGGTTCAGCTCGCGCCGCACCCAGTCATAACGAATGATCGGGCCCGCAATCGAGTGGCCGAACATCGAGATATAGGTCGCGTAATTAATGAAGCTGCGCTCCACCGGCACCGTGTGCCGGTGCACATCCACCAGGTACGAAATCGCCTGCAGCACAATGAACGACAACCCGGCCGGCAACGCCACGCGCTGCCAATCCAGCGGCATCGCGCCGTACCAGGTGATCACCTCACTCACGGTGCCCGCGACGATGTTGGCGTACTTGTACCAACACAGCACCGCGGTGTTGAACACGATCAACGCGATCAACAGCCGCACCCGGCCCTTGCCGTCTTCACGGGAACGGTCCACCAGCAAACCGCCGACCCACGCCACCACGGTCAACACCATGTGCAGGAACAGGAACAGCGGGCTCAACCAGCCGTAGAACAGCCAGCTGCCGATCAACAGGATGACGTTGCGCCAGCCCGGACGGGCCAGCGCATAAATCAACAGGAAGGCCGGCAGGAACAGCGTGAGGAATTCCAGTGAGGCAAAGACCATGGTGGTGTCGGGCCCGATCAGTTAGCGAGCGTGTCGGAGGTAAACAGCAACCTCGAACCGGCGGCCGATGGCAGTGCGAGCACGCTGTAGCGTTCGCCGGCCTTGAGGGTGAAGGTCAACGGCTGGCCCACCGGCGCGTTGGCGCACTTGAGCTGCACCGACAGTTCCACCGGGTTGATCATGCGGCGCGAAATCGAGCCTTCGGCGACCTTCTTGAACAGCTCGGCTTTTTGCGCCACGGCTTCCAGGCTCGCGTCGGCGCAGGCGGCATCGGCGTTGATAAAGGCCAGCGAGGCCTTCAGTGCGTTGAAGTCATCCGGCTGTTCGTGGATCACCAACTGGCGCGTGCCGCCCTTGGCGTCCGGCACGGCCACTACGGTGGCGAACTCGCCCGGCGCGACGGTCACGGCCAGCTCGGAATCCTTGCCGCCCTGGCTCAACACACCCTTGATCGGGGTCTGGCCGCCCGACACCGGCAGGTAGTCAGACACCAGTTTGTCGCCACCCAACACCAGGCTGGCCTTGGAGCCCTGGGGCAGCAATTTCAGCTCGCCGTCGGTGCCGTTGGCCAGGCGCAGGAAGGCCGAATCCTTCTCCGGGCCGGTGGGGTAAAGCGGGATGTCGGCGCTGTAGGCGCTGACGCTGGCGAGCAAGGTCGCCAGGCCCAGGGTGATCCGTTTCATTATTGCGCTCCTTTGCCCACGGCGGCCGGTGGCAACTTCGCCAGGGAGTCGCCGATCGCCTTGGCCCACTTCTGGTAGCCGTCGATGGTGAAGTGCTGGCCGTCGGTGGTGATCCACTGGCCCGGCTTGGAGAAGGTCAGCGAGTCAACGTAGGTGCACGGCGCCACGTTGGTGGCGAGGAACTGCGACATCACCTTGGTGCGCGCATCATCCTTCTTGTACTGCGAACCGACCTTGCCCCATGCCGGCCCGACCCACACGCACTTGGTGCCGGTTTCGGTGATGGCCTTGGTCAGGGAAGTCACGCTTTTCCAGGCCCAGACTTTCGGGAACTGCGGCTCCGGGTACGAGGCCATGGTGTCGGCGATGATGATCACCACCAGGTCCGGCTTGTCCTTGGCGATCAGGTCTTTGATCGGAGTGGTGCTCATGGCGTTCTTGCCGAAAATCTCGGCCTTGCCAACCGGCAGGCGCTCGGCACCGCACTCGACTTTCTTCGGCACGATCCAGTCGGCTGCACCGGCGCCGCACGCGCCGATGGAGTGAACCTTGGCGCCCTGGGCGGTGAGGTTGTCCTGCAGCGGGTTGAGCAGTGAATCAGGAAAGCTCATGTGACTTTCGCCCAATACCAGCAGGGTCAGGCCGGCAATAGCAGAAGCGGAAACAGGCATGGATGACTCCTATCAAATCAATTCGAATAAGGGGAACGGTACGGACTGACCGGCAAGGGCATAGGCCCGCTCAGGTCTTCAAACAAGTAGCGCAGGTAGGCGTTACCGACGTACTGGCGATAGTCCTGAGCGTTGTCGAGACCGACTTCGCCACCCAGGTAAAAGCGCGAGCTGAGGCGGTATTCGGCGGCGGCATTGAAGCTGTAGCCGATGCCGGTCTTGCTGTCCTTGGCGTATTTCGGATCGCCCCGGGTCGGGTCATTTTGGTAATCGCTATGCCCCGGGAAATAATCGACCGCATCTTGCTCGATATGCTGGATGCCCACCGAACTTTTTATCTGGTAGCTGAACCGATCAAAACTCTGCGCCCAGCGCACCGGCACACCCAGGGAGAAGAAGCGCTGCGGGCTGAAGTAACCGCCCTGGCCGTAGGTGTAGTAACCCTGGTTTTCCTTGAAGCCCATGACCGAACCGCTGATGCCGAGGGTCAGGGTGTCGGTCGGGGTATTGCGCAGGTACCAGTAGATGCCGCTGCCCAGCTCCAGGCGGGTGTTGTCTTCGACGTTGTTGCCCAACAGCTCGTGCAACGAGGCGTAGCCATACACACCGAGCTTCTGGTTGTCGTAGCTCAGGTCGCCACGCCCGCCGTTGGCGGTCACGCCGCCCCATTTCTCGCCGGTACGCTTGTCTTCGGAACCGGCAAAGGAGGTCACACTGTCGGTGACCGGGCGCCGCGAAACGTTGACCCCGTAACGGAAGTTGGAGCCCTGGGAGAACGGTCGCGAGACGCTGGCGCCACCGACGATGGTGTCGTACAGAAAGCCCAGCGGGCTCACACCGATGTCGGCCTTGAGGCCTTCATCCGGGTTCTCCACGGCAACGGCCAGACCAACGCCCGTGTCGCTCTGGGAGCCTGCCGGGTTGGCCGTGCCACCGCCAAAGCGTGTGGCAGAGTCGCTCTTCACGCTGCCGGAACTCACATGCACCGGCGTCACGCGCAGCGCAACGTTCAGATCACCCACCGGCATCCGCGCTTCGAATGGCGCCTCGACGTCAGTGATTTTGCTCAAGCCGCTTTCGCCATTGTTGCTGCGAACGCTCAAGCCCTGCACCAGGTAACCGGTGCGATCCCGCAGGATCGTATCCAGCGCACGACGTGCCGGGCTGAGGTTGGCGGTGTCGAGTGCAGCAATGCTCGACGGTGGCTCGAACGGCTCGTTCCAGTTGTTCGATGCCGGACGCGCGGAGGCTGCCAGGGCATTGTCCGGCACGACATTGGTCGGTGCATCAATCGGCGGCGGCACGGCGCCGGCAACGGTCAGGTCGGTGACCTGGCGACGCTGGCCCGGCAAGCCGACGAAGGGGTTGTAAGGCACGCCCTGGGAGCCGGCCTGAGCCAATTGCGTCTGGCTCTTCTGGCTGTTCTCAATCGCCAACGCCTTGCGCAGCAGTGCAGCGGCTTCGTTGTTCTTGCCCAGCCCCTGATAGATGCGCGCAGCCGAGGTGAGGATCTCGGGGTTGCCCGGTTCCAGGGACAGCGCCTTTTCACTGGCGCTTTCCGCCAGGCCACGATCACGGCCTTGCAGCGCGATATCCGCCAGGCCCAGTTGCAGGCGAGCGTTGTTCGGGTTCTGCTGAATCAGCGGCGCATAAAGCTCCATGGCCTTTTTGCTATTGCCGCTGGCCGCGTACATCCGCGCCAGGGCACCTACCGCCATAGCGTCGTTGGGACGCTGGGCAAGGGCCGGCGACAGCATGTCGTAGGCCGCGACCAGGTCGTTTTTCTCACGCAGGGCATCAGCCTGTTTGACCCGGTACAGGTAGATCAAATCGTCGTAACGCTGGCGACCGGTTTCACTCAGCGGCTTGCCCTGCACTTCACGCAGGATGTCGCCCGCCTCGGTGTAGTGGTTGGCCTTGAGCAGGACATTGGCGTACAGCAGTTTCTGGTCGACGGTCGGGTTCGGATTGTTATCCAGAACCTTCTGCATGATATCCAGGCCCTGCTGCGTCGCGCCGACTTCCACATAAGCGGCCGCCAGCACTGCCAGGCGCTCAGGTTTCTGCCGGGTCATGGCTTCACTGCGGCCCAGCAGCGCGAGGGCTTCCGGGCGTTGGCCACGGCGGGCGGTCTCGATCGCGATGTCGGTCTGCTTGTGCAGCGCGATATCGATACCCAGCTCGTTCATGTCAGCGGTACGTTGCCCCGCAGGGATACGCGCCAGGGTCTCTTCAGCCTTTTTCCACTCACCCAGCTCCGCCGACAGCAGCGTGCTGGTGTACAGCGCGTCCGGCTGGTTCGGCTGCTTGGCCAGCAAGCCGTCGATCAAGGCACGGGCGTTGCGAATCTGGCCGTCGCGCAGGTAAATGCGCGCCAGGGCGAAGCGTGTCCACGGGTTTTCCGGGTCGGCATCAAGGGCTTGTTTGTAGGCGGCTTGCGCGGCTTTCAAATCGCCCCGCTGCTCGGCCAGCTTGCCCACCTGGGTAGCGCGCAACGCGGTGATTTTCACACTTGGCGCGAACTTCGCGCGCTCGGCGGGCGACACCGAGTCGATCAGCTTCAAGGCTTCTTCCGGCTGCCCGGATTGGGACAGCACGTTGATCAAGCCGCTCAGCGCGTCCGGGTCGCCAGGATGACGGGCGAGCACTTTGCGGTAGCCGGCTTCGGCGGTGTCGAACTGATTGTCCTGAGCCTGGAAACCCGCCAGTGCCACGGCAGCGCCGGGCTGGCCAGGGTTCAAGCGTTCGGCCTGGGCCACCAGGTCGCGGGCCTGGCTGCCGCGCCCGCCACGCTGGGCGTCACGGGCCTGGTTGAGCAGGTTCCAGTAGCGCACATCATTGAGCGCCGACTGCCATGCCGCGCCACCCGGCAAACGGGTGGCCTGAACCAGGTAGCTTTCAGCCTCGCTGAAGCGCTGCTGCTGTTGACGCAGCACGCCCATGCCGCCGAGGGCATCGACGTCATTGGATTTTTCATTGAGGCGCGCCGCCAATAGCGGCTCGGCGGTTTTCAGGTCGCCGTCATCCAGCGCCTTGAACGCCTTGGTCATCTGCGGATCACGCTGCCAACCGGCGCCGGTCTTGCCTTGGGCAATGCCCTTGTTCATCAGCGCACGGATTTCGCTGTCGTCCGGATGCGCCGCCAGAAACTGCTGGAACAACGGCACCTGGTCGCTCTTCGGCGGGCCGAGCCAGATCAGCGCAAAGCGCCAGGTTTCATCGGCGTTGCCGCCCACGTCGTTGTTCGGTGCCAGCTTGGCCAGGGCGCGGATGCCGTCGGCGCGGGTGGCCGGGTTACGCGCCAGATGCTTGGCCAGGAACAGCGCCACAATCGGGTCGTTCGGCCGCTCGCGGGACAAACGCTGCAAGCCGGCGATGGCCTCGTTTGTGCCCTTGGGCGTGAAGCCCAGGGTGTTGTAATACTCGCGGGCAAGCAGGCCCTGGGGCTGGCGCCCCTGGAAGATCTGGCGATACAGCGCCACCGCTTGTTCGCGCTCTTCTTCAGGCTCGCCGAGTTCACGGGCCTGTTCCAGCAACTTGGCGTTGGCCGGGATGTTGACGGTGATGTCCTGCTCCAGCAGCAAGGCCTGGCGCGGTACCGGGCTCAGCGCCTGCAGGCGGGCCAGGTACTTTTGCGCTTCGGCCGGACGCTGTTGTTGCACCTGGATCAAGCCAATGCCGTACAGCGCATCCGGCTGTTCGGGGCTCAGGCGCAGCAGTTTCTGCCAGGTCTCGAGGGCGCGTTCCGGGTTCTTTTTCGACTGCCAGTAATAGCCCTGCTCGATCAGCAGGCTTTGCGGGTCAGTGGTTTCGGCAAAGCTGGCGCTGGAAGCCAGGGCCGCCAGAATCGCAATGGCTAGCGTGTGACGGCGCATGCAGACTCCCAGGATAATTTCACCGTGCCGTCTTGTTCGAAACGGTACTTTTGATCAGCGAAGCCCTGGCCGAACAGGCTGAGCATGTAGTCGTAGTAAATCGGCTGGGCGCTGTCCGGGGCCGAAGGCGCGAGCGCCTTGGCGAGGGCGTCGTCGACTTTCTGCTTTTGCAATTGCGCCAGGGCGGTTTCGCCCCGGGCCTGGAAGAAGGCCATGGTGGAGGCCGAGAACCCCGTCGGCGTGTAGCCGTTGTTTTTCTCGACTTCACCGGTCAGCACGTGGACTTTCTCCGGCGGCAAACCGTTGACCGACGCAGCGGTGGCACGGGAAATCCCGCCCAAGGCCTTGAGCATCGGCGCGGCCAGCGGGTCGCTCTTGGCGGTCATGCCGGCCCAGAGGTAAGTGCGGATCGCGTCGTAGCTGCCCAGGTCATCGGAAAACGGGTCGACGATAAACAGCCCGGTGTTTGCGCTGGTGGCGCGATAACCGACCCAGTTGGCCGCCAGGCCATGGGGATTGCTCGGCAGGTCGGCGAGCATCTTCGCGTTGCTCTCGGCCACTTCGTTCCAGCCGGCGTTCGGGCGCTCTTTTGCAAAGCGGCGCAGTTGCGGCAGTACTTGATAGCTGGGGTTGAAGCGCCACAGGCCTCCCGCGTGTGCATAGCCTACCGGCCCCGGCAACAGCATCTTGCCCAGGCCCGGTACGCGCACGATCAGGTTGCGTTCAACGTTGGCCAACACCAGTTGCGCGTCGCTGCGGTACTGCGGTGCGTTCCACACGCGCGCGGCTTCGAGCAACGCATAGGCCATCCACAAATCGGCGTCGCTGGCGGAGTTGCTGTCGATCGCGCCCCACTTGCCATCGTCACGCTTGCCCCACAGCCAGGCCGGCAGGTTCTGGCCGATGTCGGCGCCCGCCATGTTGGACTTGGTCCAGGTCCAGAGCTTGTCGAAGGTCGCCCGGTCGTTGCCCACCAGGGCAAAGAACATCGCGTACGACTGCCCTTCCGAGCTGCTTTCCGTCGGCTTCATGGACGAGTTCAACACCCGGCCATCGTCCTGGATAAAGCGCTTGGCATAGTTCTGCCACAGCGGCCAATCGCAGGTCTGTGCCTGGGCGGCACCGGCAAGCAATGTGCTGCCAATCACCGCCAGGATCGCGCTACGCAAAGGGCTCATGCCAACCGCCGTTTTGCACGGGCACGCAGTGCCAGGTAGATCAGGCAGGTCAGCACCAGCAGCCCCAGGAAGGTAATCGCCAGCATCCAGCCCAGGTTCTGGGACAGCTGCCATTGCATGAATTTGAAGTAGTTCAGGTCGCCGACGTAGTACTGCTGGTCCGCGACCAACGAGCTGATCTGCGTGCCCTGCACCACCGCCAGGCTGCCCTGGATCGAGTCTTTGTAGTCGTCACCGCCAATCAGCGCCGAGGTCGCTTCAAGCAGGCCCTGAGGCTGGTTGCTGGCGATCAGCACCACGCTGCGCCCGGCCTTGAGCGGCGATTGGAAGCCGGCGAACCAGGTGCTGTTGCTCAGGCCGCTGAAGGTGATGCCGGCATTGGCCGTATGCTGGTTGGCCGCGGCGTCCGGGCTGATCCAACTGCGCACATAACGTGGCAGGTCAGACAACAGGAAGTGGTGCTGCAGGCCGTCACTGGTGGCCGGCAGGTATTGCTGCCATTGCTGCAGCAGCGGCTGGTTGCCGCCGGTGGCGAGCACCAGCAGGTCTTTGTCGGCAACGCTTTGCACGTCTTTGGCCTGCACCACTTTGACGGCGGTGGCCGGGTAGCCGGTGGACTCGCCGAAGCGGCCCATCACAGTCAGGTAGGCGCTCAACTCATCGGTGCCGACGTTGTCCGGCATCACCACCGCCGACTCCGAAAGGTCAGCCAGGCGGGTGAACGGGAAGCCGGAATCGTTGAACACGCCGAGGTTCGGCATGGCGATAAAGTGCTGGTAGCTGCTCAGGTCCAGGCTCGAGTCCGGGTCAATCGCACCGCGCATGTTGTCGACGATGATGTCCCGGCATTCGCCTTCCTTGATGTAGTCGTACATGAAGCGCAGTTGCAGCTTGGACTTGGGCGAAGCCGAGCTGATCGGCAACAGGGTCGTCACTTCACGGGGCAGGGTTTCGTCTTTCTTCAGCTGGTCCAGCAGGCTCTGCCCGCCGCCCAGGTTGCTCACCGACGGCAACGCGACAGACTTCATGAACTGGTCATTCAGGCCGATCAGCAAGGAGGAGTTGGTGGACACCTGCTGCGGCGTGTAGCGGTATTTGACGTTGAGCGGCACGCCCTCTTCACGCCAGTTGAACAGGTCGGGCGGCAGGCGCAGGTCGACGCTGATCGGGCCCGGGTTGTAGCCGGAGACGTTGAGCTTTTTCAGTTCTACCAGCTCGCCAAGGCGTACCGGACGGTTGCTGGGCAGCCAGTTCGGCGCGTCGTAAGGGCTGCGCGGGGCCAGGGTGTCGAGCCTGGTGATGACCACGCTGTTGCCGGTCAACACCGGGTTGCCCAGCACCACGGCGGTGGCGGCACGCTTGAGTTCGGCGCCATCCCGGCCGGAGACGATCAGCAGCTTGCCATTCGGGTCGTTGGGGTTGGTGATCAGGGTCAGGGTCGGCCCTTTAGGCTCAGGGACCGCCACACCGTGTACGTCCACGGCCTGGGTACTTTGCACCAGCACGATGGCGTTGCCCTTGGCCGGAATCTCGCCAAGGGTCGTCGGGAACGTCGCACCCCGGTAGCTGGCCAAGCCGCCTACCCACGACGACAGCGCGCCGGCAGCTTCCAGCGCGGCGTTGTCCGGCGCGCTGGCAAACACGAACGGCAGGCTGACCTGGCGCGCATCGCGCTTGTCGAAGAACGGCAGCGGCAGCACCGACAGGTCGTCTTTCAAGACGATCGGCTGCACCTGCACTTTCAGCTCACTGCTGTTGCTGATCTTGGCCCACAGGCTGCTGTGCAGCGGGTCTTCACAGGACATGGTGTAGTGGCCGATGAACTGCAGGCTCAAGCGGTTGAATTCGGTGATCAGGTGCGCCGGAATCTGCACCAGTTTTTCCTGCTGGATGCCCGCGCCTTCCTTGGGCAGCGGCAGGCTGGCGGCGACTTCGTCGTTGACCAGCACGTTGATCTGCGACAGGTCCGCCAGCAGCGCCGGCGAGTAGCTGTACTTGAGCAACAGTTGCGCGCCCTTCACCACTTCATCGGCACGGATGTCGAAGTTGACGCTGTCGGACGCTTCCACGCCTTGCAGGTTCATGGTGTCGCGACGGCCCAGTTGCTTGAGGGTCAGGCTGTAGCCGTCGTCAGTGCTCTGCACCGCAACAGCGGGTGCAGCGGCCTGTGCCTGCGAGCCCAGGCCCAGCAGCGAAGCGATCATCAGCGCGAGCACGCCGCGCGACTGCGGGCGGGCAAATAGTGTGGAAGTCATGGCTTGTCCATCAGCGTATCGAGCGGTTGTGAGGGAGTGCGGCGCAGGGCCAGACGCAATTCATGCAGCGTGGCGCGACCCAGGGTAAACAGGCCGCCGATGCCGATGGCACCGACTTCACGCAGGGCTGACAACGGTGTATCGGGCTGGCCGGCACCCCAACTCGCGGCCCAGGTGTCGGCGCGGGAAAACGTCAGGCGTACCAGTTCGCTTTGTTGGCGCAGGGACAGTGCATCGAATTGCGCGCCAATCTGCGCGCCCTTGCTGAACACCACCCGCGCCTGGAACAGGCTGTCTTGTCCGTTGCGCGACAGCACCAACTGCAACTGTTCGCCCCGGGCAATCTGGTGCCCGTCGGCGAGGATCAGGCCGAAGCCGTTCTGCGAGAAATCCTGGGTCGTGCCTTTGAGCACACGACCGTCGGCGCAGATCACACTGACCGGCAATTTCGCGCTGACCCGCGGCTCGGAGCGCACTTGCCGCGCTTCGGAAGCCACCGCCACTGCCGCGCTGGTGATGATCAGGTTGTAGAGGGTCCAGGTCAGGTTGATCGCCACGGTGACCGCGGTGGACTCGTCGCCCCAGATCAACTGATAAAGACCGAAGCACAGCCCGACCAGGTTCACCGCCAGCAGTACCAGGTACGGCCGGGCGAGTTTCCAGTCGAAGAACTGCTTGTCGATGATCCCGCCCTTGTCGGTGACGTTGAAGCCGCCCGCCTTGGGGTTGACCAATGCAACCAATACCGGCGGCAGGATGTACCAGGCCAGTACGGTCTCGTAGACCTCGTTCCAGAACGAGTGGCGGAAGCGCCCCTGGATCCGCGAGTTGGTCAGGCTCGAATGCACGAGGTGGGGCAACACATAGGCGACAATCATCAGCGCCGAGGCGTGGAAAATCTGCGCGCCGAAAATCAGGTAGGCCAGTGGCGCGGTGAGGAACACCAACCGCGGCAAGCCATAGAAGAAGTGCAGCATGGCGTTGGCGTAGCAGATGCGCTGGCCCCACTTCAGGCCTTTGCCCAGCAGCGGATTGTCGGTGCGGAAAATCTGCGCCATGCCCCGCGCCCAACGGATGCGCTGGTTGATGTGGCGTGACAGGCTTTCGGTGGCCAGGCCCGCGGCTTGCGGGATCGCCAGGTAAGCGGTGTTGTAGCCCAGGCGGTTGAGCTTGAGCGCGGTGTGGGCGTCTTCGGTGACGGTCTCGACGGCCACGCCGCCGATTTCCAGCAAGGGCTTGCGGCGGATCACCGCACACGAGCCGCAGAAGAACGTCGCGTTCCACAGGTCGTTGCCGTCCTGCACCAGGCCGTAGAACAACTCGCCCTCGTTGGGCACGGCGCGGAAGGTGTCGAGGTTCTTTTCAAACGGGTCGGGTGAAAAGAAGAAGTGCGGCGTTTGCAGCATCGCCAGCTTGGGGTCCTTGAGGAACCAGCCGAGGCTGACTTGCAGGAAGGAACGGGTCGGCACGTGGTCGGCGTCGAACAGCGCGATGTACTCGCCGTCGGTGACCTTCAACGCTTCATTGAGGTTGCCGGCCTTGGCGTGGAAATTGTTGTCGCGGCGGATGTAGTTCACGCCGATCTTGCGGCAGAAATCGCGGAAGTCGTCGCGACGGCCATCGTCGAGCACGTGGACGCGCAACTTGTCCTTGGGCCAGTCCATCGCCTGGGCGGCGAAGATGGTCAGTTTGACGATGCTCAACGCCTCGTTGTAGGTCGGGATGAACACGTCGACGGTGGGCCACTCCGACGGTTCGGTCTTGAGCCACACCGGCTCGCGGCGCAGCGGCCAGGCGGTTTGCACGTAGCCGAAGATCAGCACCACCAGCGCGTACAACTCGGCGAGCACCAGGCCGTAGCCGAACAGCATGTCGAGCCAGGTTTCAAAACCCAGGGTGGAAGTCAGCCGCCAGTACATGTAGCGCAGCGACGCCACCAGCGACAACACCACCAGCGCGAGGATCGCCATGCGCCCGGGAATCTTGCGCAGCACCAGCACCGCGAGGAAGCACACGGCGGCAAACAGGCATTGGCTGTAGAGGTCCAGCGGGGCGCTGACAATGCTCACCAACAGCAAGGTGCCGACCACACAACTGATCACCACCAGCACTTTGCGCAGCGTATCGGGCCAGCGATTGAAGCGCGAAATCGCGGCGTCCAGCCGCTGCTCGGCGCGCCCCGGAGTGTGGGGCGTAGAGGACGTAGTGTCGGTCATGGAAGGTCCGAATCGATTCGTTCGAGCAGCGTGCGGCACAGGGCATGAATGTCCTGGCAGCCGAGACTGTTGACGGTAGGGTCGAGGGGATCGCGGCCGCAGGCCTGGGCTTCACTGAACACCGGGTCACGGTGGACCGTGCCGAGCAGTGCATCGCCGAGGCGGGCCTTGAACACTTCGGCCATGTCCAGGCTGAAGCGGTGGGCGCCGTCGAGTTGGTTGATCACGTAGTAACGCAGTGGCGGTTTTTCGCGCTCAAGGTACGGCGCCAGCACACTGTCCATCTGGGCCAGGGTGCTGAATGAGGAAACATCCGCCTGCACCGCCACCAACACCACGTCTGCCAGGGCCATGGCCTGGTGCAGGTACACCGTGTTGCCGGCGGGCACGTCGATCACCAACGTGTCCTGGCCATTCAACTGCAAACCGGCCAGGTGCCGGGGCAGCCATTGGGCGTCTTCGCCGAGCCAGCGATTGAGGTTTTTTTGCTGGTCGTTGTTGGTCTCACCGAAGGCCACCAGGCGGCAACCGGCAAAGCCGCGCTCAGCCAGGCCTTCCCAAGACTCATTGCTCAAGCTCGTCGCGCCGATGCCGGGCAAATTCAGGCCCAGGCACAAGTGATGACGCAGGGCATTTTGCGGGTCCAGGTCCAGCGCCACGGCCGGGTGGCCTTGACGCTGCAAGCCGCTGGCAATGGCCGCGGTCAGCGTGCTGCGACCGACACCGCCCTTGAGCGAGACCACCACGATCACCTTGGGTGACGATTGATCCGAGTACACCTCACCGGTCGGCCCTTCGACCACTTCGGGAGGTTGCAGGTGATCGGCTTCGCCCTGGGTCAGCTCTTCGAGCAAGCGCAGCAATGGCGCCGACGGCGGCTCATCCAGCGCGACGGTGCAAGCGGTTTGGGCCGGGATGGGCACGGCGTCGAAACGCTCGACCACCACGTCATCCTCAAGATAATCATGGACGGCGTACATCTCCCGGTAGCCATTTGGATTGGCGCCCAGCTTATTGAATAGTTTTGAAATATCGTCTGCGCGACTCACCCACGGCCCTCCCCGGTTATTACGCTTTAAAGGCGTTAAAAAGGTCAGCCCGTTGGGCTGACCTTGGTTTTTCTAGTTATGTGTTGGCTGGCGGCATTCTGTGATATCAGATTGATGGTGTCAGTATTTTGATGCTTTTGGATTAATTATTTCAGACGAGCGGCTTAGTGCCGTATTTTTGACTTATTTGGCGAATTTTTATCATTTTCTTTCAGATCAGAAGCTTGCGGCGGCTTCTAACAATTTTTCTGGCCGCCTGGTCAGGAAAAATTGCTTAGCTGACGAATCAAATTACAACTTAGTAATTAACCGCCAACGTTCCGTAAACCGGGTTAAACGATTCCGCTATTTATATGACGTTTAATATTTCGAAACAGAATACGGTAACACTCACCTTATTCAAGGGAAAAACGATGACCGTTATGTCGAAAACATCTAAGAGAAAGACCCTGAGGCACTAATACCTCTAATGGATATGTTTCTGTATCAAGTTGTATGCAATCCCCTTCTCAACACATGCCGAGGCAAAACGCCGGGGTGCATGACACAGGCCGGATACCTCCCGGGCGCTCAATAGGCTCCAACGCAACACACACCCTATTGAACCTCAGAGGACACCACCATGAACCGCAACACCCTCATCGCCAGCAGCCTGTTTGCCTTGCTCAACGTTGCCGCCTTTTCGGCCCAGGCCAGCCCCAAGCTGGATGTACAGCAGGTACTGTCGACCGTGGACGATGGAGGCGCGGCGTGTGGCGTGGTGAATGCGCGGATGACCTACCTGGACTCCCATGGGCAGAAGCGGGTGTTTGAGTACAAGAAATTTGCCGATTCGTGTAACGAAGGCAGCTAAAAGCTGAACGACAAAACCTGTGGCGAGGGAGCTTGCTCCCGCTGGAGTGCGCAGCGCTCCCACTGTTTTGGGCCTGCTGCGCAGCCCAGCGGGAGCAAGCTCCCTCGCCACAAAATTTCATCTGAAGCTAAATGGGATTAACCGCGAATACGGTGCTCGGTGAACTCATAATCCTCCTGGCAATCGCCAGTCGGGTCCGCCGCCACACCAGGTGCCGTTCGGTTTGAATCGGCTGGGTTTGCTGCGCATCGCGGACAAACGTGATGGTGAAGCGGCCGTCGGGCTTGAGGTTGTTGTTCCAGGACAGGAACTGGCACTTGCCGCTTTCTGCACGCAGGCCTTTCCAGTGATCCAGCGCGTGGGATTGGCGGGGTTGGGGTGGCTGAAACGAGGCCGCGCAGAGAAAACCCGGTCGGTTGCAAAAATAGTCAGAATTCAGGGGTTTACAGATGCTTGCCAATCGCTATAATCGTCGCCCTAACACGCCGGTATAGCTCAGTTGGTAGAGCAACTGACTTGTAATCAGTAGGTCCCGGGTTCGACTCCTGGTGCCGGCACCATACAAAACGAAGCCCTCGCAGAAATGCGGGGGCTTTGTTGTTTCTGGATTGCTCTTACCACAGATCCTGATCTGGCAGCCTCTCTACTTTCCGCTGATCATCTACGTGCTCCCACGCCCTCTGCAAAACCCCCACCTTCTGTAACGACGCTCGCATCGATCTTTGCATGCGAAATTTTGGGTTGAGACGGAACAGCGCAGAGCGATAAATAAATCCGTCCCCTTTACGCGTTCATCATGGGAATAGGGGCCTGACCCCGTTTTTCGGCCGGCTTGAACTGAGTGCAGGGGGGGGGCAGAAAAAACGACACATTTAGCCCGCGGCGTGGCGGGGGGACGACGGCGCGCGCCAGGTGTAGAACTTCCTTTGCACGCACCACTATGGTGCTACACATATCTTGAAGCACGTCACTTCCCCATCCGACGAATGTCCGGACAAAAAGGGATTTTCAAAGCAAAAAGCCACTATGTGCCATTGTAGAAAATCGTGTGAAAGGCGAAACTGGGCGTCTATGGAAGGTCATGGATCGTTCAGCAGGATGCTTTATTTATCTTAGTCCCTGCACGCCCCAAGCCTTCTTAATAATGCTTACAACATAGTTGAGAGCAAAGTATTAAACGTCCCCTATTGGAGTGAAGAAGTGCTGAGTGAGGCGGAAGAGAAACAAGCGCAGGTAATTTTCAATCTGCTAAAAGAAGCAACTAGCCAAACAGTTGTTCGTGAATTTTTGCGAGAAAAAGATATAGCAATTACTGCACCCAACTGGGACGAGCTATATTCCAATCGGATATTGCCTGCGCTTCAATCTAAAAAGCTTAACCTAGTAGATCTTGCAACGTTGCTACAAGATGTAGAAGAGCACGGTAGACAGCATATTTTTCTGTATAAGTGCAGCACAGCAGATGCACGCGCAATACTTAACAAAACGCGCATTCACTCCATAGCTAAAGACCTTGGAGTTGCAGAGTTGCTGTCCCACCCACTGCATATCGAAATGCCTGAAGAGGCCAAGATTGTCGACATTCGACTTCCAGAGGCCCCGAACGGTACGGGCCCCGTCTCTCTTACCGTAAAGATCAGTGAATGCCGCGAAACCAGCAAACTTGTTAATGATGATTACGACCCAGTAACCAGCTCTCGTACGAAAACTTACAAAGTAACTAAAAAGCGCGCGGTTAACATTGCAACATTGACTCTAGATGGGCTTCTTGAAATACGCATTGCGTCACGAGATAACTCAACCAAGTATCACGAGCAAGTTTCAGATGTCATTAGAATGGCAAGCAAATTCTTCCCAATGGATTCTTTTGAAATCCTGTCGCTCAGCAAGGCTAAAGACACCTTGTTTTTGAAAAAGGAAGAATTTGAAGGCATTATTCGTTACAGCAGCACAACTGCTAGAAATGATTATGGCATCGCAATGAACCTTGCAGCGTCAAACCTGTCTCAGAACCTTTCTGAAGATGACGGTTCATCAGCGGCGATGAAGGAATTTCTAGCACAAAAAGGCTTTGTGACGGGTAGCAATATTTGGTTTATAATCAATGGCGAGGAAGAACGGCAAATTCATGTTCTTTTGAATGGTGAAATTAATGAGTTTGCGGTGACTGCGGCTTGTACTCCTGGAGAATATTCATATGTTTGCGGACAGATTCTCTCCCTTAATTAATGCCTTCCCACAGGAGGCAGACGCAATTAGAAGGGTTGCCGAGCACTTTGGCAGCATTGAATTGCGTGATGGGATTCGAGTTCTCGACGTCGAGATGAATCCAGGACGGCTGTTTGACGTCTCTCAAGCAGGAAGCTCCGCGCGATTTGCGAAAGTCACAACTATATTGATACAGGCTGGCATTTTAGAGCGAAAGTATGTAATTAGATCCCCGCTCGGCCCAGCCATTATGGAAGTCGACAGTTGGTACGACTGCCCACTTTCAGTTTATGACCCGCTCCGAGATGTAACAATGGAAGTTAGTGATAACGACCTTGAAACCATGTATAGCGTGGTAAAAGATGGACTGCACTAAAGTTATTGAGCTTGTAGAGAAATTTTGGCACGCCACAGTACCCAATCAAAGAAGGGAAGTTTTTAAATATTTAAGAACTACAGTACCACCAGAGCATCTAACTTTATTTGATGGTCTAGTAGACAACAAGAGAAATGGCTTGCAAGATAGCCCAAACTCTAAAATTCTTGTTTTAATCCACGGTATACATACTGATGGGTCGTGGCAAAAACAGATTCAGGCACAAATGAAAACGGTGCCGAACCTGCAAGTCCACGATTTGGGTTACGACGTAGTAACGGGAATACAGCTTGCGTGTCCATTTCGGTCCGGCCCAATTAACAAAGTCGTCAGAGATATTAGAACAATAAAAAGCGAAGAGCCAATGGCAAAAATTTTTGTGATAGCTCATAGCTTTGGCACATATATAACTAGCAAAATACTCGCAGAACACCCTGACATTTCTTTCGAAAAAATAATATTGTGCGGTTCTATTATTCGCAGAGACTTTCCTTGGGCGCTTTATGCTAAGGGTATGCGCAAAGATGCAATAGTAAATGACGTGGGGACAAGAGATATATGGCCGATAGTTGCTACAATTACAACGCTTGGCTATGGCAGTTCTGGTCGTAGAGGATTTCAAAACGTCAGTGTAACAGATCGTTACTTTGATTATGAACACAGCGATTTTTTCGAACTTAAAAACAACCATGCTGAAAAGTATTGGCGCCCCCTGATTCAAGATGAACAAATAGTTCCATCAGCGTGGGATGAACACAAGCCGAAATCAAGCTTCATGCTGCTACTTGCATCACACCCGCTAATTGGTCGCATACCTGTTTTTATAATCTATCTGCTACTCATCCCGACTTTATTTACTATTCTCTGGAAAGGTATTTCCAAGCTAATTGGAATGCTATAAATCTAAATTAAATAACGCCACTGCCCTGTTAGTTAGGGGCATACTTACTACCCCTGCCCTAACTCAAAGGATTCGAACCGAATAATTTCTTCGCCCAGCCAGTCATTGATCTGCTGCAAGCGGTCCTGAATCGGCTTCAGCTCGTTCATCGCCCAGATCTGAGCCGCTTCCTTGATCGGTCGATTCGATGGGCGAGCATTTTTGGCGTGCCGTTCCCCTTGGTGTTAGTCAAAGATATTCGGACCTAGGATTTAGCATCCGTATCAATATTTTGACGACTACCCAAGGTCGAGAATTGCTGGCCCCGGTTCGATTCCACTGAAAGCCATAACTAGCTGATTTATTTATAGTTACTAGTTGGGGTACGTCGAATTTTCCAACGAACTCCAGACGCCCGAAAAACCTCGTCTCGCCGAAACATACCGTTCGTCTGGTGCCGGCACCATACAAAACGAAGCCCTCGCAGAAATGCGGGGGCTTTGTTGTTTCTGGGGGTGTTCATATTCTGTCTACGCCTGGCGCTCCAACTGAACAAGCCGGTGAGCCTCCAGATAGACCAATTCCCGTAGCGAAGTCCCGCCTTCAGCGTTTTATGCAGAATTATGGATAGCCAATAATTATGGCTTACCCATAAAACGGCATAACTGCACGAGCCGCATGATTTTGCGTCCTGAACTGGCTGCAGGAATGGCAAACCTGCCCTTCAAGCTCAGCGTTTTGAGAAGACGCGACAGACTCATATTCAGGCCGCCAGAACCAAGCCCGGCAGCAGCAAAACGAAACAACTATTTCCCCAGTTGCACCCACCCCACCACCACGCTACCCTCGCCCCGTCGCTGCAAATTCAGCGACCGGGCCTGAGAACCCGACATGATGCAGGCGCAACAGCGCCACCAATCACGATTTGCAGGCGTTTTTTTATGCCCGTAGTTTCGTGCAATGGCGGCTGTGCGTGGGAGACCTTCGGGTCTGCCGGGTTCCTGTATCTCCGGTTCTCAGCCTGCGCACAGCTGCCACCCATTCGCCTGAGAACGAACGTGGTAGCTCTCACTTGATATGGGAGTTTTACCGATGAGCGCTCCAAATCCGTCTGGCTTCACTACCCTCGGCGTTACCCCTTTTTCATTTCATTCCGACCAGCCTCTGTTCCGCGTTAACAGCGGGGTTTCTCTGAGCGAAGCGCTGTCTCACGTTTCCGATTTGCTGCATGTGGCCAAGCTGTTGGCGGAGGATGCGGCGATGATTCGGGATACGGATCGCTACGCCTGGGCTTCGCACTATCTGCAGGAGATGAGCAAGGCAGTGATTGATGATGTGGTGAAGGTGTTGGAGTCGCCGGGCAATAATCTGTAGGTGTGTCAGGTTGTGGAAGTGTTGGCTGGGCCATCGCCATCGCGGGCAAGCCCGGCTCCCACATTGGATCTTTGTTGCTTGTTCTAGATTGCCTGGCTTGAAGCCGCCACACAAAAAACGCCCCGAACCATCACGGTCCGGGGCGTTTTTTATTCAGCCGTATCGCTTAGTGCCCAGCACTCTGCCCACCGTCCACATGCAGAATTTCCCCGGTCACAAACCCAGCCGATTCCAGGTACACAATCGCCTGCGCAATATCCCGCGCTTCACCCATGTGCCCCACCGGATGCAGGCTGCCCAACGCCGCATGCGTCTCTTCCCCATGCATCGGCGTCTTGATAATCCCTGGGCTCACCGCGTTCACGCGAATCCCGCGCTTGGCGTATTCAATCGCCAGCGATTTGGTCGCCGAGTTCAGCCCGCCTTTGGTCAGCGAGGCCAGCACCGAAGGCACGCCATCAATCGCGTGGTCCACCAGGCTGGTGGTGATGTTGACGATGTGCCCGGCGCCCTGTTTCAGCATCTCGGTAATCGCCAGTTGGGTGATGTAGAAGAACCCGTTCAGGTTCACCGCCAACACGTTTACGTAGTCTTCGTGGGTGTAGCTGGTGAACGGTTTGGCAACGAAGATCCCGGCGTTGTTGATCAGGCTGTCGATGCGGCCAAAACGCGCTACGCCTTCGCGGATGACGCGCTCGGCGGTGGCCGGGTCGGCGATGTCGCCGGCCACGGTGAGGATGTCCGGATCCGTCGACGGTTTGATCGACCGGGAGGTGGCAACCACGCGGTAATCCAGCTCACGGTAAGCCTTCACTGCAGCAGCGCCCAGGCCTTGGGATGCGCCGGTGATCACAACGACTTTTTTCGAATTGCTCATGATGAAACCTCTATAGGGAAAATGGGATGGTTCAAGCAGCCGCGGCGGACATTTCCCGCAGCATCTGTTCGTAGTAACTGACGGATTGCGACCCGGAGACCAGCTGGCGGCCATTGAGGACCATGGCCGGTACGGAGTTGATGCCGTGCTCGCGGTAGAACGCTTCCAGCTCGCGCACTTCATTGGCGTAGGCGGTAGAGCCCACCACCCGTCGTGCGCCTTCAATGTCCAGCCCGGCCTCGGCGGCCAGACGCGCCAGGGTTTCGTGGTCGCTGACGTTCTGGCCATCGCTGAAATACCCGCGCAACAGCGCCTTTTTCAGCTCGAGCTGGCGCCCTTGCTGCAACGCCCAAAACAGCAACCGATGGGCGTCGAAGGTGTTGTAGAAGTGGCTGCGTTTTTCCAGGTCGAAGGTGAAGCCGATGGCCGCGCCGCGCTCCATCAACATCCTTTTGCCGCTGGCAACTTCTTCAGCGCTGCGCCCGTATTTGCGCATCATGTGGGCGACGGCGTTTTCGCCTTCGGCCGGCATGTCGGGGTTGAGTTCGAAGGGTTTGAAGGTCAGTTCAACCTTCACTTCGCCCGCCAGGTTGTCGATGGCTTGCTCCAGGGCGGTGGCGCCGAGGGCGCACCATGGGCACACCACGTCGGAGATGAAGTCGATGGTGACGGGCGTGCTCATGAAGGGTTTTCCGCGAGCTGTTTGCGGTACTGGGTGGTGGTGATGCCGGCGTAGCCCCAGTTATCGGTGTCGACTTCTTCGATGACGATGTGGGTCAGGTCGGGGCGTTTGTTGAGGACGCGTTCGAGGGTTTCGGTGATTTCGGCAATGACCTGGGCTTTCTGCTCCGAGGTAACGCCGTCGCGGGTGATACGTACGCTGACAAATGGCATGACAAGGCTCCAGTGACTTGCCCATCGACATGGTGGGCAGGCAGTGAGGCCAATTTAAGAGGTTGCCTGAGGTGGATAAAGGTGGGGCGGAGTACTTCATTAGTGATGCTATGTAATCAATCGAGACGTCCGGCGCTGCGTTTTTTTTACTGCTCCCTGGAATAACCGCCCTCCCCGCGCGTCTTGCCTACATGCTTAAGGCAGGCTGCAAACGCCTTGAGTGCTGGCCGATAACCCCTCACTTACGGACGTGCCCCACATGCTTAAATCCACAGTCAAAACCCTGTTGCTGCCTACACTGATGGCCGCCGCGATGCTCACCGGCCAGGCCTATGCCGCCACCCCGGCGCCATCAGACACCACCGTGGTGCTGGTGCACGGCGCCTTTGCCGATGGCTCCAGCTGGAACAAGGTGATTCCGCTGTTGCAGGCCAAAGGCTTGAAGGTGGTGGCGGTGCAAAACCCGCTGACGTCCCTGGCCGATGATGTGGCCGCCGCCCAGCGGGTGATTGATGCCCAGAGTGGGCGAGTGGTTCTGGTGGGCCATTCGTGGGCCGGCAGTGTGATCACACAGGGCGGCACCAGCGACAAGGTCAAGGCACTGGTTTATGTGGCCGCGTTCGCGCCGTCCGAGGGCCAGAGCTCTGCCGAGTCCGAGAAAGGCTACCCAACCCCGCCGGGTATCGAGACCATCAGTGCCGACGCTTCCGGCTACCTGTATTTGCCCGCCGCGTCCGTGGCGAAAAACTTCGCCCAGGACTTGCCTGCCGACCAGGCCAACCTGATTGCCGTGACCCAGGGGCCGATTCTGGGCAAGGCGTTCGACGATAAAATCACGGTCGCCGCCTGGAAAACCAAACCCAACTATTACATCGTCGCCGCCAAGGACCGCATGATCGACCCGGGCCTGGAGCAGGCCTACGCGAAGAAAATCAATGCCACCACCACCGTGGTGCAAACCAGCCATGTGCCGATGCTGTCGCAGCCGCAAAAGGTCGCAGATGTGATCATCGCAGCCGCCAGCAAGCGCTGATCGCAGGTATAAAAAAACCCCGAACCAGTCGGGGTTTTTTATCGCCTTGAATCAGGCGCGACGCCGAATCAATTAGAAAACGTTGATTGGGTAGTCGGCGAACAGGCGGATCTCGTTACCACCCACGTTGTAGTTGCTGGCGTTGTTGGAAACGCGCAACCACGACGCACGGGCACGCAGGCTCAGGTCTTTCGCCGGGCCGCTCTGTACTACGTATTTGAACTGGTTGAAGATTTCACGCTCGGTGCCACTGCCGCGGTTGGAACCGTCGTCAATGTTGGTGCCGCGCACGTAGGCGATGTTGTAGGTCAGGCCAGGCACGCCGAAGGCGCTGAAGTCCAGGCCGTAGCCTGCTTGCCAGGAGCGCTCGTCCTTGCCGTTGAAGTCAGACCAGTAGGAGTTGGCCAGCAGGATGGTGTTGCCACCGTCGCCGATGCCGCCTGCGTTGCGGTAGCCGCCGTACAGGTAACCGGTGTCACCGGTGCTGCGCTGGTGAGCCACGGTGAAGCTGTGCGGGCCAACGGCCCACGTGGCGCCCAGGCTCCAGATTTTGTTGTCGCGAGCGTCGGCGTCACCTTGGTTTTCCAGGGCGAAGCTACGGTCGAGCTTGGTCTTGTAGCCGTTGAAGTCGAAGGTCAACGATTGCTTCTCTGGCAGGGCCAGCACGTAGTTGACGTTGACGTATTGCTTCTTCAGCACGTCCTGCATGTTGGAAGCGTAGAGCGCTGCCGACAGGCTTTCGGTGAATTTGTAGCTACCGCCGATGTAGTCGATGCTTTTCAGCGCGCCACTGTCGGAACCCTCGGCGCTCTTGCGAGCTTCCTTGGTGAAGTGACCAGCGTCCAGTTGCAGGCCGGCGATTTCCTTGGAGACGATCGAGGTACCGGTATAGGTTTCGGACAACAGGCGGGAGTTGTCGTATTCCAGGACCGGCACGGCTGGCATCTGATCACCGTACTTGATCACGGTGTTGGAGATGCGTGCCTTGACGGCAGCGCCGCCCTTGGCCAGGTCGTTGGCCGCTTCGCCGCTGTCGCCTTGCTTGAAGAAGTCGATACCGCCAGCGCCGCTGCGACCTTTACCACCATCCAGGCGAATGGCGTATTGGCCGATCACGTCCACACCCACACCAACGGTGCCTTGGGTGAAACCGGATTCGAACTTGCCGATGAAGCCCTGGCCCCATTCGGCTTTGTCTTGCTTGCCGTTTTTGTAGTCGCGGCTGATGTAAGCGTTGCGTGCCGCGATGTTCAGGTGGCTGTCTTCAACAAAACCCTTCGATTGGGATTGGTCGTCAGCCATTGCTTGCGTAGCGCTCAAAATCCCCAGAGCGATCAGCCCCATCCGTTGCTTCAACATTTTCTTATATTCCTTATTACTGGTTGAGTACGCGCTGTGACACCAGGCTCCGTGTTGCTTTTCTGGTGTCGACTTTCCCAGATAAAAAAAGGCCCGCGGACGACGTGAAATGCCGCGGGCCTTTTTTTATTGGGGAAGTCATGGCGGTTAGCCACAGGCGTTGGGGCGAATCCTATCCGCGCCCTTTACTGTGTGTCAATTTCGTGAATCTTCTGTATTTAGGCTAAAAAAGTCTAAGAAACATTAAATAGCCATCATTGCGCAAGGCTCTATCAAGCGCTTCCTGGATCTGCACCCCCCTGCAGGCCACACATTGGTGCACTCGATTGGGTGGGTTGAATCGAAATTGCGACTCTTTGTCTCAGCCACTCAACGAAGGCTTCTGGCTTGCCCAACCAGGGGCTGATATCGAGCAATTGCAGTTGCCCATTCTGCTCCAGGGCCAGTGTGGGGAAGCCCTGGCCGCCGACTTTTGCCAGCCATTGGCGGCTGTCATTGATGTGCGCTTGAGTTGCTGCGCCAAGGATTTCACTGAAAGCGGCGGTGAAGGCTTGGGGATCCAAACCGATGGATTCGGCCAGGGTCAGCAGCACGTCCTTATCGGCAATTCGGCGACCTTCGACGTAGTGCGCCGTTTGCAGACGCGCCAGCAGTTCCAGGCCTCGACCGGCGATTTTTTCTGCGGCCAGCACGGCGCTGGTCGGCGGGGCTGAGTCGAACACCGCACCGTGGTCCCGCAACAAACCTTCGAAATACGCTTCGCCAAACGGTTGCCCGGTGTACTCGGCGATGCGCCGGTCGTGGGGCATTACGTAGTCACGCAACTGCGGCGATACGGATTGGCGATTTGCGCCGGTCATCATGCCGCCGCCATGCAACTGGATCGGTAACACGCTCCGGGCGGCGCTCAGCAGCGGCTCGGCGCCGTAACACCAGCCGCACAGCGGGTCGTAAATGTAGTGAAGTGTGGCTGCCGACATGACGGGCTCCGATGGATGTTGATGACCGGCAGATTAGTCTTACGCACAATTGGGAAAAACCCCGGATCGGCTTTCAGACTGTTTCGAGAATCGGTCGAATACCCTTGAAAAACATACGCCGTAACATTTTTCAGAAAGGTCCGCCTAGGAATAGATAACCCGCGCAAATAGTAAGCATTACCATTAACGCACTTTTATCCTGCCAACCTTTTTGGATACACACCCCGATGCCTGCCCTTCGCCTGACGCCCATGACCCTTGGGCTCTCTGTTCTGCTGTCTGCCGGATTTACCTGCGCTGCCACTGTCCTGCCGGAAACCTCCGTGAGCGCCGAAGCTGACGAGGACGACCCGCGCGTCAAGGAAACCAGCACCGCCACCCGCACCGCCACACCCGTGCGTTATGTGCCCCAGGCCATCGACTCGGTAAAAACCGACAACCTGCGTTCCTACGGCACCAATGACCTGGGCCAGGCCTTGAGCGGTATACCCAACGTCAGCAGCGGCGCCGACACACGGTTCGACAGCCTGCGCATCCGCGGCTTCGACGCCAGCAACGATTTCTACCTGGACGGCGTTCGCGACGACAGCCAATACGTGCGCGACCTGCACAACATCGAACGCATCGAGGTGCTCAAAGGCCCGGCAGCCGTGTTGTACGGCCGCGGCGGCCAGGGCGGCATCGTCAACCGTGTGAGCAAGCTGCCCCAGGCCGGTCGCGCCTCCAGCATCGAGGCCCAGGGCGGCAGCAATGATTTGCGCAGCCTGTACGCCGACCTCAGCACCGACCCCACCGACACCATCAGCCTGCGCCTGAACATGGGCAACCAGGACAACAACAGTTTCCGCGACGGCGTCAGCGGCAATCGCCAACTGTTTGCGCCGTCCATGAGCTGGCAACTGAGCCCCGACCTGAACTGGCTGGTGCAGTACGAATACAGCCGCTACAACCGCACGCCGGACCGGGGCATTCCCGGGGTCAATGGGCGGCCGGCAGATGTCAGCCGCGGCACCACTTATGGTGACAAGCGCGATTACATCGACGACACGTCACAATCCCTGCGTTCGCGGCTTGCCTATGAGCTGAACGACAGTTGGCAACTGCGCCATACGTTGGGCGTGTTCACCCTGGACAGCGACTTCGATAACACTTACGCCGTCAGCTACGACCCAAAAACCGGCAAGGTCGGGCGCCAGCGCTGGCAGCAGGACTTGACCACCCGCAACATCCTCAACAACGTCGAACTGGAAGGCGGCTTCACCACCTTCGGCCTGGAGCATCGCTTGCTCACCGGAGTGGAATTGGGCAACCAGCGCCGTGACCCGAAACTCTATCGAGCGCCGCTCGCCGCTGTGCCGAGCGTGGATGTGTACAACCCCAACCCGGACCTGCGCCACTACGGTCGCCTGCCGGCATTCAGCAGCAGTCACACCGAAGCGCAAAGCCAGGGCGTGTATGTGCAGGACCAACTGCGCCTGAACGATCAATGGCAACTGCTCGCCGGTTTGCGCTATGACCGCTTTGATGTGGAGTCCACCAACAAGCTGACCAACGCCTCGGAACAGGTCGTGAGCCACAGCACCAGCCCGCGCGTGGGCCTGGTCTGGACGCCGCTGGAACACCATTCGTTCTATGCCTCGTGGAGCAAGACGTTCTCGCCGACCGGCGGCGGCCTGATCGGCATCACGCCCAATGCCACGGGCAACGCCAACGACCTGAGCCCGGAGCTGACCAAACAGAAGGAAATCGGGGTCAAGAGCGATTGGCTCGACGACCGCCTGAGCACCACCCTGGCGGTGTATGAACTGGAGCTCTACAACCGCCGCACCCGCGACCCGCTGGACCCGACCATCACCCTGCTCAGCGGCGAGCAGCGTTCCCGTGGCGTGGAGTTGACCGCTACCGGCAAGATCATCGGCAACTGGTACGTGCGCGGTGGCGTCGGCCTGCAGGACGCCACGGTGGTGAAAGACAACAATGGCTTTGAAGGCAAGCGCATCAGCGACGTGGCCAAGCGCAACGCGAGCCTGTTCGTCACCTGGAAACCGGAGATGGGCTGGTACGCGGAAACCGGGCTGACGCTGGTGGGTGAGCGTTATGCGGATAACGCCAACACGGTGGCGTTGCCGGGTTATGGGCGTTGGGACGCACTGGCCGGGTTCCGGCAGAAGGAATGGGATGTGCGGGCGGCGCTGAACAATATCAGCGACAAGACATACTACGCGTCAGCGACGAGTGCGGCGCAGATTCAGTTCGGCGACCCGCGCAGTCTGGTAGTGACCGGAACCTACAGTTTCTAACAGGCTTGCGTGGCGAGGGAGCTTGCTCCCGCTGGGGTGCGAAGCGCCCCCAAAATAGGCGACTGTGTTTTTTCAGATAGAACTCGATGATCTGTTTTGGGGCTGCTGCGCAGCCCAGCGGGAGCAAGCTCCCTCACCACAAGGTCCAGTGCAACATTGAAAACAACCGTCAGCCTTGCATCAATTCACACAACGCCTGCACCTCGTCCTCGCTGAACAGTCCCGCCGGGTACCGTTCGCTCATCACCCGGCGCGGGTCGGGCGTCCTGATCTGCCGCGAACCGTTTGCCTTCAACCAGAGCGCCAGCGCGTGGATCGCGTCACCGTTCACCCGCAAAGGGTGGAACGTGCGCGTGTACATCAGGTTGATATCGGCATTCATTTCAGCGCTCTCTCCGACGGCATGAGCGGCTAACTTACTCAAGGTTTATGACAGAACCGCTTAGTCATACACCGTGCTGTGTGTCGCAACAGCGATACAAGAGCTATGCCAATGTGCCCGGTTTGTCGGCACTTGCACACAAAAAAGCCCGCGAACCTGACGGGCCGCGGGCTTGCTGTAAGCGCGCAAAACATGGCGCACTCGATTGCCGTTAAACCCGGCACCAGGCTGTTACAAGTGCACTCAGTTTTTATGCGGCGCCGGCTGTTGCTGGGTCAGACAGTGGATGTTGCCACCCCCCAGTAACAGTTCGCGGCCAGGCACCATCACCACTTCATGCTGCGGGAACAGGCTCTGCAGAATCTCCTTGGCGCGGCTGTCCAGCGGGTCGTCGAAGCTCGGCGCGATGATGCCGCCGTTGACGATCAGGAAGTTGACGTAGGAACCGGCCAACCGCACGGTGGGATTGCGCTCCTGGGTGCCGTCTACCGGGTCCACGCCTGCGCATTCTTCCTCGGTGGCGTACAGCGGCCCCGGGATCGGCATTTTATGCACTGTGAACGAGCGGCCCTGGGCGTCGGTGCTGCTTTGCAGTACGTCCATGGCGGCATGGCAGCGCGCATAGTTCGGGTCTTGCGGGTCGTCGGTCCAGGCCAGCAACACTTCGCCTGGGCGTACGTAGCAGCAGAAGTTATCCACATGCCCGTCGGTTTCGTCGTTGAACAGGCCATCCGGCAACCAGATGATCTTATCCACCGCCAGGTTGGCGCTGAGCACCGCTTCGATTTCCTCACGCTGCAGGTGCGGGTTGCGGTTGCGGTTAAGCAGGCATTCTTCAGTGGTGATCAGGGTGCCTTCGCCGTCGACGTGGATCGAACCGCCTTCCAGCACAAACCCTTCGGTGCGATAACGCGGGCTGCGCTCGATCTCGAGGATCTTGCCGCCCACCTGGGAGTCGCGGTTCCACGGCGAGTACAAGCCGCCATCAAAACCGCCCCAGGCGTTGAAGTCCCAGTTCACACCACGCACTTCACCGCTGTTGTTGATCACGAAGGTCGGCCCGGTATCGCGGACCCAGGCGTCGTCGCTGGACATTTCCACCAGGCGAATATTCGGCACGTCCAGGCGCGCCCGGGCGTTTTCGTACTGGCCGGCCGAGACCGCCACGGTCACCGGTTCAAAACGTGCGATGGCCTTGGCCACCGCCACATGGGCGGCCTGCGCCGGCTTGCCGCCCAGGCGCCAGTTGTCCGGGCGTTCGGGCCAGATCATCCAGGTCTGGGTCTGTGGCGCCCATTCGGCAGGCATGTAGAAGCCGTCGGCGCGGGGTGTGCTGTGCAAAGTGGTCATGGCGATTCAGGACTCCAGGGAACCGTCGAGGGTTTTAAGCGCACCATACAGGTTCGGACGGCGGTCGCGGAACGAACCCCAGGCGCTGCGAATGTGTTCAAGTTCATCGAGATCGAAGCGGTGCACCAGGATGCCTTCTTCGGTTTCGTTGAGTTCTTCTACTTTCTCGCCGAACTGATTGGCAATGAAGGACGAGCCGTAGAAGGTGATGTCGTAGCCGTCTTGCTCTTCGTTACCGATGCGGTTGCTGGCGATCAGCGGCATCAGGTTGGCGCCGGCATGGCCTTGCTGTACCCGCTGCCAGTGGTCGCGGGACGAAATTGTCTTGTCGTGTGGCTCGCTGCCGATGGCGGTCGGGTAGAACAGGATTTGCGCGCCTTGCAGCGCCATGCTGCGTGCGGCTTCCGGGAACCACTGGTCCCAGCAGATGCCCACGCCGATCTTCGCATAGCGGGTGTTCCACACCTTGAAGCCGGTGTCGCCGGGGTTGAAGTAATACTTTTCATGGTAGCCCGGGCCGTCCGGGATGTGGCTTTTCCGATAAATCCCGAGGTTGGAGCCGTCAGCGTCGATGATCGCAATGCTGTTGAAACGGGCGCGGCCGGCCAGTTCATAGAAACTGATGGGCAACACCACCTGCAGTTCCCGGGCGACCTTCTGGAAGTGCTTGATCGCGACGTTATCTTCAACCGTGGTCGCCAGTTGCAGGTAGTCCGGGTTCGGCTTCTGGCAGAAGTACGGGGCCTCGAACAGCTCCTGGATCAGGATGATCTGCGCGCCCTTGGCGGCGGCCTCACGCACCAGCCTTTCAGCGGTTTCGAGATTGGCATCAAGGTCCCAGGAACAGGCCATCTGGGTCGCGGCAACGGTAACGATACGGCTCATGAATCATCTCCTCGGCGGCGGGCAAGTGGACGCCTTTATAGCGGATAAAAATCGGCTTTTGAAGCTAATAAATATCCGCTCATCGAAAAATGATCAAATTTTACCGATAACAATCGAGTTTATTGTTACAAGCCTTCCTCCAGAACCTTCGCCAGCATGTCGACGAAGAAATCCACACTGTGCCGTGAGGTGACCATCGGCGGCTTGATCTTGAGGATGTTCAGGTAGTCGCCGGTGGGCTGCATGAAGATCCCCAGTTCCCGCAGCCGGTCACACAGCAGCGCAGTCTCTTCGGTGGCCGGCTCCAGGGTCTGTCGATCGCGGACCAATTCCAGCCCCAGGTAAAACCCGGAACCATGCACCGCGCCCACCAATGGATACTGCTCGACCAGCGCCTCCAACCGCGCCTTGAAGTGTCCGCCCACCTCCTGGGCGTTTTCCCACAGCTTTTCTTCCTCCATCACATCCAGCACCGCCATGCCGATCCGGCAACTCACCGGGCTGCCTCCCGATGAGGAGAAGAAATAACCCTCGGCCTCCAGCGCCTCGGCGATTTCCCGGCGGGTGATCACCGCGCCCAACGGCTGGCCATTGCCCATGCCCTTGGCCATGGTGATGATGTCCGGCACCACGCCCTGCTCTTCAAAGCCCCAGAAGAAATGCCCCATGCGCCCGTAGCCCACCTGCACTTCGTCGGCGATGCACACGCCGCCCTGCTCACGAACCAGCGCGTACACCTGCTGCAAATAACCGGGCGGCAAGGAAATCCCGCCGGCATTGCCATACACCGGCTCGCAAATGAAACCCGCCAGCTGGCGATTCTGCGCGGCGATTTTCGCCAGGTTGTGTTCCACGCTGCGTACGTAGTCGGGGGCGCTGTCCTGCCCGCGAAACTCGCCGCGATAGGTATTCGGCGCGGTCACCGGGTGCACCCAGTCCGGGCGGCTGCTCAAGGCCTGGGGGTTGTCGGCAATCGAGGTCGACACCGCATCCGCCGCCACCGACCAGCCGTGGTACGCCTCCAGCACGCTGAGCATGTCGCGCCCGCCGCTGTAGGCCCAGGCCAGGCGAATCGCCAGGTCGTTGGCCTCGGTGCCGCTGTTGACCAGGAACACCCGGTCCATGGAGTCCGGCGCCAGCGCCAGCAAACGCTCGGAGAATTCGGCAATCGCCGCATAGTGGAAGCGCGAGTTGGTGTTGAGCAGCGACCATTGCCGCGCTGCCACCTCGGCCATGCGCGGATGACCGTGGCCGAGGACGGCGACGTTGTTGAGCATGTCGAGGTACGAACGGCCCTGCATGTCGATCAGGTGGTTGCGCCAGCCGCGCTCGATGCGCGGCGGGTCGACGTAATAGTGCTTCTGCGAGCGGGCGAAACTGGCGTCCCGACGCGCCAGCAGGGCTTCGGGGTCCAGCTCCGGCTCGGCGTCGCAGGCCAGTCCCAGCAAGGTAGCCGGGGATGGGCAGAGCGTTTGCCATGCCGCCGCCCGGGAAGGCGAGCAGAACAGCGGTGGCTCAAGCTCGGCGCGGCACAGTTGTACTGTCAGCGGCGCGACCACGTCGCCGATTACCTGGCCTTTTACCACTGCGGCGCCGTGCTTCAACAAGGCGTTCACGCCCCACAACCGAACACTCAACTGGGCGCTATGCAGGCTCAGCAGGCCATCGGCGCCATGGCGCAAGGTGCCGGCGAACGGTGCTTCCACCGTGGCGCCCAAGGGCATGTGCAGCTCTACGTGAAGCGCGAAGGTGTCCGGTTCCACGGCACTGTCGGGTTGGGTGCGGGACAGACGGTATTGACCATAACGACTGGCTGCCAGGCCATGGACCACGGCCGCTTGTTCCAGCAATCGGCGATCAATGCCCTCCTGCTCCCAGTTACCGGCCTCGAAATGCGGGCTGAGCACGCCCAGATCGATCAACGCGAATTCACGCCCAACGAGCCCCGGCAACAAAGGCGCGAAGCCTTCACCGACAATCGGCGGCAATTCGGCACCGACGCAGTTCAGGATCGCCGCCTCCATCAATTCAAAGGGCACCGAGGTGGCTACGTGGAAAATTTCCCACTCATGCTCGGCATTCTTCAACAGGTAGGCGTTATCCGGGTCCAGGCGTTGCTGCTGTTCACTGCTCAGCACCAACACCGCGGCCCGCGCGACGATCAGCGGCCATAGCACCTGCAACTCTTCGTGCTGCAACGGCGTGATCCGGTGGCACGCCTGGATCGCCGGCAGGATTGCGAACGGATCACCCTCGGCATGATGCAGCAGCGCCGCGCAGGTCACCGACAGGTCGGCAATGCGCCAGGTGCGCACCAGGTCGCCAAAATCAATCACCCCCTCAATCTGCCAATGCCGCTGGGCATCACGCTGCCAGACCACGTTGTCATCGGTGATGTCCATGTGCACGGCTTGCCAGGGCAGGCGGTCGGCCAACGGCCGCAGACGCTGCCCGACCTGCTCCACCACGCGCTCCAGCCCGGCCCGGTGCGGGAGGTTTTCGAGGGTCGACAGCAAATGAGTGATCAGCTCAAGGGCATGGCGTGGGTCCCATTGCAGGGTACGTTCCAGGCCCGGATGCTCGAAGTCGGCCAGCGCCTGGCTCATCCGCCCGCAGAGTTCGCCGAAGCCTGCGATCACCTCGCGCCCCAGATGGGGCAGATGGGTCAGGGGCTGGCCGTCGATGTAGTCCAGCAGCCGCAGGTGCACGGTTTGCCCGGCGACGGTCTCGGTCAGCAGTTCTTCGCCAGCAAGCGACGAGATCACCTTGGGCACCCGTACATCCGAATGGCCCTGCAGATGCTTGAGGGCTGCGTGCTGGGCCTGCAACTCGACGGCGGCGTAGTCGCCCCGGCAGATTTTCAGCACAAAGCGGCCACGCTCGCTGTCGATACGGTAGTTGAGGTCTTGCTGGCTGCCGAGGGACTGCAACGCCCCACCCAGGCCGTAATGCTGCTCAAGTAGCTGCGTCGCAGGCACAGGCCCGACTTGCGGGCAAGGCAGGCTGGCGCGATGAATCAACGTGGCGAGCAACATGTGAAGACCCCTGGCTTTTTTATCAGGCGCTTATATCGCCATTGTTGACGGGGGTTACGCAACCCCCAGTCCCGCGCAGTGCCGTCAATCTGACTGTGGCCCCTTGCACCACTTGGCTCCACAACTCAAGCTATGCTCCATTCGCTTAATGTCTGTCTAAGGAAAAGGGCCTCCGACATGCGCATTCTCATCACCGGCGGCGCCGGATTCATCGGCTCCGCTCTGATCCGGCACCTGATTCAACACACCGGGCACGAAGTGCTCAACCTGGACAAATTGACCTACGCCGGCAATCTTGAGTCGCTGGCCAGCATCGCGAGCAACAGCCGCTACGAGTTCGTCCAGGCCGATATCATCGACCAGGCCACCGTCAGCGCCGTCCTGGCGCGCTTTGAGCCCCACGCGATCATGCACCTGGCGGCCGAGTCTCATGTGGACCGTTCCATCGACGGCCCGTCGGATTTTATCCAGACCAATATCGTCGGCACCTACAGCCTGCTGGAGGCCGCACGCGGTTATTGGCAGAAGCTGGAAGAACCGGCCAAGAGTGCCTTCCGCTTCCACCACATCTCCACCGATGAAGTGTATGGCGACCTGCACGGCGTCGATGACCTGTTCACCGAAACCACGCCCTACGCCCCAAGCTCGCCGTACTCGGCCAGCAAGGCCGCGTCCGATCACCTGGTACGCGCCTGGCAGCGCACTTACGGCCTGCCGGTGCTGTTGACCAACTGCTCGAACAACTACGGGCCGTTCCACTTTCCCGAGAAGCTGATTCCGCTGGTGATCCTCAACGCCCTCGCAGGTAAACCATTGCCGGTGTACGGCGACGGCCTGCAAGTGCGCGACTGGCTGTTCGTCGAAGACCACGCCCGCGCGCTGTTCAAAGTGGTGACTGAAGGTGTGGTAGGCGAGACCTACAACATCGGCGGCCATAACGAGCAGAAGAATATCGACGTAGTGCGCAGCATCTGCGGCCTGCTGGAAGAACTGGCACCACAACGCCCGGCGGGCGTGGAGAAATTCACTGACCTGATCACTTTCGTCAAGGATCGCCCGGGCCACGACCAGCGCTATGCGATCGACGCCAGCAAGATCGAACGCGAGCTGGGCTGGGTTCCGCAGGAAACCTTTGAAACCGGCCTGCGCAAAACCGTGCAGTGGTACCTCGATAACCTGGAATGGTGCCGCAGGGTCCAGGACGGCAGTTATCAAGGCGAACGACTGGGCAACACCGACTTTAAGGATCTGATCGCATGATGAAGGGAATCGTACTGGCCGGTGGCTCCGGCACGCGTTTACACCCCATTACCCTGGGCGTTTCCAAGCAACTGTTGCCGGTGTATGACAAGCCGATGATCTACTACCCGATCTCGGTGCTGATGCTGGCCGGGATCAAGGAAATCCTGGTGATCTCCACCCCGGTAGACCTGCCGCAATACCGCAACCTGTTGGGCGATGGCAGCCAGTTTGGCGTGCGGTTCACTTATGCGGAGCAGCCGTCCCCGGACGGCCTGGCCCAGGCGTTTTTGATTGGCGAAGAGTTTATCGGCGATGACCCGGTATGCCTTATCCTGGGCGACAACATCTTCCACGGCCAGCACTTCGGCGAACAACTGCGCACTGCTGCCGAACGCCCATCTGGCGCCACGGTATTCGGTTACTGGGTCAAGGACCCGGAGCGTTTCGGCGTGATCGACTTCGACAGCCAGGGCCGCGCGCTGTCCATCGAGGAAAAACCAGCCAAGCCAAAGTCGAGCTACGCGGTGACCGGCCTGTATTTCTACGACAACGACGTGATCAAGATCGCCAAGGCGGTCAAGCCATCGCCGCGCGGCGAATTGGAAATCACCGACGTCAACAACGCCTACCTCAATCGTGGCGACCTGCACGTGGAGCGCTTCGGCCGTGGTTTCGCCTGGCTCGACACCGGCACCCACGACAGCCTGCTGGAGGCCTCGACGTATGTGCAGACCATCGAGCACCGCCAGGGTTTGAAAGTGGCGTGCCTGGAAGAAATCGCCTACGAGAACGGCTGGATCGACCGTGACCACTTGCTGGAGCGGGCCAAGTACTTCGGCAAGACCGGCTACGGCCAATACCTGTATTCACTGGCCGGGGAGCAAAAATGAAGGTCACCGACACGGCGTTGCCGGGCGTATTGATCATCGAACCGAAAGTGTTCGGTGACGAGCGCGGCTTTTTCTACGAAAGCTTCAACGCCCGCGCCTTCGAAGAGGCCACCGGGCTCAAGCGTGATTTCGTGCAGGACAACCACTCGCGCTCGCAAAAAGGCGTGCTGCGCGGCCTGCATTACCAGCTCGAACATACCCAGGGCAAACTGGTGCGCGTCATCGCCGGCGAAGTGCTGGATGTGGCCGTCGACATCCGCCGCAGCTCGCCCAACTTCGGGCAATGGGTGGGCGTGCGGCTTAGCGCCGATAACCATCGTCAGTTGTGGGTACCGGAAGGTTTCGCCCACGGCTTTGTGGTGCTGAGCGACTACGCCGAGTTCCTCTACAAGACCACCGATTACTATCAGCCGAGCGCCGAGCGTTGCATCCTCTGGAACGACCCGACGCTGGCCATCGACTGGGAACTGACGGAGACGCCGCAACTGTCCGCCAAGGACCAGGCCGGGAAAAGCCTGCAAGAGGCCGACCTGTTCCCATGAAAATCCTTATCAGCGGCCAACATGGCCAAGTCTCCCGGGAGTTGCAACAGCGCCTCCGGGGCCTGGGCGAGTTGATCGTGCTGGGCCGCGATCAACTGGACCTGGCGCATCCCGAGCAGGTCCGCGACCAAGTACGCGCCCATCGCCCGGGCCTGATCATCAACGCAGCCGCCCATACGGCCGTCGATCAAGCCGAGAGCGAGCCGGACGTGGCCTTCGCCATCAACGCCACCGCGCCCGGGATTTTTGCCGAGGAAGCCAAGGCACTGGGCATTCCGCTGATTCACTATTCCACCGACTACGTGTTCGACGGCAGCAAGGCCGCGCCCTACAACGAGGACGACGCAACCAACCCGCTGGGCGTCTATGGCGCAAGCAAGCTGGCGGGCGAACAGGCGATCGCGGCCGTCGGCGGTGAACACCTGATCCTGCGCACCAGCTGGGTCTACTCGACCCACGGCAAGAACTTCCTGCTGACCATGCAACGCCTGCTGCAGGAAAAACCGCAGATGCGCATCGTCGCCGACCAGATCGGCGCGCCGACCTGGGCCGGGACCATCGCCAACAGCACCCGTGCACTGATCGAGCGCTGGCAGGCGGGCCAGGCCGGTGATTGGGGTGTCTACCACCTGACGGCCCAGGGCGAGACCTCGTGGTTCGGCTTTGCCCAGGCCATCGGCGAGCAACTACGGGCCAACGGTCGTGCCTGCGCCGAGCTGGAAGCGATTCCCTCCAGCGCCTATCCAACGCCGGCCAGGCGCCCGCTGAACTCACGCCTCGATTGCAGCCGCCTGCAACAGCAATGGCATGTCTCGCAACCGCAGTGGCATGACGCATTGCGCGAGTGTCTTGCCGAGCAGCACTAGGCATAATGCGCCTGTACCCACAGGCGCACGACTCCCATGACTCCACCCCTTCCGCGAAGACCCCGCTGGCGCAGCCTGGCATTGCTGGCGCTATGCCTGGCACCGCTGTTGTGGCCGCTGGAGCACTTGGCCGAGCGTTATTACCGCAACGAACTGGCCGGTCAGAACCGCCAGACGCTGGACCTGTACGTCGCCAACCTGCTGGGCACCCTGCACCGCTACGAAGTGTTGCCACAAATCCTCGGTGACCTGCCGGCCCTGCGCACCGCCATCGACGCGCCTCACGTCAGCACCAACCTGGTCAACGCCAACCACCTGCTCAAGGACGTCGCCGCCCAGGCCGGGGTGGAAGTGATGTACCTGATGGACACCACCGGCAAGACCCTCGCCGCGTCCAACTGGGACAAGCAGGACAGCTTCGTCGGGCGTAATTTTTCCTTTCGCCCCTACTTCAGCGAAGCCATGGCCGGGCGCCTCGGGCGCTTCTTCGGCCTGGGCACCACCTCGGCCAAGCGCGGTTACTTCTTCGCCGCCGCCGTACGCGATGGCGACAAGATCATCGGTGTGCTGGTGGTAAAGGTCGACCTGGACCACACCGAAAGCCTGTGGGGCAACACCCCCGAACAACTGCTGGTCACCGATCACAACGGCGTGGTGATCCTGACCTCGCGCCCGCAATGGCGCTTTCGCGCCACCCGGCCGCTGACGGATGAAGAACGCCGCGCCATCATCGCCATCCAGCCCTATCCGACCCGCGACCCGCAGCCGCTGAGCCTCAGCCCGACGGCGTGGGTGCGCCAATCCACCGACATCGCCGAAACCGGCTGGAAAGTCGAGATTCTCGCGCCGCGCACCTTGATCAGCCGCCCGGTGCGCACCGTGGTCGCGGTGGGTGGCGCCGCCTTGCTGGTGCTGATGCTGTTGCTCGGCCTGATGATGCAGCGCCGTCGTCACTACCTGGAACGCATCGCCTTCGAAGCCAAGGCCCGTCGCGAACTGGAGATGCGCGTGATCGAGCGGACCAGCGACCTGGAAGGCCTCAACCGACGCCTGAAACAGGAAGTGCTGGAACGTGAACATGCCCAGCAGGAACTGGTGCGCGCCCAGGACGACCTGGTGCAGGCCGGCAAGTTGTCGGCGCTGGGCACCATGTCGGCGAGTATCAGCCATGAACTCAACCAGCCGTTGGCGGCGATTCGCAGCTACGCGGAAAACGCCGGGATTTTGCTCGACCATGAGCGCACCGACGACGCCCGTGGCAACCTCAAGCTGATCAGCGAGTTGACCGGGCGCATGGCCTCGATCATCGCCCACTTGCGCGCCTTCGCCCGGCGCGACCGGCATGCGCCGGAAAGCGTGGCCCTGCAACCGGCCCTGGACGATGCCCTGGCGCTGCTGGCCAAGCGGCGGCGGGCAATGGAAGTGGAACTGATCCGCGACCTGCCCGAGGCCACCTTGTGGGTGGCGGCCGGCGAAACCCGCCTGCGCCAGGTGCTGGGCAACCTGTTGGCCAACGCTCTGGACGCCCTGACCGAAAAAGGCCCGCCGCGCAAACTCTGGCTGAGTGCCCAAACCACCGAACAGGGCGTCAACCTGTACATTCGCGACAACGGCCCGGGTTTCTGCATGGAAGCCCTGGGCCGCGCCAGCGAGCCGTTCTACACCACCAAGACCCGCACCCAGGGCCTGGGGTTGGGCCTGGCGATCTGCGACACCCTGATGCGCGCCTTTGGCGGTGAACTGTTGTTCGCTAACCACAAGGAAGGCGGCGCACTGTTAACCTTGAAACTGCGCGCCGGAGCACCGGGTGTCAGTCTGCAACCGTCCGAGGACCGCAGTGTATGAGTATCGATAACCAGATTCAGGTGGTGTTGATCGACGATGATCCACACCTGCGTCAGGCCCTCTGCCAGACCCTGGACCTGGCCGGGCTGAAAGTCCTGACCCTCGGCGAAGCCCAGGGCCTGACCGCGCGCCTGTCCCGGGATTGGCCGGGGGTTGTGGTGAGCGACATCCGCATGCCCGGCATGGACGGCCTGGAACTGTTGAAGGAACTCCACGCCCAGGACCCGGAGCTGCCGGTACTGCTGATCACCGGCCACGGCGACGTGCCACTGGCGGTGCAGGCGATGCGCACCGGCGCCTACGACTTCCTGGAAAAACCCTTCGCCAGTGACGCCCTGCTCGACAGCGTGCGCCGCGCCCTGGCCCTGCGCCGCCTGGTGCTGGACAACCGCAGCCTGCGCCTGGCCCTGAGCGACCGTCAGCAATTGAGTACGCGCCTGGTGGGCCACTCCCCGCAAATGCTGCGCCTGCGCGAGCAGATTGGCGCGCTGGCGGCGACCAAGGCTGATGTGCTGATCCTCGGTGAAACCGGTGCCGGCAAGGAAGTGGTAGCGCGTGCGCTGCACGATCTGTCGAACCGCCGCAGCGGCCCGTTTGTGGCGATCAACGCCGGCGCCCTGGCCGAGTCGGTGGTGGAAAGCGAGTTGTTCGGGCATGAGCCAGGGGCCTTTACCGGCGCCCAGAAGCGGCGCATCGGCAAATTCGAATTCGCCAACGGCGGCACGCTGTTTCTCGACGAAATCGAAAGCATGAGCCTGGATGTGCAGGTCAAGCTGCTGCGGCTGTTGCAGGAGCGTGTGGTGGAGCGTCTGGGGGGCAACCAGCTGATCCCGCTGGATATCCGCATCATCGCCGCCACCAAGGAAGACCTGCGCCAGTCCGCCGACCAGGGGCGCTTCCGGGCGGACTTGTATTACCGCCTCAACGTTGCGCCGCTGCGCATTCCACCGCTGCGCGAACGGGGTGAGGATGCGTTGATGCTGTTCCAGCACTTTGCCGACGAAGCCAGCACACGCCACGGGCTACCGATGAAAGAGCTGCAACCGGGCCAGCGCGCGTTGTTGTTGCGTCACAGCTGGCCGGGCAATGTGCGCGAGCTGCAAAACGCCGCCGAGCGTTTCGCCCTGGGCCTTGAACTGGCGCTGGACAGCACCCCCGACAGCCCTTCGCCGGGCATCCTCACCAGCACGCCCGGCGGCTTGAGCGAACAGGTCGAACAGTTTGAAAAAAGCCTGATCGCCGCCGAACTGGCGCGCACCCACAATTCCATGCGCAGCCTCGCCGAGGCATTGGGCGTGCCGCGTAAAACCCTGCACGACAAACTGCGCAAGCACGGGCTGAACTTCGCTGACAGCGGCAACAGTCACGCTGACGACGAATGACCCTTTTCCCCCTGCCACGAGGCCACCATGAGTCGCGATAGCCGTTACCTGGAATCGATCCTTCACCACGACATTCCCCTGACCCGGGAAATGGGCCTCAAGGTTATCGACTGGCAGGACCGGCAGCTGCAACTGCGCTTGCCGCTCGACGCCAACATCAACCACAAGAGCACCATGTTTGGCGGCAGCCTGTATTGCGGCGCCGTTCTGGCAGGTTGGGGCTGGCTGCATTTGCAGTTGCGCGAGGAAGGGATTGAAGACGGGCACATCGTGATTCAGGAAGGGCAGATCAGTTATCCGCTGCCGGTGACCACCGATGCGACGGCGATTTGCCAGGCACCTGATGACAAGGTGTGGAAGCGATTCGTCGCCACCTACAAGCGTTATGGCCGGGCGCGCTTGGCGCTGGAGACGTGGATCGTCAATGAGGGCAGTGAAGAGCGGGCCGTGGCCTTTACCGGGCAGTACGTCCTGCACACATAACAAATGTGGGAGCGGGCTTGCTCGCGAAAGCGGTGGATCAGCCAATACATCTGGTGACTGACACACTGCCTTCGCGAGCAAGCCCGCTCCCACATTTTTGACCGGCGCTGTGTTTAAGAACGGGCCAGAGTCAGCAACCGCTCACGCCATTCAGCCTTGGCCGGCAGTGCCAAAAAGAATGGATTCAACAGCGATTCCCGCGCCGGGTAACTGAACGGCTGCCCATTCAATTCCAGCACTTCACCGCCCGCTCCTTCCAGCACACCCTGTGCCGCAGCGGTGTCCCACTGCGAGGTGGGCGCCAGGCGCGGGTAGCAATCGGCGCTGCCCTCAGCCAACAGGCAAAACTTCAAAGAACTGCCGATATTGGCCAGCTTCAACTCGCCCAATCCGGCACTCAAGCCAGCGAGCAAGCGATCCTGTTCAGGGCTCGTATGGCGACGACTGGCAACCACGGTAAATGCTTCACCGCTCGCCGGGGTCTGGCGCACCTGGATTTGCTTGGGCGCAGCACCTACATCGGAACGCCAGGCACCCAGCCCGGCCCCCCCGAAGTAGCACCGACCACTGGTAGGCATCGACACCACACCGAACACCACGCGGCCTTTTTCGATCAGCGCGATGTTGACGGTGAACTCCTCGCTGCCGGAGATGAATTCCTTGGTGCCATCCAGCGGGTCCACCAGCCACCAGCGCTGCCAACCGGCGCGCACGCTCTGGTCAATGTCCGCGTCTTCCTCCGAGAGCACCGGAATGCTCGGGTCCAGGGCAGTCAGCCCGGCGAGGATCAAGTGATGGGCAGCCAAGTCGGCGGCAGTGACCGGTGAATCATCGGTCTTGGTGGTGACGGCAACATCGGCGCGCCAATACGGCAGGATGACCTCGCCAGCCTGGCGGGCCAATTCGATCGCGGGGGCAATAAACGGGTGACCCAGGAACAGTTCGCTCATGGCTGGAACGCTCCACGTTGAGTCAACAGGTCGCGTACCAGGTACAGCGCGGCCAACGCGCGGCCCTCGCTGAACTGCTCGTTCTGCGCCAACTGCGAGAGCTCCCGCAGGTTGACCCGGTCGACGCGCATCGGCTCGGGCTCGTCGCCTTCCAGGCGCTCTTCATACAGTTCGGTGGCCAGCACCACCTGGATTTTCTGGCTCATGTAGCCGGGGGACAGCGACAGCTCGGTGATGTGCTCCAGCTGGCGGGCGCCGAAACCGGCTTCTTCCTTGAGCTCACGGTCGGCTGCCGCCAACACGTCTTCGCCCGGTTCGATCAGGCCCTTGGGCAGTGACAGTTCATACT
Source organism: Pseudomonas sp. C6002 (assembly GCF_013385805.1). Classification (NCBI taxonomy): domain Bacteria; kingdom Pseudomonadati; phylum Pseudomonadota; class Gammaproteobacteria; order Pseudomonadales; family Pseudomonadaceae; genus Pseudomonas; species Pseudomonas sp. C6002. The sequence continues at coordinate 166,210 of NZ_JACAPH010000027.1, read as the reverse complement.
CGTCGGTGCCGCCGCAATATTCTTCGATCAGCAACGCATGGTCCGAGTCGATCATCGCCACGATCATCACCGCGCCATATCCGGCACCCCTGCCCACCAGGCGCTCGTAGGTCCGCTCCACGCCATTGGAAAAGCGCAATTGCACTTCCTCCACGCGGAACAAACGGCTACTGGCGACTATTTCGCGGGCGAGGACGGTGGGTTTCTGGCGCATGAGCGGCTCCTTGGCGTGATCGGGTTACTATACCGTGGCTTTTCCGATTGTCTGTGTCGGATATCTTTTCTTACATGAGTGTTCTTTATGCCTCCATTGCCCTGGCACGCCATCGACACCGTCCTGCTGGACATGGACGGCACCTTGCTCGACCTGCACTTCGACAACCATTTCTGGATGGAGCACCTGCCCCAGCGCTATGCCGAGTTGCATGGTGTGAGCCGGGCCATGGCCGAGATGGAGCTGCAGCCGCTGTTCGAGCGTAACGCCGGACAGTTGCAATGGTATTGCCTGGATTTCTGGAGCGCCGAACTCAAGATCCCGGTGCGCGAGCTCAAGCTGGAAACCGCGCACCTGATTGCCTTGCGCCCGGATGCCGACACCTTCCTGGCGGCGATCAAACAGGCGGGCAAGCGGGTGATTCTGATCACCAATGCCCATCGGGATTCGCTGTCGTTGAAGCTGGAACGCATCGAGTTGGCGCCTTATTTCGAGCGACTGATCAGCTCCCATGACTATGGTTTTGCCAAGGAAAACCCGCAGTTCTGGGACGCCCTGCACGCCGACATCGCCTTCGACCCGGCCCGCAGCCTGTTTATCGACGATACCTTGCCGATCCTGCGCAGCGCCCGGGATTTTGGCGTGGGGCACTTGCTGGCGGTGAAGGAACCGGACAGCCGGAAGGGGCCCAAGGACACGGCGGAGTTTGCAGCGGTTGGGGATTACCGGGACTTGATCGTAGGTTTGTAACAACACTGAAGGTCCAATGTGGGAGCGGGCTTGCTCGCGAATACGGTGTGTCAGCCACTGAATATATTGACTGATCCACCGCTTTCGCGAGCAAGCCCGCTCCCACATTGGGTCCGCGGATTACTCAGGAATACGCAGCGTCTGCCCTGGATAGATTTTGTCCGGATGGGACAGCAGCGGCTTGTTGGCCTCGAAGATTTTGTTGTACTGGTTGGCGTTGCCATACACCGCCAGCGAAATAGCGCTCAGGGTGTCGCCCTTTTTCACCACGACAAAGCGGGCCGCCGCGACAGCAGGACCGGAAACAGTGATCTGGTCATCAACACTCGCAACGCCGGCGATGTTACCCAGCGCCAGCAATATCTTCTCTTTCTCTTCCTGGCTGGCGACTTCACCTGTCACGGTCACCTTGTCACCGTCGACGGTGGTTTGCACATTGGGGTTACCCAATCCAACCTTGGCCACGTGCTCTTTTAACTGCTCGCTCGCGTTGGCATTACCCGGTGTCAACAGGTCAATCAACTTCTCGCCTGCTTCCTTAACAAAGCTTAAAAGACTCATGGTGCGCTCTCCTTGGGATTTAATTTCCAGATGCCAAAGACTAGACCAGTCCTACAGAATTGGGTTCCAGCCTGACCAAAGACCCAAACACGCTAGAATCCCACCGCATTGGAATAAGCCCGGAGCGAAGATGGACATCAAACAGCTGAAATTCCTCATCGCCCTCGACGAAACCCGTCACTTCGGCCAGGCGGCGGCGCGCTGCCACATTACCCAGCCGACCCTGTCGATGCGCCTGCGCAGCCTGGAGGACGAGCTGCAGTTGCCGCTGGTCAATCGCGGGCAGCGCTTCGAAGGCTTTACCGCCCCCGGCGAACGCGTGCTGGCCTGGGCACGCACGGTGCTGGCGGCCTATGACGGCTTGCAGGCCGAGGCCGCTGCGTGTCGCGGCAACCTGGTAGGCACGTTGCGCCTGGGGGTGGTGCCGTTGTCGAGCTTCGATCCGCTGGCGTTGATGCAGAAGCTGCACAAGGAACACCCCAGCCTGCGCTTTGAGTTGTCCGCGTTAAGCTCCGAGCAAATACTTGAACAACTTGCCAGCAACCGCCTGGACCTCGGTGTGTCGTACCTCGAGCGCCTGGACGCCGAACGTTTCGACTCCCTGGCCCTGGGCGAAACCCGCATGGGCCTGCTGTACGACCAACGGTTCTTCAGCTTCGGCGACAAGCCCCTGAGTTGGGAGGCGCTGATCGAACTGCCCTTGGGCATGCTCACCAGCGGCATGCACTTTCGCCAGTCCATCGACCATAACTTCCACAGCCGTGGCCTCAACCCGCAGCCGCTGTTGCAGACCGATGCCGTCCATCAATTGTTACAAGCGGTGCACGGCGGCCTGTGTTGCGCGGTGATGCCACTGGACGGCGGCCTCGACGCCCTCACCGAGCACCTGCGCCTGCAACCCATTGAAGATGCTCAAACTTTGGCTCGCCTGGGGTTGATCATGCGCCGCAGTGCACCCCGTTCGGCCTTGGCGGAAGCGTGTTTTGCGCTGTACCAGAAATCGCTGATCGAGACTTGATCGACGGCATCTATCGGTAGATCAGTACTGACGATTAGACGCGACCCTTTGTCGCGCCTAGTCTTACAGCTGAATACTCCCGGTGGTAATGCCCAATGAACGCCCAGCGCCCAGTCTGCGCGGCGCCCGCCCTCGAAACGCCCGCGCCCGCCGCCAGCCAGAGCTACCAGTTTTGTAATCTCGAACACACCGAATCGGCCCGCACCGCGCTTGCCGAGGAAGTTGCGTTGGCGATTGCCTATAACGACATCAGCCAGGCGGTGATGCTGGTGACGCCGACCGACCTTGAAGACTTTATCGTCGGATTCAGCATCGGTAGCGGCATTATCGAAGACGTTAGCGACATTTATGACCTGAAAATCAGCGGTTCGGGCTCGACCCAATACGCTCAGGTGCAGATTTCCAGCCGCGCGTTCTGGAATATGAAGCAGCAGCGCCGGCAACTCGCCGGCACCAGCGGCTGTGGGCTGTGCGGCGTAGAAGCCGTGGAGCAGGCGCTGCCCAACCTCAAGGTGTTGCCCGGCGCGCCGTTGCCGCCTGCCGAATGGCTGGATGGCCTGCGCCAGCGCATCAGCGCGTTCCAACCGCTGGGCCAGTACAGCGGCGCGGTGCATGCGGCGGTGTTCATGAACAACCAGGGCGAATTGCTGCTGGGCCGTGAAGACATCGGTCGGCATAACGCCCTCGACAAGCTGATCGGTGCGCTGATCCGCCAAAACATTCCGACCGACGGCGGCCTGGCGATTGTTACCAGTCGCTGCAGCCTCGAACTGATCCAGAAAGTCCTGCGTGCAGGCATCCAGACCCTGGTCAGCCTGTCGTCGCCCACCGGCCTGGCCCTGCAATGGGCTCGCCGGCACAACCTCAATCTCATCCACCTGCCGCAGAAAAGTGCGCCGCGGGTCTATAGCCCTGCGATGGAGAATCAAGCGTGAGCAATCATCATCAAGCCGACGACAAACCCACCCCGCGCTACAAGCCCTATAAAGGCCCGGCGGGTGGTTGGGGCGCACTGATCAGCGTGGCGCAAGCCTGGCTGACCAGCGACAACGCGCTGAAAAACATCCGCATGATGCTCAAGACCAACCAGAACGGCGGCTTCGACTGCCCGGGCTGCGCCTGGGGCGACTCGCCGGAAAGCGGCATGGTCAAGTTCTGCGAGAACGGCGCCAAGGCGGTCAACTGGGAAGCCACCAAGCGCCGGGTCGACGCGGCATTCTTCGCCAAGCACAGCGTCAGCGCGCTGCTGGAGCAGAGCGACTACTGGCTGGAGTACCAGGGCCGCCTGACCGAGCCGATGAGCTACGACGCCGAAACCGACCGTTACAAACCCATCAGCTGGGAATCGGCTTTCGACTTGATCGGCAAGCACCTCAATGCGCTGCCAAACCCGGACATGGCCGAGTTCTATACCTCGGGCCGGGCCAGCAACGAAGCGGCTTACCTGTATCAACTGTTTGTGCGCGCCTACGGCACCAACAACTTCCCGGACTGCTCGAACATGTGCCACGAAGCCAGCGGCGTCGCCCTGGCGCAAAGCGTAGGCGTGGGCAAAGGCACCGTGACCTTCGATGACTTCGAGCATGCGGATGCGATTTTCGTCTGGGGCCAGAACCCCGGCACCAACCACCCACGCATGCTGGAGCCACTGCGCGAAGCGGTAAAACGCGGCGCCCAGGTGGTGTGCATCAACCCGCTGAAAGAGCGTGGCCTGGAACGCTTCCAGCACCCGCAACACCCGCTGGAAATGCTCACCAACGGCGACAAGCCAACCAACACCGCCTACTTCCGCCCGGCGCTGGGAGGCGATATGGCCATCCTGCGGGGCATGGCCAAGTTCCTGCTGCTGTGGGAACGCCAGGCCCAGGCCGAAGGTAAGGAGGCCGTGTTCGACCACGACTTCCTCAACGAACACACCGCCAACGTGCTGGATTACCTGGGCAAGATCGACGACACCTCATGGGATGAAATCGTCGAGCAGTCCGGCCTGACCCTGGTGGAGATCGAGCAAGCGGCGCGCATGTACGCCAAAGGCAAGAACGTGATCATGTGCTGGGCGATGGGCATCACCCAGCATCGCCACTCGGTGCCGACCATCCAGGAAATCGCCAACCTGATGCTGCTGCGCGGCAACATCGGCCGCCCGGGCGCGGGCCTGTGCCCGGTACGTGGCCACAGTAACGTGCAGGGCGACCGCACCATGGGCATCAACGAACGCCCGCCGGTGGCGTTCCTCGATGCCCTGGAGCGTCGTTTCCAGTTCCAGGTGCCGCGCGATAACGGCCACAACGTGGTGGAAGCGATTCACGCCATGCTCGAAGGCCGCTCCAAGGTCTTTATCGGCCTGGGCGGCAACTTCGCCCAAGCCACGCCGGACAGCCCACGCACCTTTGAAGCACTGCGCAATTGCGACCTGACCGTACAGATCAGCACCAAGCTCAACCGCAGCCACCTGATGCATGGCAAGGACGCGCTGATCCTGCCATGCCTGGGCCGCACCGACATCGACATCCAGGCCGAAGGCCCGCAAGCCGTGACCGTTGAAGACTCGTTCAGCATGGTCCACGCCTCCAACGGCCAGCTGCAGCCGCTGTCGAAACAGATGAAATCCGAGCCTGCGATTCTGGCGGGCATTGCCGCCGCCACCCTGGGCAGCAAGCCGGTGGACTGGAACTGGCTGGTGGCCGATTACGACCGTATTCGCGACCTGATCGCCGACACCATTCCGGGCTTCAAGGACTTCAACGAGCGCCTGAAAAACCCGGGCGGTTTCTACCTGGGCAACTCGGCTGGCGCCCGTCGCTGGAACACCCCGTCGGGCCGCGCCAACTTCCGCCCGAACATCCTGCCCAAGGACCTGGTGCACGAACGCACCCGCAACACCGGGCAATTGCCGGACCTGATCATGCAGTCGATGCGCTCCCACGATCAGTACAACACCACCATCTATGGCCTGGACGACCGCTATCGCGGGGTCAAGGGCCAGCGGGATGTGTTGTTCGTCAACGAAGCCGACATCATCCGCCTGGGCTTCAAGCCGGGGCAGAAGGCTGACATCGTGTCGATCTGGGACGACGGCCGTGAGCGTCGGGTGAAGGGCTTTACCTTGCTGGCATTTGATATTCCGGCGGGGCAGGCTGCGGCTTATTACCCGGAAGTGAATCCGCTGGTGCCGCTGGAAAGCACGGGGGATGGCAGCCATACGCCTACGTCGAAGTTTGTAGCGATCCGCCTGGAAGCAGCGAGTGCAACCGGCTTGATCATGGCGAAGTCGGCCTAAGCGACACCTCGCCACAGACAGCACCCGAGTTTCTTACGGGCACAAAAAAGGCCGCTTTTGCATAAAAGCGGCCGTTCCGAAGTAACTAAAGACTCGCAAAACTCATTTAAGTTCCTCATACAAAACAGTAACTTAGAGAATTGTATACAACCCATACCACTGGTCGGGTTTCGATTGTCACCGTCTCGATACAACCTCAGGATCGCGCCGTCATCCTCTTGAGGTTCCTCTATGAAGTTCTCCTCGATTCTCTTGTTGTCCCTTGGCCTGGTCAGTGGCGCAGCCATGGCCGGTGGCACCACCGAAGCCGGTGTGGGCGGCGCATTGGGCGGGGTTCTAGGTTCTGTCGTAGGTCAGCAGTTGGGCGGTAACACTGGTTCAGCTATCGGTGCGGCTCTTGGCGGCGCAGGCGGCAGTGCGGTGGGCGCAGACAAGCGCAGCCGCGGTGAAGCAGCCATCGGCGGCGCATTGGGCGCGGCCGGCGGCAACGTGGTGGGTCGCAGTGTCGGCGGCAGCACCGGCAGCCTGATCGGCGCAGCAGCCGGCGGTGGCGCCGGTGGCGCACTGGGCAACTACATGGGCAACAAGAGCGATGACGATGATCGTCGTTACCGTGGGCGTGATAACCGCCGCTATGACCGCGACGACCATCGCGGGCGCGGCCATGCTTATGGGCATCGCAAAAACAAGCATCACTATCGCCACCACCGGTAACGCGCGAATCGAAAGAACAACGCGGGTTTAATGTGGGAGCGGCGGTGCGCCGCTCCCACATTTGATTTTCATTGCTTCGCAGATCGTATTCAGATCACCAATCGCTGTAACGCCTCGCGCAACATCCCCGGGATCGTCACCGGCTGGTTCGACGCCCGATCCACAAACACATGCACAAACCTCCCCGCAGCACAGGCATCTTCTTCTCCCGCCTTGAACACCGCCAACTCATACTGCACCGAACTGTTGCCCAACTTGCCCACCCGCAGGCCGATCTCGATGCGGTCCGGAAAGGCAATCGAGGCGAAGTAGTCGCACGCCGAACTCACCACAAACCCAACCACTTCGCCGTCATGAATATCCAACCCGCCCTGCTCGATCAGGTAGGTATTCACCGCGGTGTCGAAGAAGCTGTAGTAGGTGACGTTATTCACATGGCCATATACATCGTTGTCGTGCCAGCGCGTGATGATCGGCTGGAAGTGGCGGTAATCGGCGCGTTGTGGCATGGCGTTGGTCATCGGTAAAACCCGGGCAGGAGGAGGCTCTCTTGATACTGGGTTCAAGCACTACCCGCAAGCCTAGGTTGGGCTTTGCTCAATCGTTTGCTGGACGCACGCCATACGCTTGAGCGCTTGATCCGTCTCGGCCGATTGCTGCAGGCACTGGCGATAGGCGGTGATATAGGTCTCGACGGCAGCGCTGGCCTGCTGCGGCGTGACCCGCGCCAGATACTCCACGAACGAACGCCGGCCGATCTGGAAGTGTTGGTAATCCAGCGGAAAATCCCAATAACCACCCCAGGTCAAAAAGCCGTGTTCGGCGAACAGGTCAATCACCTCTTCTGCCCGGCCAGGGCGCGCCGGCTTGCCGGGGCGGGCATCCAGGCGGTTAACGGCATTTGCGGTACTTGCCCTGGGCTCAACAGTGGCCTGGCCGGTGAATTCACCTCGCGGGTTACGCCCGAACAAAACGAATGGGTTTTGCAGAGGGTTAAGGTCAATTGCGGCGCCATAGGCGTGCAGCGACCACCCCGAAGCGCCACTGACCTGGCGCCCATTAAAACCACTGGTATTGTTGCGGGCCATCGAGACCTTGTCGTTGCCTCGATAGGTTTCCAGCCTGACCGCCTGATGCACCGGGAACCGACGTTGCAGCAACTGCCTGAAGATCTCCTCCACATGGGGTGCGATGGCATCCAGCACCACGAGCTGCCCGTTGTTATGCAGCACTCCGCCAAAGTCCACATAGCTGAACGTCACCCGCGCCAGGCGTGCGCAGGGCAATGGATTGGCGGCGGTGATAGTGTTGCGAAGCTGCATCTGCCGACAGTCATTCACGCTCAACGGGATGACCGAGGCCAGCGTGCCTTGTGCGACCAGCAACCCGGCGAACAGCAAGACGCCGGGGACAACACCACGAGAAAAACCAAAAGCCATGGGCAATTCCTTTGCAGAAGAAGTGAAGCGTCAAACCTTCTCACCTGCGGGCACGGTCCGGCTGTCGGCGGCGTCTGCCACTGGAAGGGAAAGCGCGACCCTCCAGACCGGAAATCAGAGTGCCTCCAACCCTGCCTCCGCCCATTCACGAACCTCTGCATAGGGATACTCCTCCAGTACCGCGAAACCTGGAATCCCTCGTGCCTTCAGCTTGGTAAACAACGGCACGCTGAGACCGCATAAAAACCGTGTCAGCCGCTCCGCGCTCGGCAAGTCGCCGCTGTATTCATGGTGGCTGTGGATAAATTCACCGCACAGCGCGAGAAAGTTTTTATCCACAAGCGGCGGCAAGTTCGGCGGCGCCGGCAAGTGGGCGACGTTACCGTGGCACACCGAGCAGTGCCCGCACTGCCGGGGCGCGTTTTCATCGCCGAAATAGTGCGCCAGGCGGTAACCCAGGCACTCCTCTGTGGCGAACAGATCCAGCATGGCGTGAATTCGCGCCACCTCCGTCACCTCATGCTGCTTGAAGCCTGTGTATAACTCCGTGCTCAGCGCCTGTGGATCGAAGTCGGTATACAGCAGGGCGTAAACCTCGGTCATCTGCCGGCTTTCCATCTCGATCAGGCCTTGTTCCTGAAAGTAATCCAGGGCCTTCACCACCCGGCTGCGCTCGGCCTGGTGCTGTTGATACAGCGCGTCGAAGTCCACCGTCGCCCAGGTTTTCGCCCGTTTGCAGACCTGGATAATCGCTGCGACAAACTGCTGCCGCTCGCCGGTAAAACGCGCCAGCAATGCCTCTGGTTCAATCAAATACTTGAAGCGGTATTCGGCATAAAACGCGTAGCGCGGCGCAATCACACCCTTGAGTTCAAGCTGCACGAGCAAGGTCTTCAGCGGTAGTTCACGGATGTTGCTGTGGTCCGACAGTGACCGGAGCATAAACTCCCACTGTCCATCGGCACGGACCGCCTGTATTTCCTCCAGGACTCGGCGAATACCTTCCTGTTCCGGCGTATCGCCGTACACAAAGTTTTCCAGGATATTCAGGCTGTCGCGGTTGGCCAGAACCAGACACTCAGACGGCTGCCCGTCACGCCCGGCACGGCCGATTTCCTGGCTGTAGTTCTCGATGGATTTGGGCAGGTCGAAGTGCACCACGTTGCGGATATCGCTTTTGTCGATGCCCATGCCGAAGGCAATGGTGGCGACGATGCAGTTGGACTGCCCGCCCATGAATCGCTTCTGAATGGCTTCCCGCTTATCGTGAGCCAGGCCCGCGTGATAAGCCTCGGCCTGGATTCCATTGCGATTCAAATGCTCGGCAATCTGCTCAGCGGTTTTTTGCAGCGTGACGTAGACGATGCTTGGCTGATTGGCTCGCTCCTGCATCCACGTCACCAGGCGTCGTCGCTTGTCCTGGCCACTGACGGGCTCAACCAGCAGGTTGAGGTTGGAGCGGTAGAAGCCGGTGGTGATCACATCGTCAGGTGCAATGGCGAACTTGGCCTGCATGTCGGCGATCACCTTGGGCGTCGCCGTGGCGGTCAGCAGCAGCGCCTGGGGGATGCGGAACTGGCGCTGGTAATCCGGCAGCTTCAGGTAGTCCGGGCGAAAGTTATGGCCCCATTCGGAAATGCAGTGAGCCTCATCCACCACCAGCAGCGAGATCGGCACGCTTTGCAGGAAGTTGCGAAAGCGCTCGTTCTTCAAGCGCTCCACGGAAACCATCAGGATCTTCAGCTCGCCCGAACGCGCCCGGGCCATGACGTCATTGGCATCATCGCGGCTCTGGGCCGAGTCGATGCTGCCCGCCGAGATACCGTGGCGCTGCAGGAAACCCAACTGGTCCTGCATCAGCGCCAGCAACGGCGACACCACCAGCGTCAGGTGCGGCAGCAACACGGCGGAAAGTTGATAACACAGGGACTTGCCGGAACCGGTGGGAAAAATCGCCGCCGCCGAACGGCCGGCCAGCACGGCACTGACCACCGCCTCCTGGCCCAAACGAAACTGTGGATAACCAAAGACCTGTTGGAGGGTGTTGTGCATAAGCTGTCACTCCATTGACCGCTGAACGAGCCCAAAACATAGACCAGCGGATTCAGCGAATCGAGAAAGGTCGCAAGGAAAAAAGAGTCTGGATGATACACAGCCTGGGAAGTGGAGTAGGCACCCGTAAGAATCGTTCCAACCTTACGCGGGACGCATCTCGAAACTCATTGCGCTACAATCAACCTTCGCACCGAGAGGACGCTGTCATGGCCGAACTGACGTTTGAGCAAAAGCAGGATCACTACGACAAGATCCGTCGTTCCAACTACCTCGCCAGCCTGCGCCTGGAAGGGTTCGACACCCAGCCCGCCGACGTCGACAAACCCCTGCCGACCCGCGAAGCCGTCCTCGCCAAGTACCGCAACACCCCACGCTGATGCTCGACAAATATGGCGTGGGCCAGGACCCGTACTGCTACCCCGGTAGCAGCGTCCTGCGTAACCGCCTCGATTTGTTCGACGAAGAACGCCTGCACCAGGCCGAGCGGGAACTGTCTGAAATCGCTGTCGGCAGCCTTCCGCTGTATCCCCCGCCCTACGACCTGGAACGCCTGCAACACATCCACCGCACCCTGTTCGCAGACATTTACGAATGGGCCGGGGAACTGCGTACTGTCAACATCCAGAAAGGCGACACGCTGTTCTGCACACCGGAGCGTATCCCGCCTGAGGCGAGCAAGATCATCCAGCACATGGCGCAGGCGAACTGGTTTGTCGGGGTTACCCAGGCAGAGTTGGTGACGCAAATTGCCGAGGCCTATGGCGACCTCAACGTGATCCACCCGTTTCGCGAAGGGAATGGCCGGGCGCAGCGGATTCTGTTCGAGCAGATCATCGTGAATGCCGGGTTTTCAGTGAACTGGTGGCTGGTGAAGAACGCAGCGTGGATACCGGCGAACATTGATGCGGTGGCGTGTGATTATCGGGGGTTGGAGGCGATTTTCGAGCGGTGTATCAGCACCCCGCGCTAGCCCCGATCGTTCCCTACGCTCCGCGTGGGAATGCCGCCAGGGACGCTCCGCGTCCCGTCATCCGCGCACGACCCAAGCCATGAACACTGGTGACGCGGAGCGTCACGGGATGCATTCCCACGCGGAGCGTGGGAACGATCAAATGTGGGAGCTGGCTTGCCTGCGATAGCGGAGTGTCAGACAACACCTTTACCACTGAAACACCGCCATCGCGGGCAAGCCCGGCTCCCACATTTGACCAGTTTCGTTTGAAGGATCGCGGTGCCATCGATAAAGTCGGTCGCCTCCACCCACTCTCGCGTAACCACCATGAACCTGGCCCCCAACTTCCCCGAAGACATCGCGATGCAGCAGCTCCTGCAACTGCTGCATGAAGAAATTGGCCTGCCTGAACATAAGACGCTGCGCCTTGAAACGGCCATCAACCTGGACCTGGGTTGCGACGGCGCCGAAGCCAATCAATTGATGGAAGCTCTGGAGCAAGGCTTCGCTGTCGACTTGAACGACTACGACGCTTATCGTTATTTCCAACCTCCCGTCTTCGATGTCTTCCTGAAGCACAGAGCCAAAGGCCGCGGCGACAAAATCCCGCTGACCATCGGCATGCTTTACCTGGCTATCAAGGCCCAACGCTGGGACACGCAAACCCTGGAAAACCTGAGCGAACACAAACCCCAAACACGCTGAAGATCAACTGTGGGAGCCGGGCTTGCCCGCGATGAGGCCCGGACAGTCAGCACACCTATAAGCCAATACACCGCAGCCTTCAAAAAATAACAAGGACCTTACATGGACGTACTAATGGGCCTGCTGGCCGCCCTGCTCTGGGGCGGCACGGACTTCCTCGTGGGCCTCAACGCCCGAGCTGTCGGCGTCAAACGCGCGGTGTACTTCGGCCAGGCGCTGGGCTTCCTGATCATGACCCTTCTGCTGGTCATATTCCCGGCCTTCCTCGTCAAATCCCTCGCGGCGCCTTTGAGTGTGTGGCTCCTGGGAGCCGCAGCAGCCCTGCTGACCGTCTCCGGCGCCCTTGCGCTGTCCAAGGCCTTCTCGCTGGGCAAAGCGGCGATTGTCGCGCCGCTGGTGACGTCCTACGGTGTCGTGACTACTTTGCTGTCATGGGCCAGCGGCGAACACATCAGCCTGATCCAACTCGGCTGCATCGCTCTCTGCGTAATTGGCGTGATCCTGTCCAGCATTCACAAGGACAATGGCGTCCCTCACAACAGTTCCAGCCGCTCAATCGCCTACGCGATGCTCGCAGCGTTGCTCTACGGCACAAGCTTTTGGGTGCAGGGCCGCTACACCCTGCCGACGCTTGGCCCGGTCACGATGCTTTGGCTTGGGTATTTGGTTGGCCTGTGCGTCCTGGTGTTGATGGTGCTTAAGATCAAAGACGGCCTGAAAATCCCACCGCTGAAAAACTGCGCAACGCTGACCAGCGCGAGCCTGATGAACCTAGGTGGGTTCTCGGCGTTCTCGTGGGGCGCAATGGCGGGGTCGGTTTCCGTGGTGACGGTGATCAGCACCCTGTCCGGTGGGATCGCCGCGATTCTGGGGTTTGTGTTTTTCAAGGAGCGGCTGTCAGCGGTGCAAGTGACCGGTGTGGTGCTGGTGTTAGTGGGAGCCGTGGTTCTGCACCTCGTCGACTGATCCTTCGCCCACAAAAAAGCCGCCCACTAGGGGCGGCTTTTTCACAACGGCCGAATCTTACAACTTCGGACCCGCAGCCTTGATCGCATCGCTCACTTCAAACTTCTTGAAGTTCTCGATGAACAGACCCGCCAGCGCTTTCGCCGCTTCATCGTAGGCAGCCTTGTCAGCCCAAGTGTTACGTGGGTTCAACAGGCCAGTCTCGACGCCCGGTACAGCCAATGGCACGTCCAGGTTGATGGTGTCCAGGTGCTCGGTCTCGGCACCAATCAACGCACCGCTCTGGATCGCTGCAATCACGCCACGGGTGGTCGGGATGTTGAAGCGCTTGCCAACGCCGTAGCCGCCGCCGGTCCAGCCGGTGTTGACCAGGTAGACCTTGGAGCCGAAGCCGCGCACGCGCTTGATCAGCAGTTCTGCGTATTCACCAGCCGGGCGTGGGAAGAATGGCGCGCCGAAGCAGGTGGAGAAGGTCGACTTGATGCCGCCGCCCGAACCCATTTCGGTCGAGCCCACCAGAGCGGTGTAGCCGGACAGGAAGTGGTACGCCGCTTGTTCTTCGCTGAGGATCGACACGGGCGGCAGTACGCCGGTCAGGTCGCAGGTCAGGAAGATCACAGCGTTTGGCTCGCCACCGAGGTTTTTCTCGGAACGCTTGGCCACGTGCTCCAGCGGGTAGGCGGCGCGGCTGTTCTGGGTCAGGCTGACGTTGGTGTAGTCGGCGTGCTTGGCATCGTCGATCACCACGTTTTCGAGCACGGTGCCGTGCTTGATGGCTTTCCAGATCACCGGCTCGTTCTTCTCGGACAGGTCGATGCACTTGGCATAGCAACCGCCTTCGATGTTGAACACCACACCTTCGCCCCAGCCGTGTTCGTCGTCGCCGATCAGGTAGCGGCTTTCGTCGGCGGACAGGGTGGTTTTACCGGTGCCCGACAGACCGAAGAACAGGGTCACGTCGCCGGCTTCGCCGATGTTGGCGGCGCAGTGCATCGGCAGCACGTCGGAGGCCGGCAGCAGGAAGTTCTGCACCGAGAACATGGCTTTTTTCATCTCACCGGCGTAACGCATGCCGGCGATCAGGACTTTTTTCTGGGCGAAGTTGAGGATCACGCAACCGTCGGAGTTGGTGCCGTCACGCTCTGGCACGCATTCGAAGTTGGCCACGTTGAGCACTTGCCACTCTTCACGACCGGCCGGGTTGTACTGGGCCGGGTTGATGAACAGGCAACGACCGAACAGGTTCTGCCAGGCAGTCTGGGTGGTCATTTTCACGGCCAGGTAGTGGTCTTCTGCAGCCCCTACGTGAACGTGGGAAACGAAATGCTCTTGCGCGTTGTTGAATGCCTCGACGCGAGCCCACAGGGCATCGAACTTGTCGGCCGGGAACTTGCGGTTGATCGGGCCCCAGGCAATGGCAGCCTGGGTGGAAGGCTCTTCAACGATGAAGCGGTCGACTGGCGAACGGCCGGTACGGTGACCGGTTTCTACGACCAGCGCACCGGTATCGGCAAGCACGCCTTCACCGCGCTGCAGGGCTTCTTTGACCAGATCGTCAACACTCAGATCGGTGTATACGGCGTTATTGGCTTGCGTCATGAGGTTCCCCGTCGGCCAGTGGCCGAGTGCTCCAAACGTTTTGTAGTAGAAAGTTGCGCACTACTACCGCGAAAAAAGTGGGCCGGATTATGCCAGAAAAGCCCAAAAAGAGTAGGGCCCTCCGGTCAGAACGGCGGAAATCCGGCGTTTGTCAGGTGATTTACCTGTGCTTAAACGTTTTAGTGGCGGGTGCCTGAAGGGGTGTCTACGCCCGCGCCGGCGAATAATTGAGCAATATCGGCAGCGTCGAACAGGTAGCGCTGGTTGCAGAACTGGCAGTCGATCTCGATGTTGCCACCGTGCTCCACCACCAGGTCCTGCGCATCTTCCAGGCCCAGGCTGACCAGGGCAGTGGCCGAGCGCTCGCGGGAGCAGCTGCAGTGGAAGCGCAGGGACTGCACGTCGAACAGGCGCACGGCCTCTTCGTGGTAGAGGCGGTGCAGGATGGTTTCGTTATCCAGGCCCAGCAACTCTTCGGCTTTCAGGGTGCCGGCCAGGGCGGTGATGTGGGCCCAGCTGTCGGCGCGGTCTTCTTCGTCCTTGATGCGGTCGGCCGGCAGTTGTTGCAGCAGCAGGCCACGGGCGCGCTTGCCGTCGGCGTTGAGCCAGAAGCGGGTGCCCACTTGCTGGGACATCACGAAATAATTGGTGAAGCAGTCGGACAGGGTTTCGCCGTCGAGGTCGACGATGCCCTGGTAACGCTGGCCTACCGTCGGGTCGACGGTCAGGGCCAGCACGCCGTCAGGCATCAGGTCAGCCAGGGTTGCATCGACGGCGATGCGGTCGGCGTCGTAGCGGGCCAGCCCACGGATTTCGCGCTCGCTGGAGCATTCGATCATCAGCAGCGGGATCGGGCCTTCGGAGCGGGCCTGCAGGATCAGCAAGCCATCGAACTTCAGGGTGCCCACCAGCAGCGAGGCAGCCGCCATCAGTTCGCCGAGCAATTGCGCGACCGGCTCCGGATAGGGGTGCTTGGCGAGGACTTCGGCATAGCTGCGCTCCAGGGCGACCAGTTCGCCGCGGGCGTCGCTGTCGTCGAAGATGAAGCGTTGGGTGAAGTCGGTATCCGGTAGATCAGTCATAGGTCTGGGTATCTGAATTGATGACAAAAAGATGACAAGGTTTATAGAATTACACGCTTTAGCACCGTTTTGGTGCGGCCTTCTGCGGGAAAACGAAGCGCTTTAAAGCTAAGAGGAAACAGTTTATGAACAATCCGGGTTTGTTCCAAGCCAGGTGGGACCTCGGTCGATTGGCCCTGTGTAATTTACTCGCTGTGGGGCTGCTGTGTTTTTGGCTCTGGCCGGCGGGCCAGGCGCTCTGCACGGTTTTCGACGAGTGGCTGTTTCATCTGCTCAATGACCCGCTGGCAAGCAGCTCCGCGTGGCTGCATGTGTGGGCGGTGGCCAGTTTGCGGCCGTTTGACGCGGTGGTCGGGGTGATTCTGCTGACGCTGTTGATCCGTGGCGACTGGGTGTTCAAGGCGATTGAAGTGCGCCAGGCGTTTTTCGGCTTCCTGGGCATTCTGCTGCTGTTGCTGTTTATCCGCATGCTGTTTTCCAAGCTGGCAGCGCAGATGGGCTGGCAACACCATAGCCCGTCGATGGTGATCAGCGGCGCGATTCAGATGAGCGACTATTTCCCGGGCCTGGAGAAGACATGGGAGTTGAAGGACCGCTCCAGCCAGAGCTTCCCGGGGGATCATGCATCGGTATTGCTGATCTGGGGGATGTTCATGACCGTGTTTGCCAAGCGGATCGGGCAGGTGCTGGTGATCTGGGGCTTGGCGCTGCTGTTCATGATGCCGCGGCTGGTAGCCGGTGCGCATTGGGGGCAGGACGATTATATCGGTGGGGTGTTGCTGGCGCTGTTGGCGTTGGGCTGGGGTTACTACACGCCCTTTGCAGCGAAGGTTTCGCGGGGGCTGGTGCGAGTGACGGGCCCGGTGTTTGAGTTGTTTCGGCGAGTACCGCTGGTTAATCGCTTGAGCGTGATTCGCAGCGTTTGAGTTGAAATAGCAGGAGCTGACCTGGCTCCTGCGGTCTGCCGATTAATCATCATTGCCACTGCCGCGAAACTTGAACAGGTCGCGCCGCTGTTTCTTGCTTGGCTTGCCGTCGGTGGTCATGCCCAGGGAGCCGGCCTTGCGCATGGCCGCCGCGTTTTCGCGCTTGGCGATGCTGGCTTCTGTCTCGGTATACAACGCCTGCGCCTCGGGAGCGCCCCTTCGCACAATTGAAAGCGCCTGGACCACGACGGTTCGTTCATCAAACCCGGCACGGATCTGAAACTCATCGCCGATGCGTGGCTCCTTGCCGGGCTTGCAACGCTCGCCGCGCCAATGCACCTTGCCACTCTCGATTGCCGCCTTGGCCAAGGCACGGGTCTTGAAGAAACGCGCCGCCCACAACCACTTGTCCAAACGGACTTTTTCTTCCTCTTCCTGCTTCTGAGCCACTTGAATTCCTCGCTCTGAAAAATGTCGCAACTTTACCGTTGAAACCCTTCAACGCATAAACCCTTGAGCTCACCTAAGATACGCCAGGTAGCATCCTGTTTTCGCGAGGTTAACGTGTGACCGACTTTCCCATTTCACTGACCTCGCCCAAACAAGCCTGTGCGGGCTGCCAGCAAAGTGAGCCGCTGGGCTTTGAGTTCGCCTTTGCGTATCAGCCTATCGTGGACCTGCGTAACCAGTCGATCTTTGCCCATGAAGCCTTGGTGCGCGGCGTGAATGGTGAGGGCGCGATGTCGGTGCTGGATCAGGTCAACGACAGCAATCGCTACCGTTTCGACCAGCAATGCCGCACCCGCGCGATCGCCACCGCTTCGACACTCAACATGCAGACGCACCTTTCAATCAACTTCATGCCCAATGCGGTCTATCGACCAGAACTGTGCATCCGCAGCACCCTGGAGGCGGCCCGCGCGCATAATTTTCCGTTGGATCGGCTGATTTTCGAGACCCTGGAAAGCGAGCATGTAGATAACTATCGCCATTTGACGAATATTCTGCGTGAATACCGCGAATTCGGCTTCAAGACCGCCATCGACGATTTCGGGGCGGGCTATTCGGGGCTGAATCTGCTGGCCGATTTCCAACCTGACCTGATCAAACTCGACATGGCGCTGATCCGCGATGTCGACCGTGATCGTGTCCGTCAGGTGATCGTCCGGGGGATTGTCACAATCTGTGAGCAGTTGGGCGTTACTGTCATCGCCGAGGGCATCGAAAGTGCCGGCGAGCGGGACTTTCTCGCCGACTGTGGAATATTTCTGATGCAGGGCTACTGGTTCGCCAAGCCTGCATTCAAAGCCCTGGCCGAGGTATCACCCGCCGCCTGGGCGAATTAATTGCCGGTTATTCATATTGAAGACATTTGACCATTTGACCGTTGTGGGTCTGCGTGAGTGGGTGGCACTTCCCGACTTGGGAGTGGCAGGCCTGCGCGCCAAGATCGACACCGGCGCCAGTACCTCAAGCCTGCATGCCACCGAGATCGAGCCATTTGAGCGCGACGGTGCAAAGTGGGTGCGCTTCACCGCGCACCTGGGCAGCGTGGTGCAACTGCGTCACCGGCGCTGCGAAGCACCGCTGGTGGCGATGAAAACCATTAAAAGCTCCAACGGCCAGGCCCAGGTGCGGTATGTGATCAGCACCACCCTGGCCCTGGGCGATCGGGTATGGCGGGTGGAATTCACCCTCGCCTGCCGCAAGGCCATGCGTTACCGCCTGTTGCTGGGCTCCAAGGCCCTGATTGACGGCCAACTGGTGGTCAGTCCCGGCGTCAAATACGTTCAAGACAAGCCGGTGTTCCCGGTCTCTATTACCTCTGCCACAGGTGCTGCATGAAGATCGCTGTGCTGTCGCGTAACCCGCGTCTGTATTCCACCCGTCGCCTGGTCGAGGCCGGCACCGAACGTGGCCATGAGATGGTGGTGATCGATACGTTGCGCGCCTATATGAACATTGCCAGTCATAAGCCGCAGATCCACTACCGGGGCAAACCGCTGGAAGGCTTCGATGCGGTGATCCCGCGTATCGGTGCTTCCGTGACGTTCTATGGCTGCGCGGTACTGCGCCAGTTTGAAATGATGGGGGTGTCTCCCCTCAATGAATCGGTGGCTATCGCCCGTTCGCGGGACAAGCTGCGCTCGCTGCAGTTGCTATCGCGCCGTGGCATTGGCTTGCCGGTCACCGGCTTTGCGCACTCCCCGGATGACATTCCCGACCTGATCGAGATGGTCAACGGCGCGCCGCTGGTGATCAAGGTGCTGGAAGGCACCCAGGGCATCGGCGTGGTGCTGTGTGAAACCGCGACTGCGGCCGAGTCGGTGATCGAGGCGTTCATGGGCCTCAAGCAGAACATCATGGTGCAGGAGTACATCAAGGAAGCCGGCGGTGCGGATATCCGCTGCTTCGTGGTGGGCGACAAGGTGATTGCCGCGATGAAGCGCCAGGCCAAGCCGGGTGAGTTTCGGTCCAACCTGCACCGTGGCGGCAGTGCCAGCCTGATCAAGATCACCCCGGAAGAACGCATGACCGCACTGCGGGCAGCCAAGGTCATGGGGTTGAGCGTGGCGGGTGTGGATATATTGCGCTCCAACCACGGGCCGCTGGTGATGGAGGTGAACTCGTCACCGGGCCTGGAAGGAATTGAGACCACCACCGGCAAGGATGTGGCGGGGATCATCATTCAGCATCTGGAGAAGAGTGGTGGGCCGAATATGACCAGGACCAAAGGCAAAGGTTGAGGACACCCAACCTGTAAAGCACCGCAAAACCAGTGTGGGAGCGGGCTTGCTCGCGAAGGCGGTGGATCAGTCGACATTTCTATGGACTGACCCACCGCCTTCGCGAGCAAGCCCGCTCCCACATTTAGACCGCGTCCCTGGGCAACATCAGCCCCAACGGCAAGCGCACTCGCGCTTCCAGGCCGCCATCCGGCCGGTTGCGCAATTCGACATTGCCGCCATGCATTGAAGCAATCCGCCGCACAATCGCCAGCCCCAGGCCCGTGCCTTTGCCACCCCGGGCACGGTCGCCGCGGGTGAACGGGTTGAAGATACCTTCCAGTTCCGCCGGATCGATACCGGCCCCACGGTCCATGACACTCAGCACCACGTAAGGCGCACTGGTATCCCCGGAAACGTAGGCTGCTACTTCCACATCGGAACCGGCGTGATGCAGCGCGTTACCAATCAGGTTATTCAGCAGGCGCTTCATCGAAACCCGACGCAACGCGAACGGCTGGATCGGCTCCAGGCGCATGCGCACCTGCTCGCCATTCTGGTTGTAAGGAGCAACCACCTCGCGAACCAGGTCCGTCAGGTCGACCTCTTCCACCACCTCGTCCCGGCCATCGCGGATAAACGCCAGGAACTGGTCGAGAATCGCGTCCATGTCCTCGATGTCTCGAACCATGTCGTCGGTAAGGTCGGTGTGGTTACCCATCAGTTCCAGGGAAAGCCGCAGACGCGTCAGCGGCGTGCGCAGGTCATGGGACACCCCCGCCAGCATCAGCTCGCGCTCGCGCCCCGCCTGTTCGACATCCTCGGCCATCTGGTTGAACGCGCTGTACACCTCGGTCATTTCACTCGGCGTATCGCTGATGGGCAGGCGCACACTGCGGCCCTGGCCCAGCTGGCGTGCGGCAAACACCAGGCGCTTGAGCGGCTGGTTGAGCTGGCGCACGAAAATCCAGGCAGACGCGGTGGAAAGCAAGCCAATCGCCAGGAACCAGCCCAGCACGTTCCAGATCTTCTGCCCCCGCAACGGATGCGGATACAGCGGCACTTTCAGCCAGTCCTCCCCCAGGCTCGGCGCTCGCACCCACAGCGCCGGCGACACATGCATGCGCAGCCGCACCTCGGTGTCTTCACCCAGTTCGGCCTGCATCTGGCGCTGGTAGATTTCGCTGTAGGGCCAATGTTGCTCGCCCTCGGGCACGCCCGCGCCCGCGACCCGGACCAGGGTAGCGGCCTTGGCGATCTTCTCGCGGTTCTCGGGGTCTGCGGCCCAGTAGGCGCGCAAGGTCAGCGCGACACCGTGGCTGTACTGCCGGTCCACCAGCACGTCTTCGTTCATCAACAGATAAACCAGTGTCAGGGCCTTGGAAAACAGTACGACGATGAGCACCAGCCAAAGGGTGCGTGAGAAGAAACTCTGCGGGAACCACAACGGGGTTTTCATAAAAGACAGCTGGACACCTTGCAGGAGCGAGCCAAGCTCGCAGAATTGCAAACGCCGGGCAACCGGCTGACTCTTATCGAGTCATCACCGGCACGCCCGCCTCTGCAAATCATCGGTCACTTGGTTGCAGTGCCATCCGGCACAAACACGTAACCCACACCCCACACCGTCTGGATATAACGCGGCTTGGATGGATCGGGCTCGATCATCCGGCGCAGACGGGAGATCTGTACGTCGATGGAGCGCTCGAGGGCGTCCCACTCACGGCCACGGGCCAGGTTCATCAGCTTGTCGCGGGTCAGCGGCTGGCGAGCGTTCATCACCAGTGCCTTGAGCACGGCGAATTCGCCGGTGGTCAGCATGTGCACTTCATCGCCACGCTTGAGCTCACGGGTGGCCAGCGACAACTCGTAGTCGCCGAAGGTCACGCTTTCGTCTTCGCTGCCTGGAGC
Organism: Pseudomonas sp. C6002; assembly: GCF_013385805.1. Classification (NCBI taxonomy): domain Bacteria; kingdom Pseudomonadati; phylum Pseudomonadota; class Gammaproteobacteria; order Pseudomonadales; family Pseudomonadaceae; genus Pseudomonas; species Pseudomonas sp. C6002. The sequence goes on along the minus strand of NZ_JACAPH010000027.1, from coordinate 145,312 downwards.
GCCCGGTACCGGGGCGGCCTGGCGACGCAGTACGGCCTTGACCCGTGCCATCAGCTCGTCCGGGTTGAACGGCTTGGCCAGGTAATCGTCGGCGCCCAGTTCCAGGCCCTTGATGCGGCTCAGCTCATCGCCCTTGGCGGTCAGCATGATAATCGGGATCTGATTGTTGGCGCCGCGCAGGCGTTTGCAGGCGGTCAGGCCGTCTTCGCCGGGCAGCATCAGGTCCAGCACCACCAGGTTGAAGACTTCACGTCCCAACAGGCGGTCCATCTGTTCGGTGTTTGGCACCGCGCGGGCACGGTAGCCCTTGGAGTTGAAGAAACGCTCCAGCAGGCTGCTCAGCCCCGGATCGTCATCAACGATGAGAATTTTTTCGCCTTCAGCAGTTTGTGCAGTGCTGCTCATTAGATGCTCCTCTTATCTCGGCGCGCATTATGGCGTAGCTGCCGTTATACGCACCGTGTGCATTGTTAGCAGATTTTTCCTCTACCGCCAGCGAACCCGCGCCCTACAACCTTGGCGGCAATCCCCCCAAGGGCAGAACGCTGGTTATAATGCGGCGCCTTTGTGCAGGGCAACGTCAGTTCGTTACCGTTTACTGCCAGGGGATTTTTTTCACCCGCTTGTAGTGATTTTTTCGATTTCGAGGGTCAATAGGCTGCCTCTTGACCCAGGCAGCGGCGCCAGACGGGCCGCTCAACCAGCCTCGCGAGCCTTGTTTTCCGGGCCTGCGAGCCTGCTTTCAGAATTTCAGGTGGTTTTATGGACAGCATCAACAGCCGCATCGCCGAGGAACTCGGCGTACGCCCACAACAGGTCGAAGCGGCCGTCGCTCTACTGGATGAAGGCTCCACAGTGCCCTTCATCGCCCGTTACCGTAAAGAAGTCACCGGCAGCCTCGATGATATCCAGTTGCGGCATCTGGAAGAGCGCCTGCGCTACCTGCGAGAACTCGACGAACGGCGTATCAGCATCCTCGCCAGCATTGAAGAGCAAGGCAAGCTGACCCCGCAGCTGGAACGCGACATCAAGCTCGCCGACACCAAGACCCGCCTCGAAGACTTGTACCTCCCGTACAAGCAGAAGCGCCGCACCAAGGGCCAGATCGCCCTGGAAGCCGGCCTCGGCGAGCTGGCCGACGGTCTGTTCAATGACCCGTCCCTGGCCCCGGAAACCGAAGCTGCACGCTTTGTCGATGCCGAAAAAGGCGTGGCCGACGTCAAGGCCGCCCTCGAAGGTGCCAAGTACATCCTCATGGAGCGCTTCGCCGAAGACGCCAACCTGCTGGAAAAACTGCGCAACTACCTGAAGCAGGAAGCCACCCTCAGTGCCCGCGTAATCGCCGGCAAGGAGGAGGAAGGCGCCAAGTTCCGCGATTACTTCGAACACGACGAGCCGCTGAAAAGCATGCCGTCCCACCGTGCACTGGCGATTTTCCGCGGCCGCAACGAAGGCATCCTGAGCTCCGCGCTGAAAGTCGGCGACGAGCTGCCAGGCACCATGCACCCGTGCGAAGGCATGATCGGTCAACAGTTCGGCATCCAGAATCAGAATCGTCCTGCGGACAAGTGGCTCAGTGAAGTCGTGCGCTGGACCTGGAAGGTCAAGCTCTACACCCACCTGGAAACCGACCTGCTGGGCGAGTTGCGCGACGGCGCCGAAACCGAAGCCATCAGCGTATTCGCCCACAACCTGCACGACCTGCTGCTGGCCGCACCCGCCGGCCCACGCGCGACCCTGGGCCTCGACCCGGGCCTGCGCACCGGCTGCAAGGTTGCCGTGGTCGACGCCACCGGCAAGCTGCTGGATCACGCCACGGTTTACCCCCACGTGCCGCACAACAAGTGGGACCAGACCATCGCCATCCTGGCCGCCCTGTGCGCCAAGCACTCGGTGGACCTGATCGCCATCGGCAACGGCACCGCCAGCCGTGAAACCGACAAGCTGGCCGCCGAGCTGATCAAAAAATACCCAGGCATGCAGATGACCAAGGTGATGGTCTCCGAGGCCGGCGCTTCGGTGTACTCCGCGTCTGAACTGGCTTCCAAGGAATTCCCGGACCTCGACGTGTCGATCCGTGGCGCAGTGTCCATCGCTCGCCGCCTGCAGGACCCACTGGCCGAGCTGGTGAAGATCGACCCGAAATCCATCGGCGTCGGCCAGTACCAGCACGACGTGTCGCAGCTGAAACTGGCACGCGGCCTGGATGCGGTAGTGGAAGACTGCGTGAACAAGGTCGGCGTGGACGTGAACACCGCCTCGGTAGCGCTGTTGGCCCGGATCTCCGGCCTCAACGCCACCCTGGCGCAGAACATCGTGACCCACCGCGACGAAAACGGTGCGTTCAAGACCCGTGCAGCGCTGAAAAAAGTCGCACGCCTTGGCGAAAAAACCTTCGAGCAAGCCGCCGGCTTCCTGCGCGTCATGAACGGTGACAACCCGCTGGATTCCTCGGCTGTCCACCCGGAAGCCTACCCGCTGGTACAACGCATCGCCGCTGAAACCGACCGCGACATCCGCTCGCTGATCGGCGACGCCGCGTTCCTCAAGCGCCTGGACCCGAAGAAGTACACCGACGAAACCTTCGGCGTGCCGACCATCACCGACATCCTGCAAGAGCTGGAAAAACCTGGCCGCGACCCGCGTCCCGAGTTCAAGACCGCCGAATTCCAGGAAGGCGTCGAAGACCTCAAGGACCTGCAACTGGGGATGATCCTCGAAGGCGTGGTGACCAACGTGACCAACTTCGGCGCGTTTGTGGATATCGGCGTGCATCAGGACGGTTTGGTGCACATCTCTGCGCTTTCGGAGAAGTTCATCAAGGACCCGCGTGAAGCGGTGAAAGCCGGTGATGTGGTCAAGGTCAAGGTCATGGAAGTCGACATCCCGCGCAAACGCGTCGGCCTGTCGATGCGCATGAGCGACACCCCGGGCGAGAAAATCGACGGTGCCCGCGGCGCACGCCCGGGCTCGGCGCCACGCCAGTCCCAAGGCGCCGCCCCCCGCAAGGAAACCGCTGCGCCAGCCCCGGCCAACAACGCCATGGCTTCGCTGTTCGCCAACGCCAAACAACTGAAGAAACGTTAATGGAACTGCCAGCCGGCTTGACCCACAGCGCTTTCAGCGAACTCATTGGCTGCCGCCTGCAGCGCCTGGAAACCGGTGTTGCCGAGGTGGCCTTGACCCTGGAACCGCAGTTGCGCAACCGCGCTGGCAAGCTCCATGGCGGGGCGATCTTCAGCCTGGTGGACATTGCCATGGGGCTGGCGTGTTCCAGCTCCCATGGTTTCGACCAGCAGAGCGCGACCATCGAATGCAAGATCAACTACATCCGCGCCGTTTCCGACGGCGATGTGCTGTGCACCGCCCGGGTGATTCACCCGGGTCGGCGCACGCTGGTGGTCGAGGCGGACGTGTACCAGGACGAAAAACTGGTCGCAAAAGCACAAGGCACCTTCGCTGTCCTATAGCTCCCTGTCATCGATTTGAGTTAATTTCGGCGCTTCGAAAGTTGCGCCGAACTTTTCCTCGTGCGCGATGGCCAGATTCAGGGACGAGGGCGGCTCTTTCAGAGTGGGTCAATCCGGCTCAAAAACCAGGCGATAACGCCAGTTTCCACTTCACCCTTGTAGACCGTCCTGACCACCCCCATATTGGGGCGACTGACGCGTGAAGGAATCCAACTTGAGCGAACTTCTCAACCGCCGCCTGGCCCTGCTCGGCAAGCACGAACACCTCTCTTTGCTCGAGCAATGCCTGCACGGCATCGAGCGCGAATGCCTGCGCGTCACCGGTGAAGGCCGACTGGCACAAACGCCGCATCCCGAGGCCCTGGGCGCTGCACTGACCCACGAACAGATCACCACCGACTATTCCGAGTCGCTGCTTGAATTCATCACGCCGGCGTTGCCCAACCCGGCCGATACCCTGAGCAGCCTCGACAAGATCCACCGTTTTGCCTACAGCAAGCTCGGCAGCGAGTACCTGTGGAGTCCATCGATGCCGTGCCCGTTGCCGGCCGAGGAAGATATTCCGATTGCCTACTACGGCACCTCCAACATCGGACAGCTCAAGTACGTGTATCGCAAGGGCCTGGCCCTGCGGTACGGCAAGACCATGCAGTGCATCGCCGGGATCCACTACAACTTTTCCCTGCCGGAAGACCTCTGGCCGTTGCTCAAGGAAGCCGAAGGCTTTGTGGGCACCGACCGGGATTACCAGTCCACGGCCTATATCGCGCTGATCCGCAACTTCCGCCGCTACAGCTGGCTGCTGATGTACCTGTTCGGCGCCTCGCCGGCCCTGGACGCGGGTTTCCTGCGCGGTCGTTCGCACCAGCTCGAAGTGCTGGACGCCGACACCCTGTACCTGCCGTACGCCACCAGCCTGCGCATGAGCGACCTGGGTTACCAGAGCAACGCCCAGGCCGGCCTGACGCCGTGCTACAACGACCTGGCGAGCTACACCGACAGCCTGCGCGAAGCTGTGGCAACGCCCTACGCACCGTACGTCGAAGTCGGTACCCATAAGGACGGTGAGTGGGTTCAGCTCAACACCAACATCCTGCAGATCGAAAACGAGTACTACTCCAACATCCGGCCCAAGCGCGTGACCTACACCGGCGAACGGCCGATCCAGGCGCTGATGGCCCGTGGCATCCAGTACATTGAAGTGCGCTGCCTGGACATCAACCCGTTCCTGCCGATGGGCATCGACTTGCAAGAGTCGCGCTTCCTCGATGCGTTCCTGCTGTATTGCGCGCTGAATGACAGCCCGCTGTTCGCCGACAATGAGTGCGGCAACGCCACCTCCAACTTCCTCAGCGTGGTCAAGGAAGGCCGCCGTCCGGGCCTGCAATTGCAGCGCCGTGGCGAATCGGTGGACATGAAGGAATGGGCGGCAGAGCTGCTGGAGCAGATTGCTCCGCTGGCGGCGATGCTGGACCAGAGCCAGGGCATCAATGAACACAGCCAGGCGCTGGACGCGCAGCTGGCGAAGGTCAAGGATTCGTCCCTGACCCCGTCGGCCCAGGTGCTGGCGGCGATGAGCGAGCGTAAAGAGAGCTTTGCGCAGTTCTCGCTGCATCAGAGCCAGGTGCATGCGGAGTACTTCCGCAGCGAGCCGTTGAAGGCAGAGGAACAGGCACGTTTTGAGGAGCTGGCGCGCAGTTCGCTGGCGCAGCAGGCGGAGCTTGAGCAGAACGAAGTGGGTGATTTTGACGTGTTTGTCGGGTCGTACCAGGCGAGCATCCTCGCTATCAGCAACTAAAAGCCTGACACAGACCCCTGTGGGAGCGGGCTTGCTCGCGAAAGCGTTGTATCAGTCGATGTATTCGGTGACTGATTCACCGCTTTCGCGAGCAAGCCCGCTCCCACATTTGGCCTATGCGCCTTCTAGCCTGGCGCGCGAGTTTCTCCTCATAAGCTAATTCGAAAATGTTATTTATTTTCGGATTCTTAGATCATTTAGTCTTCTCACACGCCGACCTCCGGCCGCCTGATGAGGACTTCCCCCTTGAAACTGCACTTCCCCCTTCGCCTCTTGGCGGCGTTGTCCCTGGCCGGTGCCAGCCTGTTTGCCCAGGCCGCCGATGTGACCATCGCTTACCAGACCACCGTTGACCCGGCGAAAGTCGCCCAGGCCGACGGCGCGTACGAAAAAGCCACCAACGCCAAGATCGACTGGCGCAAATTCGACAACGGTGCCGACATCATCGCCGCCATCGCTTCCGGTGACGTGCAGATCGGCTACCTCGGTTCCAGCCCGCTGACCGCTGCCGTGACCCGCAAGGTTCCGGTGGAAACCTTCCTGATCGCCACCCAGATCGGCGGGGCCGAGGCCCTGGTGGCCCGCAACGGTTCCGGGATCAACAGCCCGCAGGACCTGATCGGCAAGAAAGTCGCCGTGCCATTCGTTTCCACCGGCCACTACAGCCTGCTGGCCGCGTTGAAGCACTGGAACATCGACCCGTCCAAAGTGACCATCCTCAACCTCGCCCCGCCGGCCATCATCGCCGCCTGGAAACGTGGTGATATCGACGCCACCTACGTGTGGGACCCAGCGCTTGGCGTAGCCAAGGAAAACGGCAAGGTGCTGATCACCTCCGGCGAACTGGCCAAGTTCGGCGCGCCGACCTTCGATGCCTGGATCGTGCGCAAGGATTTCGCCGAGAAGCACCCGGAAATCGTCACGGCTTTTGCCAAGGTCACCCTGGATGCCTACGCCGCTTACCGCAAAGACCCACAAGCCTGGCTGGCTGACAAAGGCAACGTCGACAAACTGGTGAAGCTCTCCGGGGCCAAGGCCAGCGACATTCCGCTGCTGCTGCAAGGCAACGTCTACCCGCTGGCGGCTGACCAGGTCACCCTGCTCGGCGCACCGACCACCAAGGCTGTCACCGATACCGCCGCGTTCCTCAAGGAACAAGGCAAGGTCGACGCCGTACTGCCGGACTACGCCCCGTACGTCAGCCCGAAGTTCATCACTAACTGATACCAGGAGTTAACCGCGATGGCCTTGCTACAACTGGAGCGCATCAGCGCACAGTACCCAGGCAGCCCGGAGCCAGTACTGGCAGATATTTCCCTGAGCCTTGGGCCCCAGCAATTGCTGGTGGCCCTCGGCCCTTCCGGCAGTGGCAAGACTTCGCTGTTGAACCTGATTGCCGGCTTTGTCGAACCCAGCGCCGGGCGCATCACCCTTGACGGTGTGCCGGTAAAAGGACCGAGCGCCGAACGCGGCGTGGTGTTCCAGGACGACGCCCTGCTGCCCTGGCAGGACGTGCTGGCCAACGTCGGCTTCGGCCTGGAGTTGGCAGGCGTGCCCAAGGACCAGCGGGAAATCCGCGCCCGGGAAATGCTCGCCCTGGTGGACCTCGCCGGTTTCGACAGCCGTCGTATCTGGCAACTCTCCGGTGGCCAGAAGCAACGTGTCGGCCTGGCCCGTGCATTGGCTGCCGACCCCCGCGTACTGCTGATGGACGAACCCTTCGGCGCCCTTGATGCCTTCACCCGCGAACAGATGCAGGAGCTGTTGCTGCAAGTCTGGCGGCGCACGGCCAAACCGGTATTCCTGATTACCCACGACATCGAAGAAGCGGTGTTCCTCGCCACGGATTTGATTCTGCTGGCGCCCAACCCCGGCCAGATCGTCGAGCGCCTGAGCCTGGACTTCGGCCAGCGCTACGCCGCCGGTGAGTCGGCACGCGCGATCAAGTCCGACCCGCGCTTTATCGAAACCCGCGAACACGTGCTGGGCAAGGTGTTCTCGCAAAGGCAGGTGTCCGCATGAGCAGTTACGAATTACCGGCCACGGCCGCCAAGCCGGTGAGCAAACCCGTCGTGCCCGTGCGCCGCAGCCTGAGCACCCGCTGGATCAGCGTGCTGACCCTGGTGACCCTGGTTGCCATCTGGTGGGCCGTGACCGCCAGCGGGCTGATCGAGCCGCTGTTCCTGCCACCGCCTTCGGCCGTGCTGCAAAAAGGCTGGCTGCTGGCGACCACCGGCTACATGGACTCCACCCTGTGGCAGCATCTGGGCGCGAGCCTCAAGCGCATCGGCCTGGGCCTCGGCTTTGCCGTGCTGACCGCCGTGCCGGTGGGGATTGCCATCGGTTCCAACCGCATCGCCCGGGGCATTCTCGACCCGCTGATCGAGTTCTACCGGCCGATTCCACCACTGGCCTACCTGCCGCTGATCGTGATCTGGTGCGGCATCGGCGAGCTGTCCAAAGTACTGCTGATCTACCTGGCGATTTTCGCGCCGATTGCCATCGCGACCGCCACCGGCGTACGTACCGTCGACCCGGCCAAACTGCGCGCTGCGCAGTCGTTGGGCGCTACCCGGGCACAACTGATTCGCCATGTGATCCTGCCGAGCGCCCTGCCCGACATCCTCACCGGCGTGCGAATTGGCCTGGGCGTGGGTTGGTCGACCCTGGTAGCCGCAGAATTGATCGCGGCCACCAGCGGCCTGGGCTTCATGGTGCAGTCCGCCGCGCAATTCCTGGTCACCGACGTGGTGGTGCTGGGGATTCTGGTGATCGCGCTGATCGCCTTCGCCATGGAAATGGGCTTGCGTGCCCTGCAGCGCAAACTGGTGCCGTGGCATGGCCAGGCACACTGAAAAATTTTCGACGAGAATCCCATGAGCAGCCTGACCGTAACACCTCTCAGCACCGCCCTTGGCGCCCAGATCAGTGGCGTCGACATCACCCAACCGTTGAACATTGAAGACCGCGACGCCATCGAACAGGCGCTGCTCAAGCATTCGGTGCTGTTCTTCCGTAACCAGCCAATCAACCCGCAGCAACAGGCGCGGTTCGCGGCGAATTTCGGCGACCTGCACATTCACCCGATCTACCCCAACGTGCCGGAGCAGCCAGAAGTGCTGATCCTCGACACCGCCGTGACCGACGTGCGCGACAACGCCATCTGGCACACCGACGTGACCTTCCTGCCGACCCCGGCCCTCGGTGCGGTACTGAGCGCCAAGCTGCTGCCGGAGTTTGGTGGCGATACGTTGTGGGCCAGCGGGATTGCCGCGTATGAGGCGTTGTCCGAGCCGTTCAAGAAGCTGTTGGACGGTTTGACGGCAACCCATGACTTCACCCGCTCCTTCCCGCTGGAGCGTTACGGCAACACGCCGGAAGATTTGGCGCGCTGGGAAGAAGCCCGGCGCAAGAACCCGCCGCTGTCTCATCCGGTGATTCGTACCCACCCGGTGAGCGGGCGTAAGTCGCTGTTCGTCAGCGAGGGGTTCACCAGCAAGATCAACGAACTGGAGCCGGCGGAAAGCGACGTGGTGTTGAAGCTGCTGTTTGCCCATGCAACACGGCCGGAATTCACCATTCGCTGGCGTTGGCAGGAAAATGACGTGGCGTTCTGGGATAACCGCGTGACCCAGCATTACGCGGTGGATGATTACCGGCCGCAGCGGCGGGTGATGCATCGGGCGACGATTCTTGGAGATGTGCCGTTCTAGCAGGCACACCACAAATCAAATGTGGGAGCGGGCTTGCTCGCGAAAGCGGTGAATCAGTCGACACATCCAGTGACTGACACTCCGCTTTCGCGAGCAAGCCCGCTCCCACATTGGGTAGAGGTTGATGCAGGAATCGGGCTCTACCGCTTATTCAGCCGTAGACGGCTTCTCCCACAAGTTAATCCCGCCTTCCTGGGCAAACCGATCAATCTCCGCCAACTCCTGCGCGCTGAAGCTCAGGTTCTGCAACGCACCGACGTTTTCAATGATCTGCTCCGGCCGGCTCGCACCGATCAGGGCGCTGGTGACCCGTGGATCACGCAACGTCCACGCCAACGCCATCTGCGCCAGGCTCTGGCCACGGCGCTTGGCAATTTCATTCAGCGCGCGGGCGTGGGCGATGTTGGCCTCGGACAAGTGCTTGGCCTGCAACGAACCACCCCCCGGACGATTGACCCGCGCATCCGCCGGTACGCCGTTGAGGTATTTGTCGGTCAGCAGGCCCTGGGCCAATGGCGTGAACGCGATCACCCCGGCACCGAGTTCTTCGGTGACGTCCAGCAGGTCTTTTTCCACCCAGCGGTTGAGCAGGTTGTAGGCCGGCTGGTGGATCAGCAGCGGGACTTTCCACTCCTGGAGCAGCGCCGCAATTTCCCGGGTTTTCACGCCGGAGTAGGACGAGATCCCGATGTACAACGCCTTGCCCTGTTGCACGGCGGTGGCCAGTGCGCTGGCGGTTTCTTCCAGCGGGGTGTCGGCATCAAAACGGTGGGAATAGAAGATGTCCACGTAATCGACGCCCAGGCGTTGCAGGCTCTGGTCGAGGCTCGCCAGCACGTACTTGCGCGAACCGCCGCCCTGGCCATAAGGGCCCGGCCACATGTCCCAGCCCGCCTTGCTGGAGATGATCAGTTCATCGCGGTAATGCTTGAAGTCTTCCCGCAGCAAACGACCGAAGTTGATCTCGGCGCTGCCGTATGGAGGGCCGTAGTTGTTGGCCAGGTCGAAGTGGTTGATACCCAGGTCGAACGCGGTGCGCAGCAAGGCGCGCTGGGTATCGATCGGGGTGCTGTCGCCAAAGTTGTGCCACAGCCCCAGGGACAGTGCCGGCAGCACCAGTCCGCTGCGACCTACGCGGCGGTAAGGAATAGATTCATAGCGGTTTTCGGCAGCAATGTAAGTCATCGAATCCTCTCTTGGACTTGGGGCAAATAAGGCCCGGGAATAAGCATATTCCCGGGCCTTTTAAGCAGCTGAATCGCTTAAGTCTGCCTATCCCTTTTACAGCAAAGTCCTACCAGAGTGGAACGACGTAGCTTACATAGAAGCGGTTTTCATCTTGCACCGTGGCACCGGTGATATCCGGGCTGGCGTGGGCATTTCGCCAGGTTACGCCGAGGCCTTTGAGGGTGCCGGTGGGCACCTGGTAAGCCACGGTGACGTTACGTTCCCATTCACTGGTAGTGCCTTGGGTGGTGCGGATGTCATCACCGTGTGCGTAGGACGTGGCGAAGGTCAGGCCGTTAAGGCCGAGTTTGCCGAAGTCATATTTGTACTGCGCCAGCCAGGTGCGCTCGCCGGCATGCTGGAATTTGTTCAGTTGCATGTTGGTGAGTGCCGGGGTGTCGGCGCCCGAGCCCGGGCCCTGGTTGCTGGCACCGCTGTTCAGGCCGGAATCCAGGTACGGGAAGTCGCTGTCGCCGCTGTTTTTCTGGATGCCCAGGCCGACGGTATGGCCGTCCAGGCTGTAGCTTTCCAACAGGCTGACGGTGGACTGGTTGATGCGGCCCTTGGAGGTGCCATCGCCGTAGAGACCCGCAGCGGAATAGTCTTTGTCGCCCGCGGCGTTTTCACCCACACCCAGGCTGCGGTACAGGCGCACGTCGGTGTCGATCGCGCCGACAGGCAAGGCGTCATGGCGCTTGGCACCGAGGAAGAACTGCTGGTAGTAATCCTCAAGGTTGGAGTACCACAGGCTGACGGTGGTGTCCGGCAAACCTTTGTAGTCCGCACCGCCGTAGAGGAAGCGATCGCTCTCTTTGGTGCCGCCGGCGGTGATCATGCCCTGGTCGCCGGTTTCGTTGCGGATCTTGGTCTTGAGGATGTCACCGGCGGTAAAGGTGAAGTCGGTCAAGTCCTTGGAAACCAACTGCACGCCGGTGTTGGTCTGCTGGTACAGGCGGCCGTCGGTGTTGGCCAGCACCGGGTTGTTGCCGTACAGCGTACCGACGCGCAATTCATCCTGGGCGAAGCGCATCTTGAAGGTCGGGCTGAGCACGCCGAACTGGTCGGCCGACTTGCCGTTATCCAGCGGGAACATGCTGCCGGGGTAGCGGCCCTGGTGATCCTTGTCATTGAGGTCGCCGCCGGAGTCCAGTTTCAAACCGTAGAACGCCTGCAGGTCCAGGCCAAAGCCCACCGGCCCATCGGTGTAGCCGGACTTGAAGTTGAACTCAAAACCCTGGCCCCAATCGCGGATGCTGTGGGCCTTGTTATTGCTGTTCACCACATCCCGCCCCTGCTGGTTGAGGTAGCGGTTGAGCAGGGTCACGTCGGCGTGGCTGTCATCGATAAAATCGGCGTGGGCGGACAGCATAAAGCTCGCCATGGCGGCACCCACCATGGGGCTTAATAACGTCTTCATTGGTACCGGTCTCCGTCACTGTTCTGAAATGAAAGCGTCAAACGCTTCACACAATTAGGCGATGGCCATGTGACAGTTCGGAGTCAAAACACCCTTTACCCGGATGAAATTAAATTTAAGAAACCCAGTAAAGACGCGGGTTAGCGGGCAGTGGCGAAGATTTCGGCGAGCCAATCGACGAACACTCGCACCCTCGGCGACATGTGTCGGTTTTGCGGGTAGAGCACCGAAACCGGCATGGGCGGCGGTGGTGTATCAATGAGGATTTCCTGCATCACGCCCTGGTCAATCAGCTCGGCGATGCGGTAGTGCGGGCACTGGATAATGCCCAGTCCGGCGACTGCGCTGGCGGCATAAATCTCTGCGCCGAACACCGACAGCGCCCCCTCGATCGTCACTTCCTGCACCTGGCCGTCGACCATGAATTCGAAGGGGAACAGCTTCGCGGTGGTGCGTGAAACATAGTTCACCGCACGGTGCTCGCCCAGGTCGGCGAGATGCTTCGGCTCGCCGTATTTGCGCAGGTAGGCCGGGCTCGCGCAGGTCACCTGGCGCAGCGTCGCAACCCGGCGACCGATCAACGCCGAATCCCCCAGGGTGCCCGCCCGCAGCACACAATCCACGCCTTCGGCGATCAGGTCGACGAAGCGGTCCGCCTCGCTGATGGACAGCTCGATTTCCGGGTAGCGCGCCATGAATTGCGGCAGCGCCGGGATCACGAAGTACTTGGCCAGGGTGCCGTGCAAATCCACCCGCAGGCGGCCCTTGGGGGCCACCGAACGGAAGGCCAGTTCCGCCTCTTCCAGCTCCGCCAGCAGTTGCACACAGCGCAGGTAATAGGCCTCGCCATCCAGCGTGGGGCGGACGCGGCGGGTGCTGCGTTCCAGCAGGCGCGTGCCCAGCCAGGCTTCGAACTGGTTGAGGGTGTGGGTCAGGGTGGCGCGCGGCAGGTTCAGGTCATCGGCCGCCAGCGTGAAGCTGCTGCGTTCGTAAATCCTCACGAACACTTTCATCGCTTTGACCTGGTCCACGGCGCGTCTCCATTGTTGGCGATTCTTGAACAGTCAAGGCAACTCTGGCGCATTTATCGGCCTGGGTAAACATGTGAATCTGCTTCCACACCCAACCACTCCCCCAAGGAAACCCGATCATGACTACCCAAGTTGCTATCGTTACCGGCGCCTCACGCGGCATCGGCGCCGTGGTTGCCAGACAACTGGCTGCCGACGGTTATGCCGTCGCCATCAACTACGCCAACAGCGCCACCGAAGCGTCAAGGCTGGTAGTGGAGTTGCGCCAGGCCGGCCACCAAGCGATAGCGATCCAGGGCGACGTGGCCAGCGCCGCCGACGTCAAACGCCTGTTCGACGAGACCGAAGCCCAACTGGGCAAGGTTGATGTGCTGATCAACAACGCCGGGATTCTCAAGGTGCTGCCGCTGGCCCAACACAGCGATGAGCTCTACAACCAGAACTTCGACATCCATACCCGCGGCACCTTCAACGCCCTGCGTGAAGCCGCCACCCGCCTGAACGACGGCGGGCGCATCGTCAATTTCTCCAGCAGCACCGTCGGCCTCAACTTCCCCGGTTATGCGGTGTACATCGCCAGCAAGGCGGCGGTGGAATCCCTGACCCAGGTGTTCGCCAAGGAAATGCGCGGCCGGCGCATCACCGTCAACGCCGTTGCCCCGGGGCCGGTGGCGACCGAACTGTTCCTGCATGGCAAAAGCGAAGAGCAGATCCAGGGCCTGGCCAAGATGGCACCGCTGGAACGCCTGGGCCAACCGGAAGATATCGCCCGCGTGGTGGCGTTCCTGGTGAGCCCGGCCGGTGGTTGGGTGAACGGGCAAATCCTGCGGGCCAATGGTGGTTTGGTCTGAAGGCCACGCAGCACTCACTCTACGACGCACTAATATTGTGGCGAGGGAGCTTGCTCCCGCTGGAGTGCGCAGCGCTCCCATCTTTTTTGGGGCCGCTGCGCAGCCCAGCGGGAGCAAGCTCCCTCGCCACAGGTTTGGTGTTCATGGAAAATCAGCGGGTATCAGGAGACTTAAGATATGCACACCGCCCTCGTCATCACCGCCGGCCTGATCCTCCTCGCGCTGATGCTGTTCATCGGCCAAAAGCTGGGCGTCAGCCGGCACATTCTGGCCTACAGCTTTGTCGGGATCTGGCTGGTGGTGTCGGTGGTGAACGGCGCGGTAGGTGTGGTCACTGCCGGCCAGCCCCTGGTCTCGGAGCTGGTGATCGGCAGCGGGGTATTCGGTGCGCCGTTGGTGGCACTGGCCCTGTTTATCAGGGCCTGAGCCTTAACGAACCAGGTGCAGGAACTGCATGTGCCGTTCGTACTGGTCGAGGATGTCGTTGATGATCTGCTCCTTGGTGTAGCCCACCAGGTCGTAGTCCTGACTGCCCTCGCTCAAGTGCACTTCCGCCCGGTAGTAGCGGCGGTTGTTGAGCTGCTTGGAACCCATGCCGCCCCGTGCGAATGACGGGGTGAAATAGCCGCGCATCTGCACTTGGTACACGAACGGATGCTGTTCGCCGTGGCCGATTTCCAGGCTGACGCTGTCGTTGGCCGGGTCAGGCTGGGTGACGACGTTGAGGCCTTTTTCGACAAACACCGCCGTCACTTCTTCGATGGCCGGACGCACCGTGGTCTCGAGGAAACGGTACACCTCATCCCGTGACGGGAAATGCACCGCCTGGCTCAAACGCTGGCGCCAACCGCCCGTGCCTTTGCGTGAGCCCGACACGGGTGCGAGGGAATGCATCTGCGCAATCTGCTTCTGGGATTCGAGGTAGAACGCCTTGTGCAGCCCCCACATCATCAGCAGCAAAATCATCGAGAACGGTAGCGAGGTCAGCACCACGGCCGACTTGAGCGAGTCGATGCTACCGGCAAACAACAGCGCGCTGGTCACCAACGCGGTCATCGCGCCCCAGAACACCCGCAGCCACTTCGGCCCGTCTTCATCGGCGTTGCCGCCTTTGGCCGACAAGGTCGAGAGCACCACCGTGCCGGAGTCAGCCGAGGTGACGAAGAACACGAAGCTGATAAACACCGTGACCGCGATCACCGTCTTGCTCCACGGGTAGGTTTCCAGCAGCAGGTAGAGGCTCATCGACGGGTCATCAATGGCCGACTGTCCCAGCGCCGTAAGGCCGTGGTTGAGCACCTGGTCGATGGCGCTGTTGCCGAAGATCGACATCCACGCCAGGGTGAAGCCCAGCGGGATCAACAGCACGCCGAACACGAATTCACGGATGGTACGACCGCGGGAAATGCGCGCGATAAACAGGCCTACGAACGGCGACCATGCGATCCACCAGGCCCAATAAAACACGGTCCAGCCGCCCAGCCAGTCGCTCGGTTTGTCGTAGGCGTAGAGGTCGAAACTCTTGGTCGGCAAGGCGCCGAGGTAGTCGCCGATGTTCTGGATCAGGGTGTTGAGCAAGTGCTGGGTAGGGCCGGCGAACAACACGAACAGCAGCAGCGCGCAGGCCAGCAGCATGTTGATGTCGGACATCACCCGCACGCCTTTATCGACACCGGAGACCGCCACCAGGATCGCCGCGCCCATCATCAAGGTGATGAGGCCGACCTGGATCCACTGGGTGTGGGCCACGCCGAACAGGTAATCGAGCCCGGAGTTGAGGTGCAACACGCCAAAGCCCATGTCGGCGCCGAGGCCGAACACCGTGGCGATGATGCCGAAGCCGTCCACCGCATAACCGATGGGGCCGTTGATGCGCTTGCCGATCAGCGGGTACAGCGCCGAGCGCAACGCCAGCGGCAGGTTATGCCGGTAGGCGAAGTACGCCAGGGCCATGCCGACGAAGGCGAACACGCCCCAGCCATGCAGGCCCCAGTGCAGAAACAGGATCTGCATGGCCTGGCGCGCCGCGTCACCGTTCAGGGCCTCGCCCTGGGGCGGTTGCACCAGGTGAGTCAGGGGTTCGGACACGCAGAAGAAAAACAGCGTGATGCTGATCCCGGCGGCGAACAGCATGCCGGCCCAGGACAGGTAACTGAATTCGGGCTCGTCGTGGTCGGCACCGAGTTTGATCTTGCCGTAGCCCGATAACGCGGTGACCACCACGAAGACCAGATACAGGGTCATCGCCAGCATGTAGTACCAGCCGACCGTGTTGGCCGCCCAGTTTTGTGCGGCCAGCAGCCAGGCGCCGGCTTGTTCGGGAATCGCGATGACGGTCAGGCCGAACAGCAGGATGAAGCTCGCGGCGAAGTAAAACACCGGCGGGTTCATGCGGACCAGACCGCTGGAAGGTGTGGACGATGCACTCATGTAGGGCGCACCTCAAGGGTATGGGATGTGGCTGTAAAAAACGGACTCAGCAAAGGTAAGCCTCCTGTTGTGAGCGGGCAGCGAACCACCGATTTAACTTGAACGAACAGTCAAGTTAAACATGGATAGGGGTTTGAGGACTAATCGCAGGGCTGAGTGGTAGGTGTTTCCTACACTAGCTCAAGGAAAGGTATGACGTATGGGGATGACGAAACGTTCAGCGATTGCTGAGTGAAATACGGCTCGAATTTGGGTAGTGCGGCTCAAATTTGGAATGCAGACAAAATGTGGGAGCGGGCTTGCTCGCGAATGCGGCGTGTCAGCCAACACTTCTGGCGACTGATACACCGCATTCGCGAGCAAGCCCGCTCCCACATTGGATCTGTGTGATCGTTAGAGAGGGCGCTGCTCTATTTCTGCGTCCCATCATCATGCTGCAGATTCGCCTGGGTCAGGTTCGCCCCCGCCGGCACACTGCGCGTCAGCCACACATTGCCGCCAATGGTCGAGCCCTTGCCGATCGTAATCCGCCCCAGGATCGTCGCCCCGGCGTAGATCACCACATCATCCTCGACAATCGGATGCCGCGGATGGCCTTTCTGCAATTGCCCATCCTCATCCGCCGGGAAACGCTTGGCGCCCAATGTCACGGCCTGGTAGATCCGTACCCGCTCGCCGATGATCGCCGTCTCGCCAATCACCACACCCGTCCCGTGGTCGATAAAGAAGCTCGGGCCGATCTGCGCGCCCGGGTGAATATCAATCCCGGTCGCCGAATGCGCGATTTCCGCGCTGATGCGCGCCAGCAACGGCAAGCCTGCCCGATACAAGTGGTGCGCCAGGCGATGGTGAATCACCGCCAAAATCCCCGGGTAGCACAACAGCACTTCGTCCACGCTGCGCGCCGCCGGGTCGCCGTGGTAGGCGGCGAGCACGTCGGTGTCCAACAGGCTGCGCAAGCCTGGCAACGCCAGGGCGAAATCCTGGATCAGGTGGATGGCATGGGCGTCGACTTCACTGTCATCCTGGCCACCTTGCCGCGCGGCATACCGCAGCTCCAGGCGCGCCTGGGCGAGCAATGCATTCAGCGCCACATCCAGGGTGTGGCCGACGTAGAAGTCTTCACTTTCTTCACGCAGGTCCACCGGCCCCAGACGCATGGGGAACAGAGCACCACACAACGCCTCGAGAATCTGCGCCACGGCTTCCCGTGAAGGCAGCTCGCGCCCGCCCTGCTCGCCGCTGACCCGGCCGTTGCGGGTGCGCCACTGGTCCCGGGCGCTGCGCAGCTGGCTGACGATGGTCTGTAATTGCCAATGACTGGAACGCTCACTCACGGTCTTCACTCCTGACGAAATGCCCATCACTTTACGGCAAGGAACCTGAGCGTCCTTAAGAACCAATAGTGCAATGCTAATAACCCGTCGACATAAGCGATTGGCGGTTGCCGACGCAAAAGTGCCTGCCTATAGTCCCAGCATCTCTGACCACCCGTGCGTAGCCATGATCAAACAACAGCTCGACCGCTTTAACCGTCTGGAACTGCTGGGCGGCGCCACCGCCCTGGAAAAACTCGAGCGGCTGTCGGCCTGGCTGGGGCGTGACGTCTACGTCAAACGCGACGACACCACACCGCTGGCGATGGGCGGCAACAAGCTGCGCAAACTCGAATACCTCGCCGCCGATGCGCTGGCCCAGGGTGCCGACACCCTGGTGACCGCCGGCGCGATCCAGTCCAACCATGTACGCCAGACCGCTGCGCTGGCCGCCAAGCTGGGCCTGGGCTGCGTTGCCCTGCTGGAAAACCCGACGGGCACCGAAGACCCCAACTACCTGGCCAACGGCAACCGCCTGTTGCTGGAGCTGTTCGACGCCAAGGTCGAGTTGGTGGAGAACCTGGACAACGTCGACGACCAGCTCAACGCCCTCGCCGACCGCCTGCGCAGCAACGGCAAGAAGCCGTACCTGGTGCCCATCGGCGGCTCGAATGCCCTCGGCGCACTGGGTTACGTGCGCGCCGGGCTGGAGCTGGCCGGGCAGATTGAAGACAGCGGCATCCCGTTCTCCACCGTGGTCCTGGCCTCCGGCAGCGCCGGCACCCACAGCGGCCTGGCCCTGGCCCTGGCCGAAGTGCTGCCGGACCTGCAAGTGATTGGCATCACGGTGTCCCGTACCGACGAAGCCCAGCGCCCCAAGGTGCAGGGCCTGGCCGAACGTACGGCCGAATTGCTCGGCGTGCCGCTGCCGGACGCGTTCAAGGTGATCCTGTGGGACGAGTACTTCGCCCCCCGTTATGGCGAGCCGAGTGCCGGCACGCTGGCGGCGATCAAGCTGGTAGCCAGCCAGGAAGGCCTGCTGCTGGACCCGGTCTACACGGGCAAGGCCATGGCCGGGTTGCTGGATGGCATTGGACGCCAGCGCTTTGAAGAGGGGCCGATCATCTTCCTGCACACGGGTGGCGCACCGGCGTTGTTTGCTTATGATTCGAGCTTTTGATATTCCATAAAGAAATATCAATCTGATTTTATATTATTTTAAAGTCTTAAAAACCGGCTTTATAGTCGCGCCGTAGGCGAGCTTGATGGCGATACGCATGACTGGGCAGATCCAAAACACCGAGTTGATGCAATCGCGGGCAAGCCCGGCTCCCACACACGGCGCTTTTAAGGCAGGATACGACTACCGCGTCACCTGCATCGCTCAACATAAAAAACACAGGGGCTCTTCATGACTATTTCCGTATTCCGTCGCACGTTACTGGTTGGCACATTGGGGCTGGCGCTTGGCGCCGGGTGGCTCGGTCAGGCAGTTGCCGGCGAGCAGTTGGACAACATCAAGAAAGCCGGCGAAATCAAGATTGGCCTGGAAGGCACCTACCCGCCGTTCAGCTTCGTCGACGAAAGCGGCAAGCTCAGCGGTTTCGAGGTCGAGTTGTCCGAAGCGCTGGCCAAGAAGCTGGGCGTCAAGGTCAAGCTGCAAGCCACGCCGTGGGATGGCATCCTCGCCGCCCTGGAATCCAAGCGCCTGGACGCGGTCGTCAACCAGGTGACCATCTCCGATGCGCGCAAGGAAAAGTATGACTTCTCCAAGCCTTACACCGTCTCCGGGATCCAGGCGCTGACCCTGGCGAAGAACGTCGACACCATCAAGACCGCCGACGACCTGGCCGGCAAGAAAATCGGTGTGGGCCTGGGCACCAACTACGAACAATGGCTCAAGGAAAACCAACCGAAAGCCATCGTCAAAACCTACAACGATGACCCAACCAAGTTCCAGGACCTGCGCATCGGCCGTGTCGACGCCATCCTGATCGACCGCCTCGCCGCGCTGGAATACGCCAAGAAAGCCAAGGACACCGCCGCTGCAGGTGCTGCGTTCTCCCGTCAGGAAGCCGGTATTGCCCTGCGCAAAGGCGAGCCTGAACTGCTGGCCGCGGTGAACAAGGCTCTGGACGAACTGCGCGCCGACGGTACCTTGAAGAAGCTGTCCGAGAAGTACTTCAACGCTGACGTTACTCAATAATGGAAGCAGGTTTCCAACTCGCGCTGGACTCCGCGCCCTTTCTGCTCAAGGGCGCGTACTTCACGGTCATCCTTAGCCTCGGCGGGATGTTTTTCGGCTTGCTGCTGGGCTTCGGCCTGGCCTTGATGCGCCTGTCGCGCTTCAAGTTGTTGAGCTGGACCGCCCGCGTCTACGTGTCGTTCTTTCGCGGCACGCCCTTGCTGGTACAGCTGTTCCTGATCTACTACGGCTTGCCGCAAGTGGGCATCGAGCTGGATCCGATCCCGGCGGCCATGATCGGCTTCTCGCTGAACATGGCTGCTTACGCCTGTGAAATCCTGCGTGCCGCCATCGGTTCCATCGAGCGCGGCCAGTGGGAAGCTGCGGCCAGTATCGGCATGACCCGTGCGCAGACCCTGCGCCGGGCCATCCTGCCGCAGGCCATGCGCACGGCCTTGCCGCCGCTGGGCAACAGCTTTATTTCCCTGGTCAAGGACACTGCCCTGGCCGCCACCATCCAGGTGCCGGAGCTGTTCCGCCAGGCGCAATTGGTCTCGGCCCGTACCTTCGAAATTTTCACCATGTATCTGTCCGCCGCCTTGATCTACTGGATTCTTGCCAGCGTCCTGGCGCACGTGCAAAACCGCCTGGAAGCACGAGTCAACCGGCATGACCTGGAGTCTTGAAGCATGATCGTGGTTGAAAAACTGACCAAACAATTCAAGGGTCAGGTGGTGCTTAACGGGATCGACCTTGAGGTCAAGGAAGGCGAAGTCGTCGCCATCATCGGCCCCAGCGGTTCCGGCAAGACCACCTTGCTGCGCTGCCTGAATTTCCTCGAAGAACCCACCAGTGGCCGAATCAAGGTCGGTGACATCGAGATCGACAGCAGCCGCCCGCTCAACCAACAGCAAAGCCTGGTGCGGCGCCTGCGCCAGCACGTGGGTTTTGTGTTCCAGAACTTCAACCTGTTCCCGCACCGCACGGCCCTGGAGAACGTCATCGAAGGCCCGATCGTGGTCAAGAAGATGCCCCGGGCCGCCGCAGATGCCCTGGGCCGCAAGCTATTGGCCAGGGTTGGCCTGGCAGGCAAGGAAGACGCCTACCCACGCCGCCTCTCCGGTGGGCAGCAGCAACGGGTGGCCATTGCCCGGGCCCTGGCGATGGAGCCGGAGGTGATCCTGTTCGATGAGCCGACTTCGGCCCTGGACCCGGAGCTGGTAGGCGAAGTGCTGGCGACCATTCGCAGCCTCGCGGAAGAAAACCGCACCATGGTCATCGTGACCCACGAAATGAGTTTCGCGCGGGATGTGGCCAACCGGGTGATCTTCTTCGACAAGGGCGTCATTGTTGAACAAGGCGAAGCCAAGGCGCTGTTTGCCAACCCGAAAGAAGAACGTACCCGGCAGTTTCTCAGAAAGTTCATCAACAACTAACTTGCGCCGATTCATTGTAAGAAGCTTCGCTTTATAGAGTTGCCGAAAGGCAACTCGCCTCTTTAGTGTTTTTGGGGAAACACCCTTTATTCATTGGGTAAAAGTCCCCCTGAAGCACGCACTTGCAGCGCCCTCCCAGTAAGACCCTTCTGAATATTCCATAACCCCCTGTTTGCCCCGCCCAGCCTCTTGACGCCAACTAACCAAGCCTCTTATCTAACGTCCAGAGGATTGGATCCATTCTGGTTTTTTATTAAATCGTTTCTTTCGGACTACGTCGCCTGCCCGCGCCTGATGTCCGGAACGATTGCTGCTGGCTGCACCAAGGAGATTATTTATGAAGCGTATTTCCACCCAGGCGCTGCTCACTGCCCCGACCTTGCCCCAGGCCCATCGAGAAGGCATCAATGCCCTCGCTGCGACAAACCTGCAGGTCGATATCGCGCCTTACTGCGGCATGGACGAGGGCGACCTGATCGAGTTGTTCTGGAACAACTGCTTTGCCGCCTCCCGGCGCATCACCGCCGGCAAGATCGGCATGCCCACCAGCCTGCGAGTGCCGGAGAGCTTTGTGCAAAATGGCCCGGCACGGATTCATTACCGGGTCATGCAGGTCGGCCACGGCCCGGCGCGCTCGGCCATCACCCGGGTGCAGGTCAAGACCGACTACCCCGGCGGCATGCCCTCGGCACTGAGCCTTGATGAAAACCAGAACCTGGCCGCCGTCAGCCTGCCCGAGACCATCCGTCGCCATGGCGTCAACAGCAGCCAGATCCGCCGTGGCGTGCCCCTGACCATCGAGCCGTACCTGAACATGGCGACCGATGACGAGATCACCCTGCGCTGGGGTGACGTGCGCCTGGACCTGCCGAGCATCCAGGCTGGCGATGTGGGCAAGGCGGTGCAGGTGTGGGTGCCGTCGGCCATCATTGTCGAGGCTGGGGACGACCATCGCCTCGAAGTGACCTACTGCATTCTCGACCGGGTCGGCAACAATTCAAGCTGGGCGCCAGCCCGCATCCTGCGCATCGCCGCGCTCGCTCCCCAGGCCCCGACCAGCCCCGCCAGGGCCCCGCTGGCCTACCAACCCCATCGCCCCGGCTCGCCCTGTGAACCGGGGTGACAGACCTTCTATGCATATTCCTAAAAGTTAGTTTATTAAAAAATTTAACACGCTTAGGGTATATGCACCGGACCACCGGACATTCCTGATTTTTTTATCTTTTCAACGGATGTGAGGTAGGTATGGTCAAAATTACCCCGGTGCGTAACGCCAGGGCATTGCGTGCAGCCAAGGAGCGGCGCTGATGTCTAACTTGGCACAAACACCCCCCCAGAGTGATCTGGACGTTGCCCCGCTGTTGTTGCCCGCCAAAGTGCTGCGCAACGACGCCGAGGCCCTGAGCGCCGCCCACGAGCTGGCACAGGCCGCGCGCCTGCAAGCGGCCAGGCGCGATCAGCAACGCAAACTGCCCTGGGCTGAAATCGAACACTTCACCCGCAGCGGCCTGGGCAGTATTTCCATTCCCCGTGAGTACGGCGGCCCGCAGGTGTCCTTCGTGACCCTGGCCGAGGTGTTCGCGATCATCAGCGCGGCCGACCCGGCGCTGGGGCAAATCCCGCAGAACCATTTCGGCATCCTGCACGTGCTGCAAGGTGCGGCCAGCGAGCGCCAGAAAAAGCAGCTGTTTCAGAGCGTGCTGGACGGCTGGCGCATCGGCAACGGCGGCCCGGAACGCGGTACCAAAAACACCCTGGACCTCAAGTCACGCATCACCGCCGAAGGTGACGGCTACGTCGTCAGTGGCCAGAAGTTCTACTCCACTGGCGCGCTGTTCGCCCATTGGGTGGCGGTCAAGGCCTTGAACGATGACGGCAAAGTCGTCATGGCGTTCGTGCGCCGTGGCACCGAAGGCCTGCGCATCGTCGATGACTGGTCCGGCTTTGGCCAACGCACCACCGCCAGCGGCACAGTGCTGCTGGATCAAGTGGCGGTGGACGCCGAACTGGTGGTGGAAACCTGGCGACTCGGCGAAACACCGGGCATCCAGGGCGCAGTCTCGCAATTGATCCAGGCGGCCATCGACGCCGGCATCGCCCGTGGCGCGATCGACGACACCATCAGCTTTGTACGCGAACGCTCGCGGCCATGGATCGACGCCAAGGTCGAACGGGCCAGCGATGACCTGTATGTGATCGCCGATATCGGCAAGCTGAAGATCGAACTGCACGCCGCTGAAGCCCTGCTGCGCAAGGCCGGCCAGGTACTGGACCAAGTCAGCGCCGCGCCGATCACCGCGCAGTCCGCCGCACGCGCCTCGATTGCCGTAGCCGAAGCCAAGGTGCTGACCACCGAGATTTCCCTGCTCGCCAGCGAAAAGCTGTTCGAGCTGGCCGGCAGCCGCGCGACCCTCGCCGAATTCAACCTCGACCGCCACTGGCGCAACGCCCGGGTGCACACCCTGCACGACCCTGTGCGCTGGAAGTACCACGCGGTGGGCGCCTATCACCTGAACGGCACTTTGCCTGCCCGGCATTCCTGGATTTAACGACCAGACCTCTGGAGAAACCTATGACCCTTTCTCATCACGTCGCGGTTATTACCAGCGATGAACAAGCCCTCATTGTCGCCAGCGACCTGGCCGAAGACTTCCGCCGCGACAGCGCCTTGCGTGACCGTGAACGCCGCCTGCCCTTGCCTGAGTTGGACGTGTTTTCCCGCTCCGGCCTGTGGGGCATCAGCGTACCCAAGGAGTTCGGTGGTGCCGGCGTTTCCAACGTCACCCTGGCCAAGGTCACGGCACTGATTGCCCAGGCGGATGCGTCCCTGGGGCAGATCCCGCAAAACCATTTTTATGCCCTCGAAGTGCTGCGGGTGAACGGCAGCCCGGCGCAGCAAAAACGCCTGTACGCCGAAGTGCTCGCCGGCCAGCGCTTCGGCAATGCCCTGGCAGAACTGGGCACCAAGACCGCCCACGACCGCATCACCAAGATCACCCGCGACGGTGACGGTTTCCGTATCACCGGCCGCAAGTTCTACTCGACCGGCGCGATCTACGCCCAACGTATTCCCACGTCCGTGGTGGACGAAAACGGTGTGCAGCAACTGGCCTTTGTCACCCGTGACAGCGAGGGCCTGAGCGTGATCGACGACTGGAGCGGCTTCGGCCAGCGCACCACCGGCAGCGGTTCGGTGGTGTTCGATAACGTGTGGGTCGCGGCCCAGGACGTGATCCCGTTCCAGAGTGCCTTCGAACGCCCGACCACTGTCGGCCCGCTGGCGCAGATCCTTCACGCCGCCATCGACACCGGTATCGCCCGCGCTGCCTATGAGGATGCGCTGCACTTCGTGCGCACCAAGACCCGGCCGTGGATCGATGCCACCAGCGACAAGGCCACCGAAGATCCGCTGACCCTGAAAAGCTTCGGCCACTTGAGCATCCGCCTGCACGCCACCGAAGCCCTGCTGGAACGCTCAGGCGAATTCCTCGACCGCGCCCAGGCCGACAGCAATGCCGACACCGTCGCGGCCGCATCCATCGCGGTCGCCGAAGTGCGCGCCCTCAGCACCGAGATTTCCCTGGCGGCCGGCAGCACCCTGTTCGAACTTGCCGGAAGCCAGGCGACCCTCGCCGAACACGGCCTGGACCGCCACTGGCGCAACGCCCGGGTACACACCCTGCACGATCCGGTGCGCTGGAAGTACTTTGCTGTGGGCAATTACTACCTCAACGATGAAAACCCGCCACTGCGGGGGACTATCTGATGGCGAAGAAAAAGATCCTGCTCAATGCCTTCAACATGAACTGCATCGGGCACATCAACCACGGCCTGTGGACCCATCCACGGGACAACTCGACCCAGTACAAAACCATCGAGTACTGGACCGAACTGGCGCAGTTGCTGGAACGCGGACTGTTCGACGGGCTGTTCATCGCCGACATCGTCGGCGTGTATGACGTCTACCAGAACTCGGTGGACGTGCCGCTCAAGGAGGCGATCCAGCTGCCGGTCAACGACCCGTTGCTGCTGGTCTCGGCCATGGCGGCGGTGACCAAAAACCTTGGCTTCGGCCTGACCGCCAACCTCACCTACGAACCGCCGTATCTGTTCGCCCGGCGCATGTCGACCCTCGACCACCTGAGCCGTGGCCGGGTGGGCTGGAACATCGTCACCGGCTACCTCGACAGCGCCGCCAAGGCCATGGGCCTGACCGAGCAGGTCGAGCACGACCGGCGCTACGACCAGGCCGACGAATACCTGGAGGTGCTCTACAAACTCTGGGAAGGCAGCTGGGAAAACGACGCGGTGATCAACGATCCGCAGGCGCGGGTGTATGCCCAGCCGGAGAAGGTGCACAAGGTCGAGCACAAGGGCGAGTTCTATCAGGTGGAGGGTTATCACCTGTGCGAGCCGTCGCCGCAACGCACGCCGGTGCTGTTCCAGGCGGGCAGCTCCGACCGTGGGCTGCTGTTTGCCGGGCGCCACGCCGAGTGCGTGTTCATCAGCGGGCAGAACAAGGCCTCGACCAAGATCCAGGTGGACAAGGTGCGCGCCAGCGCCGTGGAAGCCGGGCGCAACCCGGACGATATCAAGGTGTTCATGGGCCTGAACGTGATTGTCGGCGCCACCGAAGAAGCTGCGTGGGCCAAGCACGCCGAGTACCTGAGCTACGCCAGTGCGGAAGCCGGCGTGGCGCATTTCTCGGCATCCACGGCGATTGATTTTTCACAGTACGAAATCGACGAACCGATCCAGTACGTGAAGAGCAACGCCATCCAGTCCGCGACCAAGAACCTGCAGAACAATGACTGGACCCGGCGCAAGTTGCTTGAGCAGCACGCCCTGGGCGGGCGCTACATCACCCTGGTGGGTTCGCCGGCACAGGTGGCGGATGAACTTGAATCATGGATCAGCGAAACCGGCCTGGATGGCTTCAACCTGACGCGCATCGTCACCCCGGAAAGCTACGTCGACTTCATCGAACTGGTGGTGCCGGAGCTGCAGCGCCGGGGCTCGTACAAGACCGCGTATGAGACCGGGACGTTGCGGGAGAAAGTCTTCCACCACTCGGCGCACTTACCTGAACAACACACCGGCTCCACCTACCGCCACTGAACCAAAATGTGGGAGCGGGCTTGCTCGCGAAAGCGCTGTATCAGTCGCCGGATGCATTCACTGACACACCGCTTTCGCGAGCAAGCCCGCTCCCACAGTTGACCGAGTTGTTTGCACTCACACCTTATGACTGGAAATCCACTATGAAAAAAACATTGCTCAGCCACCCAGTCAAAGCACTGGCGCTCGCCCTCGGATTGTTCAGCTCGGCGGTATTCGCCGCTGACGCACCGTTGAAAGTCGGCACCACCGCCGCCTTCGCCATTCCACTGGAGGCCGCCGTCGAAGAGGCCGGCAAACAGGGTTTGAAAGTCGAACTGGTGGAATTCACCGACTGGATCGCACCCAACGTCAGCCTGGCAGCCGGCGATATCGACGTGAACTACTTCCAGCACATCCCGTTTTTGGAAAACGCCAAGGCTGCTGCAGGCTTTGACCTGGTGCCGTACGCGCCGGGCATCATCAATAACGTCGGGCTGTATTCGAAGAAGTACAAAAGCATCAACGACCTGCCCCAGGGCGCCAGCGTGGCGATTGCCAACGACCCGATCAACAGTGGTCGCGGCCTGCAACTGCTGGCCAAGGCCGGCTTGATCACGCTCAAGCCGGGCGTAGGCTACAAGGCCACTGAAGAAGACATCGTCACCAACCCGAAGAAGATCAAGATCCTGCAAGTCGAAGCCGTGCAACTGGTGCGCGCTTATGACGACGCCGACCTGGTGCAGGGCTACCCGGCGTATATCCGCCTGTCCAAGACCTTCGATGCCGAGTCAGCGCTGCTGTTCGACGGCCTCGACCACCCGGAATA
Organism: Pseudomonas sp. C6002; assembly: GCF_013385805.1. Classification (NCBI taxonomy): domain Bacteria; kingdom Pseudomonadati; phylum Pseudomonadota; class Gammaproteobacteria; order Pseudomonadales; family Pseudomonadaceae; genus Pseudomonas; species Pseudomonas sp. C6002. Next base: position 118,512 of record NZ_JACAPH010000027.1, on the reverse strand, counting down.
CGTGATCCAGTTCGTGGTCCAGCCCAAGAGCAAAACCGACCCGCGGGTGATCAAGTTCGTCGACATCTACCAGCACTCGCCGGTGGTGCGCGCCGCGTTGGATAAATCCCTTGGCAAGCTCTACCAAGTGGGCTGGGAAGATAAAAAATGACCGCCGCCCACTCTCAACTGCGCGACCTGGGCCTGCCGCCCAGGGACGCCGAGCAGACAGAACTGCACCCGGACCTGAATCGCGCGCACGTGCGCTTTATCAACCTGGGCAAGACCTATGACGGCCAATCCGTGCCCGCCCTGCAAGGCATCGACCTGGCGATCCAGCGCGGCGAAGTCTTCGGCATCATCGGCCGCAGCGGCGCCGGCAAGTCGTCGCTGATCCGCACCATCAACCGCCTGGAACAACCGAGCAGCGGCCGGGTATTGATTGACCAGGTGGACATCGGCGACTTCGACGAAGACCGCCTGGTCGCCCTGCGCCGACGCATCGGCATGATCTTCCAGCACTTCAACCTGATGTCGGCCAAGACCGTGTGGCAGAACGTCGAACTGCCGTTGAAAGTCGCAGGCGTGCCCAAGGAGCAGCGCGAGAAGAAGGTGCGTGAACTGCTGGAATTGGTCGGTTTGCAGGATAAGCACCAGGCTTACCCGGCCCAGCTGTCCGGCGGGCAGAAACAGCGGGTGGGCATCGCCCGCTCACTGGTGCATGACCCACAGATTCTGTTGTGCGACGAAGCCACTTCGGCGCTCGACCCTGAGACCACGCAATCCATCCTCGGCCTGCTGCGGGAGATCAACAAACGCCTGGGCCTGACCATCGTGCTGATCACCCACGAAATGGCCGTAATTCGCGAAATCTGCGACCGCGTGGTGGTGCTGGAACACGGCCATGTGGTCGAGCAAGGTCCGGTGTGGGAAGTGTTCGGCAACCCGCAGCATGAGGTCAGTAAAACCCTGCTGGCGCCGCTGCAACATGGCCTGCCTGAAGAGTTGCAAAGCCGCCTGCAGGCCAATCCGACCTCAAAGGACGCCGCCGTGGTGCTGCGCTTGCAACTGACTGGCAGTGCCGAAGACGAACCCGATCTTGCTGCGTTGTTCAGCGCCCTCGGCGGGCGCGTGCGCTTGCTGCAAGGCGGTGTGGAACGCATCCAGGGCCACGCCTTGGGGCAATTGCTGCTGGCGGTGAGCGGCTCGTCCCTGACCGCCGAAGAACTGCGCAGCCGCGCCGGGCGCTGGGCACAACAGGTGGAGGTGCTGGGCTATGTGGTTTGATCGTTTATTGCAGGGCGCCATCGACACACTGTTGATGGTCGGAGTGTCGTCGTTGATTGCATTGCTGGTGGGGATTCCGCTGGCGGTGTTTCTGGTGACCAGCGACAAGGGCGGCATCTATCAGGCGCCTGCCTTGAATCGGGTGCTGGGGGCGTTCGTTAACCTGTTCCGCTCGATCCCGTTTTTGATTTTGATGGTGGCGCTGATTCCGTTCACCCGGTTGATCGTCGGCACCACCTATGGCGTGTGGGCGGCGGTGGTGCCGTTGACCATCGCGGCCACGCCGTTCTTTGCGCGAATCGCCGAAGTCAGCTTGCGCGAAGTCGACCACGGCTTGATCGAGGCGGCGCAGGCCATGGGTTGCCGGCGCTGGCATATCGTCTGGCATGTGCTGCTGCCGGAGGCGCTGCCGGGGATTGTCGGCGGGTTCACGATTACCCTGGTGACGATGATCAACTCCTCGGCCATGGCCGGGGCAATTGGCGCCGGTGGGCTGGGGGATATTGCCTATCGCTATGGCTATCAGCGTTTTGACACGCAGATCATGCTCACCGTGATTGTGCTGCTGGTGATCCTGGTAGCCGTGATTCAGTTGGGCGGCGATCGGTTGGCCAGGGTTCTGAACAAGAGGTGAGGTATAGTCGGGCCATCTCAGCGCCCGGTATAACCTGCCATGAAACTTGCCCCCGACGACCTCGACCAGATCACCTCCACCACCCTTGGCCACTACAACAAAGTGGCCGAGGATTTTCGTGAAGGCACCCGCGATCACGATGTGAGCCAGAACATTGATGCGTTGCTGCGGCATATCCAGGGCGACGCACCGTTTACCGTGCTGGACTTCGGCTGCGGGCCGGGGCGGGATTTGCAGACGTTTACCCGCATGGGCCACATCGCGGTGGGGCTCGATGGTTCGGAGCGCTTTGCACAGATGGCCCGGGAAGACAGCGGCTGTGAAGTGCTGCAACAGGACTTCCTGAAGCTGGATTTGCCGGCCGGACGTTTCGACGGGATCTTCGCCAATGCGGTGCTGTTTCATATTCCCAAGCAGGAGCTGCCGCGCATTCTTGGGCAGTTGCATGGGGCGTTGAAGGTCGGTGGAGTGTTGTTCAGCTCAAACCCTCGGGGTGAAAATCAGGAGGGCTGGAATGGGCCGCGGTATGGCTCGTATCACGACTTGCAGGCCTGGCAGGAATTGCTGACGGCTGCGGGGTTTGTGGAGCTGGAGCATTACTACCGGCCAGCGGGATTGCCTCGGGAACAACAGCCGTGGCTGGCGAGTGTGTGGCGCAAGCTGTAGGTCTTTGTTGTTTGGGCTTACGCCTTCGCGAGCAAGCCCGCTCCCACATTTTGGAATGCATTCCCCTGTGGGAGCGGGCTTGCTCGCGAAGGACTCACAGCCGCCACTCATCCACCTGATACACCACAGCCTGGGCGCCAGGTACAAAAGCCGTAATACGCCCCTCAGCAAAATTCGCCACCAACCGCGTCCCATCGGCAAACGTGGTCTGCTGCACCTGTTTATCTTCCGTCAGCCAGCGAAAATCGGTCATGGCCTGAGTCGCCAACCGCTCATGCAGCGGCCGGAAGAACGCGTCCTGGCGCTGAATCACCGGCAAGCGCTGCTTCACTGTCGCCGCACTCAGGTGATACAGCGGCGGCACGTTGTAGAGCAGTTGCGTCAGCTCGCTTTCGGCCCGCACGTTGCTCAGTTTCAGGCTGTCGAACAGCCAATGGTGGGTGGTGATCACCGAGCCATGGAACACCGCCTGATACAGCGGCAGGCGCATCGTCGGGTCAAAGTAGACCGTGCGAAACGGCTCTTTCAACGGCACCGACTTGAAGAACACCGCCGGCTGTTCCGGCGGGAACCAAGCCCCGACGTAATACGGCGACTGCCTGTCCTTGGTCATCTCACGATCACCCCAGCCCAGCACCGGCGTTTGCATGCCGTGGGCAAACAGGATGCCTCGGGCGGTGATCGCGTTGCCGTCCTCGGAACCTGCCGGCAACTTCAGCGCCGTATTGATCCAGCGGGCCGCATCGATATTGCCTTCGGCATTTTGTGCCTGGGTCATGCTCGCACCCGTGCGATAGCTGTCGAACAACATGCTGGTGGCATAGGCGTCGAGGAACCAGGCGTTGAACCCGGACTTGGCCTGCACCGCCTTGATCCGCGCCTCCAGCAACGGCCGCACGCAGCGCGGGTCGGTGTAGTGGCCGGACTTCTGGAAGCCTGTCTTGAGCTGGCCGCCCTTCAACACGATCGCGCACTCGCCATAGGCCTTGCTGCCCAGGTGCGCGGTGGTCCAGTCGGGATTTTCAGTGGCAGACAGTGCCGTTTCATAAGAGTCGTAGGGCGCCATCAGGTAACCGGCGTCGACCCCGGTCTTCACCGCCTCAGGATGCCAGAGCCCGCCTTCCCAGCCTTCGCCCTGGGTCACCAGCAAGCGCTTGAGACCGGCGCCTTTCAGCGCGTTGGTGACGGACAAGGTGTTGCCCCAAGTCTCAGGCGTGGCGCTCAAGGCACCCGCAAAAGCCACGGCCAACTCGCGACGCAGCGCACCATACCCATCAGCGAGTTGGGTCATATTCGGCTCGGTGGAGGGCTGCCAGCTTTGCCGGGCCTTTGTGTTGATCGCCGCGTTCAGGCCGCGCAGCAGGACAGCCTGCTCATACGGTTGCTTGACCTGCCGAACCTGCGCAGCCTCTTTGTCCAGCAAGCCATTCAATTCAGCCGCCAAGCCTTTACCGCTGCGTAGCAGCTTGAGCAGTTGCGGCCAGTCGCGCACATCCCCCGGAGCCAGCAGATCATTGCCCCACAGGTAGATATGGCTGGCGCCCAGCAGCTTTTCCGCTTCCGGGGTTTGCCGCAACTTGTCCGCCAACGGTTCAAACAGCCCCTGCTCCACCAGCCACTGGTGATAACGCTTGGCGCCGGCCAGCGGGTCGCTTTCGCCCAGGTGCAACAGAACGGTCATCGGTGCCGCGGGGTCCAGCGTGGTGAATTCATGGAAGGCGGACAACGCCAGTCCTTTGCCGTCGGCCTGCCAGTGCAGACGGTTGTTGTAAGGATTGGTCATCAGCCAGTTGAGGGTAAACGCGCCGTGATCCACGCCCCACAGCGGCAAGCTGAGGTCCTGGGTGGTGTTGACGTCGCCCTGCTCCAGCAGGAAGTCCTGCCACACACCATTGCCCGCCGGCACGTAATGCCCTTCGGCCAGGGGCCAGATCAGGCCCTTGCCCATGGCGCTGGCGGGTTGGCGCAGGATCGCCAACTCACCGGCATCACGGGCGGTAATCGTCAGGGCAAGATCCCGTTGCTCGAGGGTGGCGCTCAGGCGATAGGCGCCATCGTCCCATTGCCAACTGGCCTGACGGGTGCTTTGGGAGAGCTGGTTGACCCTGTGCGCAGGGCCTCCGCTTGAAGCCTGCACGGCGGTCTTGTCGCTGGGGAAAACGTGGATCGCAAGGGTCGCCGGGTCGATCTCAACCCGCCACAGGGCGTTCTCCAGCACCGTGCCGGCAAGGGCCACGGGCGACAGTAACAAGCTACAAACCAGCAGGAAACAACGCATGGGGCAGGCCTTGGCAAAGGATCAGGCCCGGAGGGTAAAACAATTGATCGGGTGCGAAGGGCAAAAAAATGTTTCAGGGAACATTCCCACGTCCGTGTAGGAATGTCACCGCTGTGGCCGTCAGGCTTGTTCTTTCTTCGGCTCGCGAATCTTGTACCAGGCCACGTACAGCGCCGGCAGGAACAGCAGCGTGAGCAAGGTGGCGATGATGATCCCGCCGATCATCGCGTAGGCCATCGGGCCCCAGAACACTTCACGGGCGATAGGGATCATGCCCAGGCTGGCCGCTGCTGCGGTCAGCAGGATCGGCCGGCGCCGGTGTTCGGTAGCTTCCACCACCGCGTCCCACGGCGTGTAGCCGTCGCGCTCGTAGGCGTCGATCTGCGTCACCAGGATCACCGAGTTACGGATGATGATGCCGATCAGCGCAAGGATCCCGAGAATCGCCACAAAGCCCATGGGCGTGCCCGTGGGAATCAGCGCCAACACCACGCCAATCAGCCCCAGCGGCGCCACGCTGGCCACCAGGAACATCTTCTGCACGCTGTGCAGCTGGATCATCAGGAAGGTCGCCATCAGGAACAGCATCAACGGCACTACCTTGGCAATCGGGCCCTGGGCCTTGCCGCTTTCTTCCACGGTGCCGCCGGTGGCGACCTTGTAGCCCACCGGCAACCCAGCACTGAACTTGTCGATGTCCGGCTTGAGCTGTTTCACCAGGTCGGTCGGCTGCATGTCGTCGCGCACCGCCGCCTTGATGGTGATGGTCGGCTTGCGGTCGCGACGCCATACCAACGGCTGTTCCAGCTCATAACGCACGGTGGCGAACGCCAGCAGCGGAATCGAGGTGCCGTTGGGCGTGACGATCTGCAGGTTCTGCAAGGTTTCCGGCGTACCGCGTTCGGCATCTTCGGCGCGGCCGACCACGTTGATCAGGTAGATATCGTCATGCACCTGGGTCACCGACGCACCGCTGACCACGCTGTTCATCAACTGCGCCACGTCTTCCGACGACAGCCCCAGTTGCCGCGCCTTGTCCTGGGCGATGTCCACCCGCAGGACTTTGCCCGGCTCGTTCCAGTCGTAGATGATTTCGCCCATGTGGGTGTTTTTATCGAGCATGGTCGCCAGCTCGATCGCGTGTTTGCGCACCTGGTCGATGTCCTTGCCAGACACCCGGTACTGGATCGGACGCCCCACCGGCGGGCCCATTTCCAGTGGCTGCACGAAGCTGCCCACGCCGACAAAATCTTCCCGCAGGCGTTTTTGCAGGCGCGCAATCAAGGCGCCGCGCTCTTCCAGGCCCTTGCTGACGATCACCAGTTGCGCGTAGTACGGGTTCTCCAGTTGCTGGTCCAGCGGCAGGTAGAAACGGATCGCGCCCTGGCCGATATAGGTGCTCCAGCGGGCGATGTCCGGGTCGTCCTTGATGATCGCCTCAAGACGGTCGACGGCCTTGCGGGTCTCGTTGATCGAGGCGTTTTGCGGCAGGTTTAGGTCGACGAGAATTTCCGGACGGTCCGAGGACGGGAAAAACTGGTTCTGCACAAACTGCATGGAAAACACCGACGCTACAAACAGCAGCACGGTAATGCCAATGGCCCACCAGCGGTTACGCATGGCCCAGAGCATGCCGCCATTGAACGCCCGGCCCACACGGCCGGGCTCGGCATTGTGGGGTTTTACCTTGCTGCTGAGGATGTGCACGCCCAGCACCGGCGCGAACAATACCGCGACCACCCACGACACCAGCATTGCCACGGCAATCACCGCGAACAGCGTGAAGGTGTACTCCCCCGCCGAACTGGCGTTGAGGCCAATCGGCACAAACCCGGCGACGGTCACCAGCGTGCCGGTCAACATCGGGAACGCGGTGGAGGTGTAGGCGAACGTCGCCGCCTGCTCCTTGGTCTCGCCTTTTTCCAGGCGCGTGATCATCATCTCCACGGTGATCATCGCGTCGTCCACCAACAGGCCGAGGGCGATGATCAACGCGCCCAGCGACACCCGCTGCATGGTGATGCCGCTGTATTCCATGAACACGAACACCAGCGCCAGCACCAGCGGGATCGAGCACGCCACCACCAACCCGGCACGCACGCCAAGGCTGATAAAGCTCACCACCAGCACGATGATCACCGCCTCGAACAACGCGCTGGTAAAGCCGCCAACGGCCTCCTCCACCACTTCGGCCTGGTCGGAAACCTTGTGCACGCCCACACCCACTGGCAGGTCGGCGGTCAGATCGTCCATGCGTTTGTGCAGGGCCTTGCCGAAATCCTGGATGTTGCCGCCCTTCTGCATGGCGATGGCCAAGCCGATGGCGGGCTTGCCGTTGAAGCGGAACATCGGCGTCGACGGGTCGACATAGCCACGGGTGATTTCCGCCACGTCGGCCAGCCGATAGAAACGGTCATTGAGCCGCAGGTTGACGTTGGCCAGGTCCTTCTCCGAGGCGAACTGCCCGGAGGTGCGCACCGAAATCCGCTCCGGCCCGGCCTCGATCACCCCAGCCGGGGTCACGGCGTTCTGCGATTGCAGGCTCTGCACCACCTGGCGCTGATCGATCCCCAGCGCTGCGAGTTTGCGAGTGGAGAAATTCAGGTAAATCACTTCGTCCTGCTGGCCGATCATCTCGACCTTGCCCAGCCCCGGTACCGAACGAATTTCGGCGCGCACTTGCTCCACGTAATCGCGCAGCTGGCGCATCGACAGGCCGTCGGCGGTAAACGCGTACACCGAGCCGAACACATCCCCGAACTCGTCGTTGAACGCCGGCCCCTGCAAGCCTTGGGGGAAGCTGCCGCGAATATCGTCGATCTTCTTGCGGACCTGGTACCAGATCTGCGGGATGTCCTTGGCGCTGGTGGTGTCCCGCAGGAACACGAACACCGTGGACTCGCCGGGCCGGGTGTAGCTCTTCACGTAGTCGAGGGAGTCCAGCTCTTCGAGTTTTTTCTCGATGCGGTCGGTGACCTGCTTCAGGGTCTCTTCCTGGGTCGCACCCGGCCAGCGGGTCTGGATCACCATGGTCTTGATGGTGAACGACGGGTCTTCCTCGCGACCGAGGTTCATGTACGAGAACACGCCCATCAGCAGCGCGACGAACATCAGGTACCAGACGAAGGACTGATGCTTGAGGGCCCAGTCGGATAAGTTGAAGCTCCCTTTCATCGCGGGCTGTCCTCGTCGATTTTGACTTTTTGCCCGGGCTTCAGGCTGTTCACGCCGGCACTCACCACCCGCTCGCCGGGTTTGACGCCGGCGTTGAGCAAGGCGCTGTCGGCGTCACGGCTGACGATGCTGACGTCACGGGGCTGTACGGTCTGGCTTTGGGTGTCGATGACCCAGATGCGGGTCTTGCCGTCGGCTTCCTGCAAGGCGCTGAGGGGCAATTCGATACGCGGCGCGATGGCTGAACTCAGGGTCACGCTGATGGCGGTGCCAAGGCGGAACGCGGGCGGTGTTTCCGCCAGGGTCAGGCGGGCGCGACGGGTGCGGGTGGCGCTTTGGGCCTGGGGTTCGATCTCGCGCACGGTGGCAGTCGTGCTGATGTTCGGGTCCATTTGCCCGGCGACCAGGAACACCACATCCGGCGGCAGGCGCTCGGCGAGGCCGGCGGGCAAGTCGATGACGGCTTCCTTGATGTCCGGTCGTGCCAGGGTCACCACTTGCTGCCCGGCGCTGACCACCTGGCCGGCCTCGGCATTCCAGGCGGTGACGATGCCTGCATGGTCGGTGCGCAGTTCGGCGTAGTTGAGCTGGTCCTTGGCCTGGTTGACCGAGGCCCTGGCCTGATCCAGGGAAGCCTGGGTGGTTTTCAAGTCGGTCTGGGCGATGTCCAGTTGGGCCTGGGCGCCGACGCCACGGTTGAACAATTCCTGCTGGCGGCGGGCATTGGCCTGGGCGTTGATCCACTGTGCCTGGACCCGGGCCAGGTCGCCTTGGGCGGCGCGCAACTGGTTCTGTTGATCGGTGGGGTCGAGCACGGCCAACAACGCGCCCTGCTGCACTTCAGCGCCCACGTCGACCGCGCGCCGGGCGATACGGCCTGGCACACGGAAACCGAGATTGCTTTCGTAGCGGGCCTGGATCGTGCCGGCGAAGCGGCCGAGGTTTTCCTGGTCCTCGGCTTTCACTTCAATCGACAGCACCGGGCGCACCGGATCCGGCGCCGGTTCTTCCTTGGAACATGCCATCAACAGCAAGCTGGCGGCGAGCACACACGTCAACTGCTTCATGGCTGCACTCCCTGGGCCTGGGCCTGATCCGGCGGCTGGGCGACTTCCACGATCATGCCGGGGTGCAGCAATTGCCCGCCGGCCACCACGACTTTTTCGCCACCCTTGAGGCCGTCGCTGATGATCACCTTGCCGGTGAGATAACGCGCGACCGTGACCTTGTGCAGTTGCGCCTTGCCGTCGTCGTCCACCAGCCAGACAGCCGGCGCACTGATGTCTTTGGTCAAGGCAGCCCACGGCAATTCGATGCTGGCCTTGGCCGGCCCGTTGGCGGTGGCGCTGACCACCGAGCCCAGTTGCATGCCCTTGGGCAGCGCGTCGAGGGCGATTTTGACTTGCACCGTGCCGGTATTGGCGGCAACGGCCGGGGTGACTTCGCGCACCTTGCCCACGGCGGTGATCTGCGGGTTTTCCAGCAGGCTGACGGTAATCGGTTTGTCCGGCGGCGGCTCCACCAGCAGCGATTCATAGACGTTGAACACCGCGTCGCGCTCGCCATCCCGGGCCAGGCTGAAAATCGGCACGGTGGCCTGCACCACCTGGCCCACCTCGGCCTGGCGGGCGGTGATGATGCCCGGCGCGTCGGCGACCAGCGAGGTGTAGCCCAACTGCTCGCGGGCATTGGCCAACTGCGCCTGGGCGGCGGTCAGCGCGCTCTGGCTGCTGCGCAACGCGGCCTGGGCAGAGTCGTATTCGCTGCGGCTGGTGTAGCCCTTGGGCAAGAGTTTTTCCTGGCGCACAAACGCGGCGGCGGTCTGTTTGACCCGCGCCTGCTCGGCGACCACCTGGGCCTGGGCGGAGTCGACATTGGTCTGCAAATCTTTCGGATCGAGCTTGGCCAGCACCTGCTTGGCGCTGACGCGGTCGCCGACATCCACCATGCGCTGGATGATCTTGCCGCCGACGCGGAACGACAGATCGGTCTGCACCCGGGCCTGGATATCGCCGGTCAAGGTCACGGCAGCGGCAAAGTCGGTGGACTTCACCGTCTGCACAAACACCCGGGAATGTTCCTTGGGTTCGGCTTTTTCCTGGCCGCAACCGCTCAGCAGCGCCAGCAGGCCAAGGCCGAGGATAAATGTGAGTTTGTGACCGCCCATGCAGGCTCCTTTTGCGTGATGCCGACGTGCCAGTGTCTATGCGACTGTGAGCTTAGAACAGGGTTCCTTATCTGCATGGAGAATCCCATACTCCAGGGGTTCCCAAACCGATAATTTTTCTCATGCTCAAGACCCTCGCGGTGGCCAATTACCGCTCGATCAACAAATTGGTGGTGCCGCTGGATCGGTTGAACCTGATTACCGGCCCCAATGGCAGCGGCAAGTCCAACCTGTACCGCGCCCTGCGGCTGCTGGCGGAGACGGCCCAGGGCGGCGTGATCAACGCACTGGCCCGCGAGGGTGGGCTGGATTCAACCTTCTGGGCCGGGCCGGAAAGCATCAGCCGGCGCATGCTCAGTGGTGAAATGGCAGTGGAGCCCATCGTGCGCCAGGGCGCCAAGCGCTTGCGCTTGGGGTTTGCCGCAGAGGATTTCAGCTATGCGATTTCCCTGGGGTTGCCCGAGAAAACCTTGTCCTATTTTTCCCTGGACCCGGAGATCAAGAAAGAATGCATCTGGGCCGGGCATGTATTTCGCCCGGCGAGCCTGCTGGTGCAGCGCTCCGGCCCGATGGTACGTGCCCGCGATGGCCGCGCCTGGGATGTACTGGCCCAGCACACGCCGAACTACCACAGCCTGTTCGATCAGGTCGGCAGCCTGCGGGGTTCGCCGGAGGTATTGCTGCTGCGCGAAAGCATTCGCGGCTGGCGCTTTTATGATCATTTTCGCAGCGACGTCGACGCCCCGGTGCGCCAGCCGCAACTGGGCACGCGTACGCCGGTGCTGCATCACGATGGGCGGGACTTGGCGGCGGCGTTGCAGACCATCCGCGAGATCGGCGACCCCGAGGCGTTGCAGCGGGCGATCAGCGATGCGTTTCCGGGCGCACGGTTGAATATCGAGCCGTTGCAGGGCGGACGTTTTGCCATCGAGTTTTATCAGGAAGGGTTGCTGCGGCCGTTATCGGCGGCGGAGCTGTCGGACGGGACCTTGCGCTACTTGCTGCTGGTGGCGGCGCTGCTGACGCCGAGGCCACCGACGATGATGGTATTGAACGAACCGGAAACCAGCTTGCACCCGGACCTTTTGCCGGCGTTGGCGCGCCTGATCATCCAGGTGTCGCAGCAGTGTCAGGTGTGGGTGGTGTCCCATGCCAGCCGCTTGATTGCGGCGTTGCAGCAGGATGAAGGGTGTAATTCGATCGTGCTGGAGAAGGTGATGGGGCAGACGCAGGTGGTGGGGCAGCGGGTGCTGGATGAGCCGGCGTGGCATTGGCCCAGTTAGGCGGTGCCTGTGAGGGCCTCTTCGCGAGCAAGCCCGCTCCCACATTTGTCCGCATTCCAAAGGTGGAACTCGGTCGAATGTGGGAGCGGGCTTGCTCGCGAAGACGGTAGATCAGTCACCCAACAGCTAGCTGATCAACCCTGCCACTTCCCGCCTTCAACAATCACACTCTCAGGCTTGGTGTCATCGCTCAGTTCCTTGCGAACATACTGGTCATACAGCTTGAGCAAATACTTCTCTTCGCCCAACTTCGCCAGCTCGGCATTCACCCAATCCCGCAATTCGATGTTGCCCTTCTTCACCGCCGGCGCAATCGGCGCTTCATCCCCCAGTTTCTGCTCCAGCACGCGATAGCCCGGGTTCTGCTTGGCCCAGCTGAACAACACCAGGTTGTCCTGGGCATAGGCATCACCACGGCCCGCCGACAACGCTTGCAGCGACTCGGAGTTTTTCTCGAACTTCAGCAGTTTCCAGTCCGGGTGGTTCTTGGTCAGCCAGATATCCGCGGTAGTGCCGGTGGTGACGATGGTGGTGCGGGTCGCCAGGTCGTCCAGGCTCTTCACCGAGCTGTCCTGCGGCACCAGGGCCTGCACCGCGACTTTCAGGTTCGGGTTGGTGAAGTCCACCGCTTCCTTGCGCTCCGGCGTCACCGTCATGTTGGCGAGGATCAGGTCGACCTTGTCGCTTTGCAGGAACGGAATGCGGCTCGCCGGCTCTACGGCGACGAATTCAACCTTGTTCTCGTCCCCCAGCAGGTCCTTGGCGAAACGGCGGCCGATGTCGGTATCGAAGCCGACATAGCGGCCGGACTCATCCACGAAACCAAACGGCGGCTTGTCGGTGAATACGCCGACGATCAGCTTGTCCCGCGCCTTGATCTTGTCGATGTAGCTCACTGCAGCGGGTGCCGGGGTGGCAGCGGCAGCCGTCTTGGCGGGCTCTTCGGACTTATTGCAGCCGGCCAGCAAAGCGAGGCCGAACAGGGGGAATAACAACTTGGCAGTTTTCATGACAGCTCCAGTTCCTTGGTTCTTTTGGGCAGTGTTGAAACGAAGGAGAACTTCTCCAGGAACTGCTGCGCGCGTGCGGTTTGCGGGTTCGTAAAGAATGCCTCGGGGGTGTTTTGTTCGAGGATGCGGCCGGCCTCCATGAACACCACGCGGTCGGCGACGGCGCGGGCGAAGGCCATTTCATGGGTGACGATCAGCAGCGTCATGCCGTCCCGGGCCAGGCCCTGGATCACTTCCAGTACTTCCTTGACCATCTCCGGGTCGAGGGCGGCGGTGACTTCGTCAAACAGCATGACCTGCGGGTTCATGCACAACGAGCGGACGATGGCGATGCGTTGCTGCTGGCCGCCCGAGAGCTGGCGCGGGTAGGCGTCACGCTTGTCCGAGAGGCCCACCCGTTCCAGCAGTTTTTCAGCCTGGGCCCGGGCTTCGCGGGGTTCGCGTTTTTGCACTTTCAGCGGGCCGAGCAGGAGGTTGTCGAGCACGCTCATGTGCGGGAACAGGTGATAACTCTGGAACACCATGCCCACGTCCTGGCGCACCTGGCGCCAGTCGGTGGCCTTGTCCAGCAGCTCCTTGCCGGCAAAACGCAGGCTACCGCTGTGGGCCACTTCCAGGCCATTGAGGCACCGCAGCAAGGTGCTTTTGCCGCAACCGCTGGGGCCGAGGATCACCACCACTTCGCCGCTTTGCACACTCAGGTCGATGCCGTCGAGCACCTGCTGGTCGCCGAAAAACTTGTTGAAACCCTGGAACTCGATCAATGCGCTCATGCTTGGGCCCAGCGCCGTTCCAGCACCTTGGAGGCGGCCGACAACGGGTAGCAGATAAAGAAGAAAAACAGGAACAGCGCGCCGTAGATCAACACCGACTCGTAGGTGCGCTCGATGATTTGCTGGCCGACCTTGATCACGTCCACCACACCGATCAGCACCGCCAGGGAGCTGGTCTTGATAATGCGGGTGTAGACATTGATGGTCGGCGGGGTCATGCGTTTCAGGGCCTGGGGCAACAGCACGTAGCCGTACAGTTGCGGGTCCGACAGGCCAATCGACAGGCCGGCTTCACGCTGGCCACGGGGCAACGAATGCAACGCACCGCGCACCACTTCGCCGACTTCACTGGCACCCCACAGCGACAACACCAGCACGGCGCACCAGAAGCTCGGAATGCTCAGGCCAAAGAAAATCGGCAGGCCGAAGAACAGCAAGTACAACCACACCAACACCGGAATGGCACGGAACAGCTCCAGGTAAATCCGCAGCACCAGGTTGATCGCTTTCGAATTCAACGTGCGCAGTACGCCATACACCACGCCGCCGACGGTGCTGAAGGCGATGCTCAAGAACGAGATCGACAGGGTTTGCGCCGCGCCCTTGCCCAGTTGCGGCAAGGACACCCAGAGTAATTCAAGACCCGAACTGGCCATGCTGGAGCCTCCTTTCAAGGCGGCTGAGCAGCAGCGACAGCGGCAGGAATAACAGCACGCAGATCAACGTGAGCACCGCGAGCATTTCGTAGGTTTTGTAGTAGAGGGCGATATAGCTTTTGGTGGTGTAGAGAATCTCCGGCACCGCCACCGCCGACACGATCGTGGTTTCCTTGAGCAGGAAAATAAAGTTCGCAAACAGCGCCGGCAGGCTGAGGATCCCGGCCTGGGGCAGGATCACATGGCGCAGCAGTTGCCAGTGGGACAGCCCGATGGACTTGCCCGATTCGATCTGTGCCAGTGGCACCGCCTCGACACCGGCGCGCAACACTTCCGTGAGGTAGGCGCCGCCGAGAAAGGTCATGGTGATGATTGCCGCCCAGAACCCGGAGATATTCAGCCCCAGGGCCGGCAACGCGAAATAGACGAAAAACAGTTGGATCAGCAGCGGTGTGTTGCGCGCCAACTCCACGTACAGCGCCACCAGGCGCCACACGTACGGCGTGCGAAACACCAGCAGCGCGGCGTTGATCAAGGCCACCAGCATGGAGGTGCCAATGGCGATCAGGCCGACTTGCAGGGTAACGCCCACGGCCTTGAGAAACGCCGGCAGCGTGCTGAGGATAAATGCGTAATCGAAGGTCATCTGAAATCCCTGACGCCGCAGGGGTAAAGCGGCGTTGGTGCGGTCCGGTCCAGCGTGGGTAACGCCGGGTAGCGCCGACTTTAAAGGTATAAAAAGCAAAATTTAAATACCGAAATAGCATATTGATATCACCCAAATAGATAACCTGCGGATTCGCGGTGCAGATGGATGACAGCTACTGTTCCCGGGGAAGTAGGAAGGGTCTTTTTATCGGAGCTGCACTTCAGGGATAGGCAGCGCGTGGCCAGACTGACGGCCAACCAACAGCGAGGGAGTGAGCGATGAACGAGGCAAAACCGATTGATCCGCAGGAACTGGTAAAGTGGCTGGTGGCGCTACGCAGGGCCATTAACAGTCGAAATATCTGAGCTGACACAGTCCCAAATGTGGGAGCGGGCTTGCTCGCGAATGCGGTGTATCAGTCAGCAGATGTGTTGGCTGACCCACCGCATTCGCGAGCAAGCCCGCTCCCACATTTCGATTGTGTTCCAGCCATAAAAAACGCCGACGCTGTAGAAGCCGTCGGCGTTTAAACCTTGAAGGAGGTTTTTGGGTTCGATCAGAACGCCGGCACGACCGCGCCGTTGTATTTCTTCTCGATGAAAGCTTTCACTTCAGGGCTGGTCAGGGCTTTGGCCAGCTTCTGGATCGCGTCGCTGTCCTTGTTGTCCGGGCGGGCAACCAGGAAGTTCACGTACGGCGACTTGGCGTCTTCGATGATCAACGCGTCCTTGGCCGGGTTCAGGCCGGCTTCCAGGGCGTAGTTGGTGTTGATCAGGTCCAGGTCAACCTGGTCCAGGACGCGTGGCAGCAGCGCCGATTCCAGCTCTTTGAATTTCAGGTTTTTCGGGTTGCTGGCGATGTCTTTCGGCGTGGCCAGGGCGTTGGTCGGGTCTTTCAGAGTGATCACGCCAGCCTTTTGCAGCAGCAGCAGGGCACGGCCGGAGTTGCTGCCTTCGTTCGGGATGGCCACGGTGGCGCCATCTTTGAGCTCAGAGATGTTTTTGATTTTTTTCGAGTAGCCGCCGAAGGGTTCAACGTGCACACCGACCACGGTGACCAGGTTGGTGCCTTTACCCTTGTTGAAGTTTTCCAGGTACGGCAGGGTCTGGAAGTAGTTGGCGTCCAGACGCTTCTCGGCCACCTGTACGTTCGGTTGTACGTAGTCGGTGAAGACTTTGATTTCCAGGTCCACGCCTTCTTTGGCCAGGGTCGGCTTGACCAGCTCAAGGATCTCGGCGTGCGGGATCGGGGTAGCGGCTACCACCAGTTTCTCGTTGGCCTGGGCGAAGCTTGCAGTCAGGGCAGCCGCCAGTGCGGTAAACAACAGAACCTTTTTCATGCAGTGTCCTTATCGAAAATCCGGGTCGTCTGGGACGGCCGCTTTTTTAGTGGATGCCAGCGAAGTGCTATCGCGGCGTGGAGCGGACAATACCGAGGTTTTTTATTCCAGAACAATACTTTTTATTCACTTTGATATTCCATTTTGTTCATGCAGGAGCCCGTCTTGCCGGCGATGGTGGTCTTGAGCCTTGCGATGCTCCTGAGGACGCCATCGCCGGCAAGCCGGGCTCCTACAAAACAACGTGTTCTTTCAGATAGCTTTTCAGGGCTTCAACCTCGGCGGCGCTGGCGTGGCCAAGAATTCGCCGCACCTGCTCCACAGGCGAACCCGCCACGGGCAGGTTCAAATGCTCAGGCAAAATCTCGTCGCCACTGCTGACCAGCAAGGCAAAGTGAATCACGTTCTCCAACTCCCGGGTGTTGCCCGGCCAGCTGTGATGCTCCAGCACGCGCTGGGCTTCGTCGCTGATCAGCGGCACCGGCAGGTCGAGGCGCTGGCTGTAGATGCCGAGGAAATATTCGGCCAGTGACAGGATGTCGCCCACCCGCTCGCGCAGTGCGGGCAGCTCCAGTTGGCCTTCGCTGAGGTAATGGAACAGGCGCTCATGAAACTTGCCGGCCGCCACGGCCTGGGCGAGGTCGATGCTGGTGGCCGCCACCAGCCGCACATCCACCGGGCTTGGCTGATGGGCGCCGACGCGAGTGACTTCGTGGTTTTCCAGCGCCGCCAGCAGCTTGACCTGGATTGGCAGCGGCAAGTCGCCGATTTCATCCAGGTACAACGTGCCGCCGTTGGCCGAGCCAAACCAGCCGGCGCGGCTGCTGGCTGCGCCGCTGTGGCTGCCTGCGGCGTAGCCGAACAGTTCGGCGTCGGCGTATGTCGGGCTGATGGCGCCGCAATTCACCGAGACAAACAGGCCGGTGCGGTCGCTGCCACGGTGGATATGCCGGGCGAGCAACTCCTTGCCGCTGCCGGTTTCGCCGCGGATCAACACGGGCAAGGCACGGGGGGCGAGGTTTTCGAGGTCTTCACGCAGTTGCCGCGAACGCGGGTCGACAAACACCAGCGCCTTGGCACGAATGCTCAGGGGGCTTTTTTCGGCGTCGGGGAAGGTCAGCAGGGGCTGACCGAAGGTTTCATGCAGGCTCATGGCAGGCTCCCGCCCCATCCACGAAGGGGAAGGGGCGTTTAAAAAATTTTATGCACGGCGCCGGGAGTGATGTTCCAGGCGATTTTGCAGGCGATAGAGGTAGGCGAAACCCTGTTCCCAGCGTTGATGGCCGGACTTCACGTTGATGTGCCCGGCGCCCGCGAGAATTCCCGCTTCGGCGCCCCAGTTACGTGCCAGTTCCAGGGCGCGGGTGGCGCTGACGGCGCTGTCGTTGTCGGAGCTGACGACCTGGCTTGGGAAGGGCAACAGGTGGCTGGGGATTGGCGCAAAGTTACGCAGGGCGGGTGCGCAGGCAGGGCGTTCGACATCGGCCGGGGCCACCAGCAGGGCGCCGCGTACCTGACGCAGGAATTGCACCGGTGCGGTGGCCGCCCAATGGGCGACGGTGATGCAGCCCAGGCTGTGGGCGATCAGAATCACCGGGGTGCTGTCGGCGGCGATGGCTTCGGCCAGGGCGGCCACCCAGTCTTCGCGGCGTGGGGTGAGCCAGTCGGCCTGCTCCACGCGCGCGCTGTTGGGCAGGCTGTTCTGCCAATGACTTTGCCAATGATCTTCTGGCGATCCTTGCCAGCCCGGCACGATCAGATAACGAATCGACTCGCTGTGCATGGGTGTGCCCTCCTGCAGCGTTTAACGTTGTGGGTCAGTATAGGCACGGGGTATATATTCGTTAAGGAATAAGAAGCTATTTATTAATAACCAAAAATCGAGTGTTAAAAGCCAAATCAAAAACCAGAGCGAAAGCAGAGCTGCTTTTCTGTGGGAGCTGGCTTGCCTGCGATGCAGACAACTCGGTACATCAGACACACCGAGGTGATGCCATCGCAGGCAAGCCAGCTCCCACATTTGAACCGTGCCCGCTTCAGCTTTTGATTTTGCTCTTCAA
>NZ_JACAPH010000027.1:0-100382 GCF_013385805.1 Pseudomonas sp. C6002 | reverse complement strand
TAAGAGCGGAACCATAAGTAGCCGTTACCTAAATAACGGATATGTACTCCCCCCAAAGCAAAAAAAAGGCCGCACCCTGCCAAGGAGACGGCCAAAAAAATTGTCGAGGCATTTGAAACTAACGTGCAGTAATCACCGAAAGCTTGGTAATCCCCGCCCGCTCGATCGACGCCATGGCTCGCGCCACTTCGCCATAGTTCACTCCATCATCAGCCTGCAGTTGCACCCGCACATCCGGGTCCTTGGCCTTGGCCGACTGCAAGTTGAATTCCAGCAAATCCGGCTGGATTTCATCCTTGTTGATAAACAGTTTGCCGGCCGCATCAATGCTCACCACCAGCGGGTCCTTCTGCTCCACCGGGGCCACGGCCTCGGTCTTGGGCAAGTTGATCGGAATCGCATTGGTCAACAACGGCGCCGTGACGATAAACACCACCAGCAGCACCAGCATCACGTCCACCAGCGGCGTAACGTTGATCTCGCTCAGCACCTCATCACTGTCTTGCGTGGAGAAGGCCATCTCAGGACGCCTCCTTCACTTTTTGCGCGCCACCCTGGGCACCGGCCTTGCTCAGCGTCGGGTGCAGCAGCACGCGGAACGAGTTCTTCTGCGCCAGGCTGTAGAAGTCGTGGGCGAAGTCGTCCAGGTCAGCAGCCGTGAGCTTCAGGCGACGCAGGAAGTAGTTGTAAACCAGCACCGCCGGCACCGCGACGGCAATACCCACACCCGTGGCAACCAGTGCCGCACCGATCGGCCCGGCCACGGTTTCGAGGCTGGCGGAACCGGCGGCGCTGATGCCTTTCAGGGCTTCCATGATCCCCCACACAGTGCCGAACAGGCCGATAAACGGCGAGGTGCTGCCGATACTCGCAACCACGGCCAGGCCGGTCTCCAGGGAGCGGCGCTCACGCACGATCTGTTGGCGCAAAGCGCGTTCAAGACGGTCCTGATGGTTGATCGCCTGGCTCAGGTCAGCAGCGTGTGGCGCCTCACCCACCTGGATCGCGGCGTAACCAGCCTGGGCCACACGAGCGGCGGCGCCGGGTTTGGTTTCGGCCAACTCAGCGGCCGAGTCCAGACTGGATGCCGCCCAGAACTGTTTGTGGAACTTGCGATCCTGGGACTTGAGGCGGCCGAACTGGACGCCCTTGAGCAGGGCCAGGCCCCAGGTAGCGACCGAAAAGACCACCAGCAGCCAGATCACCGCGCTTTCGATGGATTCAGTTGGAGATGCTAATGCCATGATGTTTTCCCTCTGTGCAGGTCGCGATGTGTCCAACACACCGCATCCAATAATTAATGAATCTTGAAATCGATCGGTACGCTGACCCAGCCGTCCTGGGCCACATCACCCTGCTTGGCCGGTACAAAACTCCAGCGCTTCACGGCAGCCAGTGCGGCTTCGTCGAGTTGCTGGCGACCACTGCTTTTCTGAATCTGGATCTCACCCGGCTTGCCGGTGGCCAATACATGCACCCGCAACAGCACCGTGCCTTCCCAACCCCGGCGCTGGGCCAGTGACGGGTATTCGGGCGCCGGGTTCTTCAGGTACGCGGCGTTGGCCGAGGCCGGTGTGACCGGCGCGGGCGCAGGCGGTGCCGGCGGTGCTGGAGCCGGTGGCGCGGGTACAGGCGGCGCGGGCGGCTGCTCGGCTACCGGTTTCGGTGCGGGCTTGGGCACCGGCTTGGGTTTCGGAATCTTTTTCGGCGCCGGCTTGGCGGCCAATTCATCAACCACCGGCGGCGGTGGCTCGACAACCGGTGGCGGCGGCGGTGGCGGTACAGGCGGCGGCGGCTCCACAACCGGCGGAGCCGGCTGGGAAAATTCGATCGTCATCGGCGGGATTTCCGGCGGCACAATCGGCAGCACCGGGGTTGGCTTCTGGCTGACCCAATAGATCACCGCGCCATGCAAGGCCAGCGCGAGAATCCCCAACAGGATCGCTTCACGCCGACTCAACACACCCTTCGGGGTTTTCTGCGTACGCAACTGCCCCAACGGCGCGCGATGCGGCCGGCCAAGGTCGACCAACTCACCACCCGGTGCGTGGCGCCACTGCGCCTCTTGTGCACTGGCGGCGGTCTGGACATTGCCCATTGATTAACTCCCCTGCGGTCTTAAGCAAAAAAACCGACGGGCCTGCCTTGGCGGCCGTCGAGGGCTGAATCATCGGGGGCAGACGCTTATCTCTTAAAGTAATCTTTAAAGTTATAGATAGATCTAAATTGAATAACCGAAACATCCGGATACGCCGAAGCCACGTCCTGCGCGGCCTGGCGCCGTGGGGGAAAATCTCAATGCTTTTGAGGCATACAAAATATTCACTGAAGGCATGGCTCAGCGTGGATTACCGGCACATAAATCCTGCAATTGGCGTAGCAACGCCTGCCCGGCCGCACCAAGGCCGTTGCGTCCATACAGCGCCAGCCGCACGCCCTGCACCGCAGGCAAACCGCTGTCCGCGCCCAACACCACGTGCCCGGGCTGCACCACCCGCACCGGCAACAGGCTGATCCCCAGCCCCGCCGCCACCGCCGAACACACGCTGGCCAAGCTGGCGCTGGAATAACCGATGCGCCAGCGCCAGCCGCCCACCTCCAGGTGATGCAGCATTTCATTGCGGTACAGGCCGCCAGCGGGAAACGCCACCAACGGCAGCGGATCACGTCCCAGGGACGGCGAACTGCGGCTGTCGACCCAACACAACGGCTCCGGCCAGGACACCAGGCAGTCATCGCTGTCACCCATTTGCTTGACCAGCAGCACGTCGAATTCACCGCCGCGATAATCCCGCAACAATTCCGGCCCCAAGCCGCTGGTGACCTCCAGGCGCACCCGGGGATAAGCCTGCACAAACGCCGACAGCAGCGGCATCAGGCGCTCGGCCGCAAAGTCCTCGGGCACCGCCAGGCGCAACACGCCATCGCTCTGCTGATTGATCAGCACGTCGGCCGCCTCTTCGTGCAACGCCAGGATGCGCCGCGCATACGCCAGCAAGCGCTCGCCCTCCACCGTGGCCACCACGCGGCGCTGATCCCGGTCGAGCACCTGGCTACCCAGTGCATCTTCCAGGCGGCGGATCTGTTGGCTGACCGTGGACTGGGTCAAGTGCAGCCGCTCGGCCGCGCGGGTGAAATTGCCGCAATCGACGACGGCAACAAAGCTGCGCAACAACACGGGATCGAACATGGGCTCACCATTCCATTTGCCACTGATTGGCATGGTTATATTTAATTTCAGAATACCCCTGCGGCTGCCCATACTTCACGCCTCATTGCGCACGAGGGGTTTTCCATGACTGACGATCAACAGCATCTGCATCACGCCGTGCAACTGGCCAAGGCCAACGTAGCCGCCGGTGGCCGCCCGTTTGGTGCCGTGCTGGTGCGCGACGGCGAGGTGCTGGTGGAGGCGGTCAACGAAATCCACTTGAGCCAGGACCCCACCGCCCACGCCGAGATGCTCGCCATCCGCGCCGCCAGCCAACAACTCGGCCCGCGCCTCGACGGTTGTGTGATCTACGCCAGCGGCCAGCCCTGCCCGATGTGCCTGAGTGCGATGCACCTGTGCGGCATATCCCGCATGGTGTTCGCTGCCAGCAACGACGTGGCGGCGCCCTTTGGTTTGTCCACAGCAGCGATCTACCAGCAACTGGCGCTGCCGCTGGCGGAGCAAAAATTGCCCGTACAGCACCTGCCGCAGGCAGCGATGCAAGCCCTCTACCGCGAGTGGCAGGCCCTGCATGACGCTGAATAATTCGTTCGCCGGCAAGCTCGCCGGTTGGGGTTTGTTGGTAGTACTGGGCCTGAACCTGCGACCGATCCTCAGTTCCATCAGCCCGTTGCTGGGGGAAATCCGTCTGGCCACCGGCCTGAGTTTCCAGAGCAGCGCCCTGCTCACCAGCCTGCCGGTGATCTGCATGGGCCTGGTGGCGTTGGTGGGGGTGCGCCTGGAGGCGAAGCTGGGGGAGCGTCGCGGAATCGCCCTGGGCTTGATGATGATTCTGCTGGCGTGCCTCGCGCGCTGGCTGTTTGGCCAGGCGCCGGCGCTGCTGGCCACGGCATTGTTCGGCGGTGCGGGTGTGGCGCTGATCCAGGCGCTGGTGCCGGCGATGATCAAGCGCCAGTTTCACCAGCGCGTGCCGTTGGCGATGGGGGTTTACTCGGCTTCGCTGATGGGCGGCGGTGGCTTGGCCGCCCTGCTCAGCCCGTTGGTGGCGGGGCATTTCCAGCAGTGGCAGGCGGGGCTCGGGATCTGGCTGCTACCGGCCCTGGGCGCACTATTGTTGTGGGCGTGGCTGCCATTGGGTGCGGCGAAAAACCCGCAGGTGACGGCGCCGTTCCAGGGCCTGCGCAACCGTCGGGCGTGGTTGCTGGCGCTGTATTTCGGCCTGGTGAATTGCGGCTACATGAGCATGGTCGCGTGGTTGCCGGCCTACTATCAGCAGTTGGGTTGGGGCGTACTGCCCAGTGGTTCGCTGCTGGCGTTCATGACGATCTTCCAGGTAATCGCCGCGCTGCTGATGCCGGCACTGGCGCAACGTGGCATTGATCGTCGACCGTTACTGAGCATCAGCCTGCTGGCCCAGACCGTGGGCTATATCGGCCTGCTGACGGCGCCGCTGGAGTTCCCCCACGTGTGGGTGGCGTTGATCGGTTTCGGCCTGGGAGCGTGTTTCGCCCTGAGCCTGTTGCTGACCCTGGATCACCGCCGCGACCCTCGGGAGGCCGGCCAACTGGCGGCGTTCGTCCAGGGCGTGGGCTTTTTGATCAACGCCGTATCACCGTGGCTGACCGGCTGGCTGCGGGAATTGACTGGCAGTTTCGTCAGCGCGTGGATGGTGCTGACGCTGACGGTGGTGGCGATGCTGATACTCACCCGGGTGTTCAGCCCGGCCACCTACCGCACAGGCTCTATGGATATGCAATTTGAATCTAGATAAAACAATGAACATTCTTTTGCGGAATAAGCGAGGCGATTAGAATCGCGGTTTCCTTCAGGACGCCGGAAAACTCCATGGACCTTCGCCAACTGCGCTACTTCATTGCTCTGAACGAGTACCGCAGTTTTGTGCGCGCCGCCGACGCCATGGGCATTACCCAGCCGGCGTTCAGCCGCAGCATCCAAAGCCTGGAACAGGAGTTTGGCTGTGTGCTGGTGGACCGCGCCCACAAAGACCTGCGCCCCACTCCCGAGGGCCAGGTGGTGTTGCAACATGCCTTGTCGCTCGTTCAGGGCGCGGCGCGGCTGAGCCACGAAGTCACCCGCATGACCAAGCTCGACGCCGGCGAATTGCGCTTTGGCTGCGATGCCGTGGCGGCGGTGAACCTGGTGCCTGGAGCGATCGCACGGTTTGTCGGCGCTCATCCACGAGTACGCAGCGGTTTGCATGTGGATAACTGGGAAAAACTCGGACGCAGTTTGAGTCGCGAAGAGATCGAATTCTTCATCGCCGATGTGCGCCACTTCGAGGCCGATCCGAATTTCCAGACCCAGGCCCTGACACCCCGGCGCAATGTATTTTTCTGCCGCGCCGGGCACCCGTTACTGGCCAAGGACAGCCTCTCGACCAACGACCTGTTTGACTACCCGCTGGCCACACCGCTGATCGCTCCCGGGGTACGCAAGCTACTGGCCAACCTGAGCGGGCGTGTCGACTTTTCTCCCGCTATCGAACTGGAGCAGTTTGCGGCGCTGGCAGCCATCGTGCACCAGTCCAACGCGATTGGCCTGGGTGCCGAGGATGCGTTTGCCGAAGACGTTGCCCGTGGCGCACTGACGGTGTTGCACTGGCGCAACGTGCCTCACAGCCTCGACAGTTTGAACAACCGCTGCGGGATCATCAGCCGTACCGGGTTTCGCTTGTCGCCGGCGGCGAAGGCGATGATCGAAACCCTGATCACCGTGGATACCCCCTCTGCTGAAGCAAGCTTGCTCGCCCGCAATTAAAAAACCAGGCTTGCGCGCGACAGCCCATTCTCTTGATTTCAATGAAACTGTTATCGGCAATCAGCGGGTTTTTTCGCCTGCCGGGAACCGACACCATTGGCTCCAGAACAGAAAAACCTGGAGCCCTGCCATGTACTTGAAATACCCAATCAGTTGGACTGCCCTTGCCTTGGCAGCGGCCCTCACCGGCACCGCCGCCCAGGCTTCCATGCCGGCGGACCTGCCCGCCGATCAGAGCGTTGGCGCCATCGAGCAGGTGCACGCCTTCCACGATGCCATGCCCACCGGCGTGAGCGTTACCGAGACCGGACGCATCTTTGTCAACTTTCCTCGCTGGGGCGACGAGGTACCGTTTACCGTCGCAGAATTGCGCGACGGCAAAGTCGTACCCTACCCTGACCAGGCGATAAATCAGGCCAACCCCAAAGACCCGGCCAAAGGGTTTATCAGCGTACAAAGCGTGGTGGCCGACGGGCGCGGACGCCTCTGGATACTGGACACCGCGGCGCCTGGCTTCTCGCCTCCACAGCCAGGTGGTGCCAAGCTCGTCGCAGTTGAGCTCGCCACCAACAAGGTGGTCAAGACCCTCGTATTCCCGAAAAACGTCATGCTGCCCGGCACCTACGTCAACGACATGCGCTTTGATTTTCGCGTGGGTGACCAAGGCGTGATCTATATCACCGACTCTTCACTTACCGGCCCGGGCGCGATCATCGTCATGGACATCGCCAGTGGCACGGCCATACGCCGGCTCAGTGGTGCACCCTCGACCTCGGTCGACCCGAACTTCGTACCCACGGTCGAAGGCCAGGTCCTGAAAGTGCGGGATGCCAAAGGCGGCACCCAGCCTTTTGCCGTGGCTTCGGACGGCATCGCCCTGTCGGCTGATGGGCAGACCTTGTATTTCTGCCCGCTGTCGAGTCGGCACCTGTACGCCATCCCCACGGCACTGCTGCGTGACGAGACAGTCAGCGAAGCACGGCTCGAAATGGCGGTCAAAGACCTCGGGGAAAAAGGCGCCTCGGACGGGCTTGAAGCCGACGCCTCGGGGGCCGTGTATGCCGGCGACTACGAAAACAACAGCGTGCGCAAACGGCTGGCGAACGGGCAATGGCAGACCATCGTCCATGATCCGCGTGTGCTTTGGCCCGACACACTGTCAATCGGTCCTGATGGCTACCTGTACTTCATCGCCAATCAGCTGCACCGCCAAAGCATCTTTCACGCAGGCAAAGACTTGCGCCAGAAACCCTACAGCCTGCTGCGCGTGAAGATCGATGCCGCACCGGCGCCCACACACTAGCGGCGCCGAAGCATGAATATTGATGCGTTGAACCTGTTCATGCGATCAACAGAGCTGGGCAATATCACCGCAGCCGGCAGGGAGCTGGGACTCGCGCCCTCGGTGGCCAGCCACAAACTGGCGAAGCTTGAAGAATACCTGGGAATGCGCCTGCTGCATCGCACCACCCGCCAGGTCAGCCTGACCGAAGACGGTGCGCTGTTTCTGCCCCATGCAATCCGGGTGCTGGCAGCCGTGGACGAGGCCTATCTGGTCGCGGTGAAAGGCAAGGACGTGGCCAAGCGGGTGTTAAGAGTATCCGCCCCCGGGTCCTTCGCGCGGATGTGCCTGATGCCGGCCATCACCCGGTTCCTGCACGCCAACCCGAAGCTGAAGATCGACCTGATACTGTCCGATCAAATGCAGGACCTGACCGAGATCGGGATTGATGTGGCAATCCGCATCGCCGCCCTGAAGGACTCATCCCTGGTGGCGCGCAAGCTCGGCTGCGACAGACGCATCCTGTGTGCGGCACCCGCCTACCTCCAGGCGCATGGCGAACCGACTTCACCTGCGGAGCTGGTCAATCATTCCTGCATCCTGCTGGGCGACGAGGACCATTGGCGTTTCGTGGGTGCCCGGTCACACAAAGTCACGGCAATCAGTGGTTCGCTCAGAGTCAATTGCGGCGAAAGCGCACGGCTTGCAGCGGAAGGTGGGCTCGGCATCGTCTCTGTTTCACAGTGGAACGTCAGGCCCTCACTGGAAAGCGGCGCATTGGTGGAAATCATGCCGTCCTGTGTCCTGGAGCAAACCCGGGATATCTGGGCGATCTACCCCAGCGCGCGGTTGATCTCATCCAAGGCTCGGGCTTTCGTCGAGTTCATGATCGCCGAGTTCCAGGGCGATTTTTAGCATAGGGAAAAAATCATGACGGTGACTCACCAAGCTGCAGGCAGAACAAATCTCGCGAGCGGCCCACGCGTCGTTCGACTAGGGGTGACAGACTTGTCGTTCCATCGAGTTACCGCTGCGGTGGTAGCGCTGGTGTTGCAACGCATGGGCCTGACCGGACAAAGACGGCCGTTCGATTCCGAGGCCTTTTACGAATTCTGAATTCGCGGCAGGCTGGCTACAAGGGCCTGCTCACTGAGGCTAGTTTGGCGATG
This sequence comes from Pseudomonas sp. C6002, assembly GCF_013385805.1. NCBI lineage: Bacteria > Pseudomonadati > Pseudomonadota > Gammaproteobacteria > Pseudomonadales > Pseudomonadaceae > Pseudomonas > Pseudomonas sp. C6002. Next base: position 91,981 of record NZ_JACAPH010000027.1, on the reverse strand, counting down.
CAGATGTTCTGCAATCTCCCCAAACCGAGGATTCCAACATGCTCTACCTGGTTTTCAGCGGCACCATCAAAGAAGGCAAACAGGCCGAGTTCTATCGTGATGTAGCGGCCGTTTCACAAAAGCTCACCCACCAGCACGACAAGGCCGTGGTCTATCAATGGCATAAGGATGAAGAGAACCCCAACCGGTTCTTTCTCAACGAACAGTGGGAAAGCGTCGCGGACCTGCACGCGCATTTCGAAACGCTCTACAAAGCCTTCGGCCCGGCGAAACCCACCGAGCGCCTGCCGGCGAAAATCCTCGCGTACCTGGATGAAGCACAGGTGAACTTCTACCAGGCCATTCAGTAAATCGCACCCGGTCACCCCAGGGTGACCGGGACGCTTGCTCAGATCGCTGTCCTTTCCACCGGGTTGAGTTCGCTCAGCCGTCCCTCCTGGCGCGCAAACCGATTGGCCCGGGCAAACGTGCCGAAATCGTTGAAGCGCACGCCCATCTCAGCCATCACCTTGTGCGCCGGTTTCACCGTCATCTGGCGGATGTAGAACGGCTCCTTGACCACAAAGTGATGAATCCCGTGGGTACTGCCGAAATTGAAGCAGAACGCCTGCAACGGCCACAGCCACCACGGGTTGAGCACCTGGGTTTGCTGGATCACGTTGCCCGGCTCGATGTCGCCGTAGTAGTGCATGTTGGAGCTGACAAAGTGCAGGCAGAAGGTGCGCAGCACGTTGGGGCCGATGATCACCACGGCGGCGATGTCGATGATGTGCATCACCGCCAGCGTGTTGGCCGACCAGTCGATCGGCGCGCCCAGCAGGCTGGCGATGCCATTGGCGGCATGAAAGCCGAGGAACACATACCACGCGCCCCAATGCAGCAGCGCCAGCGGTGCGTAGACCAGCGCCGTGCGCTTGAGAATGCCCAGCTTGTGCTTCCAGGATGGTGCGCGCAGCACCCGGATCAGTGCCGACATGATGTTGTCGCCGACCATCAGCAAACGTGCCAGGCCCCACGGTTCACCGTTGGTGATCGCGCGCTCTTCGATGTCGGTTTCGCTGCCGGAAACCTTGTGGTGATTGAGGTGGATATGGCGTCGTACCCAAGGGTTGATGGTGCTGGGCCGCGCCAGCCACACCAGGCCCATCATCAGGTTGTGGGGCAGGCGCTGCTTGCGAAAGTACATGCTGTGGATCAGGTCGTGTTCCAGTTCGTGGGTCAATGACGCGAGGAATGCGTTGAGCAGCAGGCACACCCACCACGCCATGTGCCCGGTGATATACAGCGCCGCCGAACCCAGCATGCCCACCAGGGCAAAGGCCAGGATGCCCGCGCCCAACGCATCCTGATGCAGCAGCCAGGGGTGGCGCTGGCGCAATAACAGCCCCTCGGCCAGCACCACTTCACGGATATGCGCTGAACGCTGTTGTGCGTTCATCTGCCGGGGACTTGCAGAAGTACCGTCCATGCTTCCATCCTCTGTCTTATTGATGCGTACATCCTGCCCTATGCGATCTGGCGGGACGCTAGCCCCACACGCCAACCTGTTGACCGCAAGCGCCAATCAACATGACCGAACCGACCTCTCTCGCCAGCTGGACCCGCGCCCTGCGCAAGCAGCTCGACGCCCTGGGCCTCGACAGCGCCGCGCTGTGCGCCCAGGCCGGGCTCGACCCGCAGTTGATGGAAGATCCGAACGCGCGCTACCCGCTATCGGCCACCACGCGCCTGTGGGAACTGGCGGTACAGGCCAGCGGCGACCCGGCGATTGGCTTGCGGGTGTCGCGGTTTGTCAGCCCCACCACCTTTCACGCGCTGGGATATGCGCTGGTGGCCAGCGGCAGCCTGCGGGAAGTGTTCGAGCGGATCGTGCGCTATCACCAGGTGGTCAGCGACGCACTGAGCCTGGAGCTTAGCCGGGAGGGCGAACGTTACCGCTTTCGCCTGCAACAGCCCGCCGGTACACCCGCACCCGCGTTTGAGGCGATTGATGCGTTCGCCGCGATTTACGTGCGCACCTGCCGCAATCGCCTGGGCCGGGAGTACGCGCCGCTGGCGGTGTACCTGCGGCGGCCCGAGCCGGCTGATCCCAAGCCGTGGCACACGGTATTTCGCGCGCCGGTGTTTTTTGCCGCCGAGGAAGACCGTCTGGAATTTGCGGCCCGGGACTTTGACAGCCACCTGGACGATGCCAACCCCGAGTTGGCCGAGCACAATGAAACCGTGCTCAAGCGCACCCTGGCGCAACTGCGGCCGCTGACCTGGGAACGCAAGGTGCGTTCGGCCATCGAAGCGCAGTTGCCTGACGGTGAGCCGAGCGCCGAGCGCATCGCCCAGGCGTTGCATCTGAGTTTGCGCAGCTTGCAGCGGCATCTGGCGGATGAGGGCTGCCGGTTTGATGCGCTGCTGAACGAATGCCGGGAGAACCTCGCGCTGCTGCATCTGCGGGATCCCGAGTGTTCGCTGGCGGAGATCAGTCATTTGCTGGGGTTTGCCGATACCAGCAGCTTCAACCGGGCGTTCAAGCGCTGGACCGGGATGACGCCGGGGCAGTTTCGGGATGGGTTGAGGTAGCTGGAGTTGCGGTGGCTGCGAGGGCCTCTTCGCGAGCAAGCCCGCTCCCACATTTGACCACATTCCAAAGGATGTACTCGGTCAAATGTGGGAGCGGGCTTGCTCGCGAAAGCGGTCGATCAAACACCACAAAAGCCAGATCAGTCAGCGCCCGCGATCCCGCCGCAACACCTTCTTCACCCGCGCCACCAACGCCCGGGCCTCAAACGGCTTGAGCAAATAATCATCCTCATGCAATTCCAGCCCACGCAGCCGATCTTCAATCCCGTCAGGCGTGGTCAAAAACAACATCGGCGTCTCACCCTTCAACCGGATCGCCTGCTGCAGCTTCCAGGCATTCAGCCCCGGCAGCATCACATCCAGGATCACCAGGTCGTATTCGGTGCTTTCCACAAAGCGCAGGGCCGCCATGCCATTGGCCGCCACCTCCACCGTGTAGCTGGCCTCTTCAAGACTGCGGCCCATCGCCTCGGCCGCCTCTGACTCGTGTTCCACTAGCAGGACGCGCATAACACACCTCGAATAATCGTGAACGCAGGCTACCACCCTCAGGCATGCGCCGCCTCGCGCAAACGTTGCGGGTCGAGGATTTCGATCTCGCCATAGCCCAGGCGCACGATGCCCTGGCCTTGCAGGTCCTTGAGCAACGCATTGGTGGTCTGGCGCGACAGGCTCAGCATCGCGGCCAAGTCTTCCTGGGGCAGTTGCAGCACCTGCCGGGCCTGCTCGATGTCGCCATAGCCCTCGGCGATCATCAGCAGGCGGTGCGCCACCCGCACCGACGCCGGCATCAGGCTCAATTGCTCGATATTGATAAAGGTCAGGCGCAGCTTCTGGCTCATCAACAGGGCCATGTCGCGCCAGTAACGCGGAGTCTGTTCAAGAATGTGCAGCAACGCCGGCTGCGGCACCTGCAACAACGTACAAGGCCCGACCGCGCAAGCGTCGTGGGTGCGGGGCAACCCGTCGAACAGGGAGATCTCGCCGAACCAGTATGGCAACTCCGCCAGGCTCAACACTGCCTCCTTGCCCTGCTCGTTCACCGCGCTGATACGCAGGGAGCCCTCCAGCACCGCATACAACCCACACGGCGGATCGCCGCGTTTGAACAGGTATTGCCCCGCCGTCAGCTGCCGCAACCGGGCGCTGGCCAGCAAGCTATTCTGTAGATCAGCAGGCAGATGGCTGTACCAGTGACCGGTGGCCAGCCGTGGGTGCCATTTCTCTACATCCATGCGAACTCCGAAGATTGTCGGCCAGTTGACAGTGTGTCGTGGGCCTACAGGGCATGATCAAACATCCTACAGGAGGAACAACAATGAAAAGCCTCGTCGACCATCTCAGTCAATACGCCGCCTACCACCGCGACCCGCGCAATATCGCCAGCCACTTTATCGGCATCCCGCTGATTGTGGTGGCCGTGGCCGTGCTGCTGTCACGCCCCGAATGGACGGTGGCCGGGCTGTGGCTGTCGCCCGCGGTGGTAGTGGCGCTGCTTTCGGCATGGTTCTACCTGCGCCTGGAACTGGCGCTCGGCGTGCTGATGACGGTGCTGATGGGCCTGTCGGTGTGGGCCGGGCATGTGCTGGCGGCGCAAAGCACGCTGGTGTGGCTGAGCAGCGGCATCGGCATGTTCGTGGTGGGCTGGGTGATCCAGTTTGTGGGGCATTACTACGAGGGGCGCAAGCCGGCGTTTGTCGATGACGTGTCCGGGTTGATCGTGGGGCCGTTGTTCGTGGTGGCGGAGTTGGCGTTCCTGGTGGGGCTGCGGCATGACCTGAAGCGGCAGATTGAAGAGCGCTCAGGGCCCGTGGCCGTGCGGCACAAGAACGCCACGGCCTGAGCAACACTGGAGATCCAAATGTGGGAGCGGGCTTGCTCGCGAAAGCGGAGTGTCAGTCACCGGATGTACCGACTGAACCACCGCATTCGCGAGCAAGCCCGCTCCCACATGGGTTTTGCGGCGCTTTTAGGCTTTTTGCCAGACCTTGGGCTTGAAGAACAACGTCTCGCCCCGCGCCAAACCCGTCAGGCTGTCGTGGTCTTTCACCACTTCAGCCTCGATCAACTCGCTCTGGCCTTCGACCTTCAGGGTCACCCGGGTGGTCGCGCCAAGCGGGCGAATATCACGCACTTCAGCCGCGTGGTGGTCTTCCAGTTCATGGCGCGACAGCGACACTTCATGCGGGCGGAACAGCACGTGCTTGTCTTCACCCAAATGCAGGCGGTTGGAGTCCCCGAGGAAGTGATAAACAAAATCACTGGCCGGGTTTTCGTAGACTTCGCCCGGTGAGCCAATCTGCTCGATCACGCCCTTGTTCATCACCACGATGCGGTCCGCCACTTCCATGGCTTCTTCCTGGTCGTGGGTCACGAACACCGAGGTCAGGTTGATGTCTTCGTGCAGGCGCGCCAGCCAGCGGCGCAGTTCTTTACGGACCTTGGCATCGAGGGCGCCGAAGGGTTCATCCAGCAGCAGCACTTTCGGCTCTACCGCCAGGGCGCGCGCCAGGGCGATACGCTGGCGCTGGCCGCCGGAGAGTTGTTCCGGGTAGCGATCCGACAGCCAATCGAGCTGCACCATGTTCAGCAGCTCGTGGACTTTCACGGCGATCTGGCTTTCGGTGGGGCGCTGGTTTTTCGGTTTCATCCGCAGGCCGAACGCGACGTTGTCGAACACGGTCATGTGGCGAAACAGCGCGTAGTGCTGGAACACAAAGCCGACGTTGCGATCACGCACGTCGTGGCCGGAGACGTCTTCACCATGGAACACGATGTTGCCGGCATCCGGGGTTTCGAGACCGGCGATGATCCGCAGCAGGGTGGTCTTGCCGCAGCCGGACGGGCCCAGCAACGCCACCAGCTCGCCACTCTGGATGTCCAGATTGATGCTGTTCAGGGCCTTGAAGGCGTTGAAATTCTTGCTGACATTACGGACTTCGATCGACATGACTTATTCCTCACCAGCACTTTTGCGCAGGCGGTTGATACGGTTCTCGCTCCACTGCTTGAGCAGCAGGATGAAGAGCGCCAGGATCAGCAACAGGCTCGCGACGGCAAACGCGGCGACATGGTTGTATTCGTTGTAGAGGATCTCGACGTGCAGCGGCAAGGTGTTGGTCACGCCGCGAATGTGGCCGGACACCACCGACACCGCACCGAACTCACCCATGGCCCGCGCGGTACACAGCACCACGCCGTAGATCAGGCCCCACTTGATGTTCGGCACGGTGACATGCCAGAACATCTGCCAGCCGTTGGCGCCCAGGAGGCGCGCGGCCTCTTCTTCCTGGGTGCCCTGCTCCTGCATCAGCGGGATCAGCTCACGGGCCACGAATGGCACGGTGACGAAGATGGTCGCCAGCACGATGCCCGGCAAGGCGAACACGATCTGGATGTCATGGTCCTGCAGCCACGGGCCAAAGAAGCCTTGAGCGCCGAACATCAACACGTAGACCAGGCCGGCGATCACCGGCGATACCGAGAACGGCAGGTCGATCAGGGTCACCAGGATACTTTTGCCACGGAACGAGTACTTGCTCACGCACCAGGCGGCGCTGACGCCGAACACCACGTTGAGCGGTACCGAAATCACCACGGCGATCACCGTGAGTTTCAATGCCGACAGCGCGTCCGGCTCAAGGATCGCGGTGAAGAACGCACCCAGGCCATTCTTCAGGCCCTGGGACACCACGATAAACAGCGGCAGCAACAAAAACAGGAAGAACACCAGCCAGCCAAGGCTGATCAGGATGCGTCGGGACACCGCACTGCCACGACGGGCAGCGTTGGCCGAGGACGCGGCGGAAATAGACGATTGGGACATGTTCCGCGCCTCCTTATGGGTGTTCGATGCGCCGCTGCAGCAAGTTGATCAGCAGCAGCAGGACAAAGGAAACCACCAGCATCAGCACACCGATGGACGTGGCGCCGTGGTAGTCGTATTGGTCGAGCTTGACCATGATCAGCAGCGGCAGGATCTCGGTTTTCATCGGCATGTTGCCGGCGATGAAGATCACCGAACCGTACTCACCGACACCTCGTGCAAACGCCAAGGCGAAGCCGGTCAACCAGGCAGGCAGCAGCGCCGGTACCAGGATGTAGCGGAACACTTGCAGGGGCTTGGCGCCGAGACAGGCGGCGGCTTCTTCGATTTCCCGGGGGATATCGGCCAACACCGGCTGCACGGTACGCACCACGAATGGCAGCGTGACGAAGGTCAGCGCGAGAGTGATGCCCAGGGGGGTGTAGGCGATCTTGAAGCCCAGGTCGGCGGCGAACTGGCCTACCAGGCCAGTGGGCGTGTACAGCGCGGTGAGTGCAATACCGGCGACGGCGGTGGGCAGGGCGAACGGCAAGTCGATCATCGCATCGATGATCTTGCGCCCGGGGAAGGTGTAGCGCACCAGTACCCATGCCAGCAGGGTACCGATCACGCCGTTGATGATCGCGGCATACAACGCAGTGCCGAAGCTCAGTTTCAACGCCGCCAGCACACGCGGTGCGGAGATGATGTTCCAGAACTGATCCCAGGTGAGTTGAGCGGCATGTACAAACATCGCCGCAAGGGGGATGAGTACGATCAGGCTGAGGTACACCACGGTGTAGCCCAGCGTCAGCCCGAAGCCGGGTATGACGGGGGAGATACGACGCGACATAAGAGTCCTTGGTTAGCGGGTAGATACCACTGTAGGAGCGAGCTTCTGTGGGAGCTGGCTTGCCTGCGATGCCGGCACCTCGGTGTATCAGTTACACCGAGGTGATGCTATCGCGGGCAAGCCCGGCTCCCACAGAAAGCTGGCTCCTACAGTTTGATTTTGCTTACTGCGCCGAGTAGATCTGGTCGAACACGCCACCGTCATTGAAGAATTTCGGTTGGGCAGTTTTCCAGCCGCCGAAGTCTTTGTCGATAGTCACCAGGTCCAGTTTCGGGAACTGCTGGGCGTATTTGGCGGCGACTTTCTCATCGCGTGGGCGGTAGAAGTTCTTCGCCGCAATCTCCTGGCCAGCCGGGCTGTACAGGTGCTTGAGGTACTCGGTGGCGATCTCGGTATTGCCCTTTTTCTCGGCGTTCTTGTCGACCACGGCCACTGGCGGCTCGGCGAGGATCGACAGTGAAGGTACAACGATGTCGAACTTGTCGGCGCCGCCGTCTTCCTTCAGGGCCAGGAAGGCTTCGTTTTCCCAGGCCAGCAACACGTCACCCTGACCGTTGTTGACGAAGGTGATGGTCGAACCGCGCGCGCCGGTGTCGAGGATCGGCACGTGCTTGAACAGCTCTTTCACGTATTCCTGGGCCTTGGCTTCGCTGCCACCGGCTTTCAGGCCGTAGGCCCAGGCGGCGAGGAAGTTCCAGCGGGCGCCGCCGGAGGTTTTCGGGTTCGGGGTGATCACCGACACGTCTTTCTTGATCAGGTCGCCCCAATCCTTGATGCCTTTAGGGTTGCCCTTGCGTACCAGGAACACGATGGTCGAGGTGTACGGGGTGCTGGCGTCCGGCAGGCGGGTTTGCCAGTTTTCCGGCAGGGTCTTGCCCAGTTTTGCGATTTCGTCGATGTCGCCGGCCAGGGCCAGGGTCACGACGTCGGCGCGCAGGCCGTCGATTACCGCGCGGCCCTGCTTGCCCGAACCACCGTGGGATTGCTGGATCTTGACGTTGTCACCCGGGTGCGACTGCTTCCAGAAGCTGGTGAATTCAGCGTTGTAGTCCTGGTAGAGCTCGCGGGTGGGGTCGTAAGACACGTTGAGCAGTTCGTAATCCTTGGCAACAGCGGAACCGGCAAACACGGCACTGGCCAGTGCTGCCAGGGCATAACGGCGAATCGACGACATAGAAGGCTCCTGAAATTCTTGGGTGTTGGCTTTTTTCTTATAGTTGCGGGTCTTGCAATCGAATCGCCGGTGTTGCTCAGCTCGGTTTGTTGCCCGGGTTCTGCAAACGGAATTTCTCTTTGCGTTCGATTTGTACTACCTGGGCGTTGTGCACAGTGATTTCCACCGCGCCAAACCGCAGATCGCGCAGGGCGCTCTGGATCTCGCGCAAAATGGCTGCTTCGTCCTGGCCGTCAACGCTACGTAGAGATGCGCTCATGGTCGTGCTCCTGAAATGAGAAGTGCCTCGCAGTGGCGGCACTGCTTGCGGCGTGAGGGCGATAGTAGATAAGCGCGGATATTCTTAAAAATACTATTTAAGAATGTTTATATAACCAGAAAGAATTTTCTGGTGGGACGAGGGGTTGCGAGGGGTTTTGCGGGACGACCCGTGAAATAAAGCCGTGTGGAGATCCAAATGTGGGAGCGGGCTTGCTCGCGAAGGCGGTGGGTCAGTGACAGATTTGCTGACTGACCCACCGCCTTCGCGAGCAAGCCCGCTCCCACATTTTGGCCCTGTTTGAAATCAGGACAGGCGGTGGTTAACGAATTGTCGGCGCCCTCGCCCAATCCAGCTCACTGGCCGGCATCGGCCGACCAAACCAGTACCCCTGGCCCAGGTCACAGCGCTGTTCCAATAGAAACCGCGCCTGCTCAACCTGCTCGATGCCCTCGGCATGCACCTGCATGCCCATGCTCTGCGCCAACGCGATCACTACCCGCACAATCGCCGCATCGTCCTCATCCCATGGCAACCCGGCGACAAAACCCTGGTCGATCTTGAGCTTCTGCACCGGCAAGCGCTTGAGCCGCAGCAGCGATGAATAACCGGTGCCAAAGTCGTCGATGGCCAGGCGCAAGCCGAGCTCACGCAGGCGATGCATTTGCTCAAGGGCGACTTCCGGGTCTTCCATCACCGCGCTTTCGGTGACTTCCAGCTCTAAAAGCGCCGGATCCAGCCCCGTGTCGTGCAGCACCTTGGCTACTTGCTCATACAGCTCCCGCCGGGCAAACAGGCGGCTGGACACATTCACCGCGAGAAACGTCAACGGTGCACCGTCTGCCAGCCACTGGCACATCTGGCGGCAGGCCTGGTCCATGACCCAGGCGTCGATGTCGGCAATCAGCCCGGTGCGCTCGGCAATCGGGATGAATTCCCCCGGCGGCACCAGCCCGCGCTCCGGGTGCTGCCAGCGCACCAGGGCTTCGACGCCGATCATTCGGCTGTCTTGCAGGTCGTGCACTGGCTGGTAGTAAACCCGCAGCTCCTGCTGATCCAGCGCGCGGCGCAGTTCACCGGCCATTTCCACGCGGTGCTGGGCGTGGGCAGTAAGCTCTTCGGTGTACAAGGCGTAGCCTTCGCGGCCGGCGCTCTTGGCCTTGAACAACGCGGAGTCAGCGTTGCGCAGCAGTTGCTCGGCGCTCAGCGCGTCGCTGGGGAACAGGCTGATCCCGATGCTCACGCTGATAAACAGTTGATGGCCGTCGAAGATGACCGGTTCTTTCATCGCGTCGAGAATACGTTGCGCCAGGGCGGCGGCCTGGCCCACCTGTGGACAACTTTCCGCCAGCACCGCGAACTCGTCACCGCCCAGGCGCGCCAGGGTCACGCCGGGGCCGAACAGGCCTTGCAGGCGCTCGCCGACGGCCTTGAGCAACTGGTCGCCGACGTTATGGCCGAGGCTGTCGTTGATGATCTTGAAATGGTCGAGGTCGAGCAGCAGCAAGGCGCAGCCACGTTTATGGATCTGCGCGGAGGCCAGGGCCTGTTCGGCACGATCGGTGAACAGCAGGCGGTTGGGCAGGTCGGTCAGCGGGTCGTGATGGGCCAGGTGCGCCAACTCGCTCTCGGAGTGCTTGATGGCGCTGATATCGGAGAACACCGCGACGTAGTGGCTGATATGGCCCTGCTCATCACGGATCACCCGGATGGTCTGCCACTGTGGGTAGATTTCGCCGCTTTTACGGCGGTTCCAGATTTCACCGCTCCATTCACCGTCACGTTCCAGCGTCTCGAACATCGCCTGGTAGAAACTGGCCGAGTGGCGCCCGGACTTGAACAGGCTCGGCTGGTGCCCCAGCACATCTTCGCACTGGTAGCCGGTGATTTCGATAAAGGCCCGGTTGACGTGAACAATCAGCCCCTGGGCATCGGTGACCAGCACCCCTTCGCGGGTGCAATCGAACACGGCGGCGGCCTGGCGCAGGCGCTCGCGGTTTTCCTTCAGTGGCTGCTGGATCAGGTTCGCCCGGGCAAAGTGCGCGCAGAGCAGGTAGATCGCCAGGGCACTGAGGCTGACCCACAGGTAACCGCGTATCTGAAGCCAGCGGCCCAGCTCCACGGGTTCATCGATAAAGTTGATCAATACCTGATGGCTGAGCTGAATCCACACAATCGAAACCAGCAGGTACATCAGCCCGGCACGCAGGGCACCTCGGTATGAAAACAGCATATGTTCAGTAATCCTTACTAAAAAACCAGATTCGCCCTACAAAGGTTACGGATTATAGAATAAGAAACATCCAGTCACTCCTATCTGAAAGGGCGGCTGGTTTTATCTGTAGGCTTAGTGATAATGCGCAAGCTGGTTTTTTCTTTATCTGAGGGCCATACAGCCTATGTGGTACAACGGTTTTCTTGACTTGTCGGCCTGGCAACTGGTGGCAGTCACTCTGTTGATGACCCACGTGACCATTGTCGGGGTCACGGTCTATCTGCACCGCTATTCAGCCCACCGCTCCCTGGAGCTCAATGCTGGCCTGAAACACTTCTTCCGCTTCTGGCTGTGGCTCACCACGGCGCAGAACACCCGCGAGTGGACCGCTATCCACCGCAAACACCACGCCAAGTGCGAAACCGTCGACGATCCCCACAGCCCGGTGATCAAGGGCCTGTCCACCGTGCTGCGCAAAGGCGCCGAGCTGTATCGCGCCGAAGCCGAGAACCCCGAGACCCTGCGCATCTACGGCAAGAACTGCCCGGAAGACTGGATCGAGCGCAAGCTCTACACCCCGTACCCGCTGCTGGGCGTGGCGATCATGGGCGTGATCGACCTGCTGCTGTTCGGCACCATCGGCATCACCATCTGGGCCATCCAGATGATGTGGATCCCGTTCTGGGCTGCCGGCGTAATCAACGGCCTGGGTCATGCCATCGGCTACCGCAACTTCGAATGCCGCGACGCGGCGACCAACCTGATTCCCTGGGGCATCATCGTGGGTGGCGAAGAGCTGCATAACAACCACCACACCTACCCCAACTCCGCCAAGCTGTCGGTGAAGAAGTGGGAGTTCGACCTGGGCTGGGCCTGGATCAAAGTGTTCAGCTTCCTGCGCCTGGCCAAGGTGCAACGGGTCGCGCCGATCGCCCACCGGGTCGAAGGCAAGGGCAGCCTGGACATGGACACCGCGATGGCGATCCTCAACAACCGCTTCCAGATCATGGCCCAGTACCGCAAGTTGGTGATTGGCCCGCTGGTCAAGCAGGAACTGGAAAAGGTCGATCACTCGGTGCGCCACCAATTCCATCGCGCCAAGCGCCTGCTGTCGCGGGAAACCAGCCTGCTGGATGACCGCCACCATGTGCGCATCCAGAGCATGCTGGAACACAGCCAGGCCCTGAAAGTGATCTACGAGAAGCGCCTGGCGCTGCAACAGATCTGGCTGAAAACCAGCACCAACGGCCACGACATGCTGGCGGCGATCAAGGAATGGGTGCACGAGGCCGAGGCGAGCGGGATTCAATCCCTGCGGGACTTTGCCCATCAGCTGAAGACCTATTCGCTGCGGCCTGCCGCGGCCTGATACGGCTGTAGCGAGCCGATTTTTTGTGGCAAGGGAGCTTCTGTGGCGAGGGAGCTTGCTCCCGCTGGAGTGCGCAGCGCTCCCAAGATTTTGGGGCCGCTACGCAGCCCAGCGGGAGCAAGCTCCCTCGCCACAACAAGCTCCTTCCCCACAGCAGCCCCCTCCCCACCGCAGCTCCTTCCCGACAGCAGCCCCCTCCCCACCGCAACTCCTTCCCCACAGCAAGCCCCTCCCCCCCAACAAACTCGCTCCTACATGTTTCTGGCGCCATTTCTTGGTCGCCTCTAATCGGCGCTGATAACGGAACTTCGCAGCAAATTCCCCCTCTCAATCAACACTTCGCCATCCCGGCGGCCCTTGTTGTGACCGCTGCCCAACCCCGCGGCCTGCCCAGAGAGAGTTGTGCCGATGGTCCACGAAAAGACCTTCACCGACACCCCCGTCCTCGAACACCCACGACCGGCAGCCGCCGCTACGTTGCTGGCCCTGATGCATGCCCAGGGCGAAGTGGAACGGCTGAGTGAACGCGAGCAACTGCTGAGTTCGCTGTTGGTCAGTGTGAATGCCGTGCTCTGGGCAATCGAGTGGGACACTCGCCGCGTGCTGTACGTCAGCCCGGCCTATGAGCGGGTTTTCGGACGTACGGCGGGCATGTTGCTGACCGACTATCGGGAATGGCGCAACAGCATCCACCCCGAAGACCTCGACTACGCCGAGCACAGCCTGGCCCAGGTGCTGCACAGCGGCGCCGTGGAAGACCGCGAGTACCGCATCATCACCGCCGACGGGCAGATCCGCTGGCTCAGCGACAAGTGTTACATCAACCAGCAGGCCGAGCCCGGCCAGCCGGTGATCGTGGTAGGCATAGCCGAAGACATCACTGAAAAGAAGCAGCTGGAGCTGGAGCTGCACCGCCTGGCCACCACCGATGTACTGACCCGCAGCAGCAATCGCCGGCATTTCTTCGAGTGCGCCCACCACGAGTTTGAACGCGCCTGCCTGCAAGGCACGCCCCTGGCGTTCCTGTTGCTGGACATCGATGACTTCAAGGTGGTGAACGACACCTACGGCCACCTGGAAGGCGATCAGGTGTTGCAGCGTATCGCCGAGAGCGGTCGGGGAGTTCTGCGCCGTGGCGACCTGTTCGGGCGCATTGGCGGCGAAGAATTCGCCGCCATACTGCCCGGTTGTGCCCCGGAGATGGCAATGCAGGTGGCCGAACGCCTGGGGCACGAGATTGCGCAGCTGAGCTTCAGCCACGACGGTGAGAGCTTTGCGGTCACCGTCAGCCAGGGCCTGGCCAGCCTGACCGCCGAGGACGCCAACGTGGACAGCCTGTTTGCCCGCGCTGACGCGGCCATGTACGAGGCCAAGCGCCAGGGCAAAAACCGCGTGCTCCCCGGCTGACGCTACACGATGACCTGTGGGAGCCGGGCTTGCCCGCGATGCAGGCACCTCGGTGTGTCAGTTGTGCCGGGATGATGCTATCGCAGGCAAGCCAGCTCTCACACTGGCCCGCATCGCCTGCTAGGTTTTGCGCATACGCGTCAATTCCGGCAAACCCACCTTGAGCAAGCGTGCCGTCTTGCCTTTCGCCAATGCCTCGACGCCTTCATGCTCGGTCAGCCGCGCCAGTTGCGCCGCCAGGTTCATCACCAGCGCTTCGCGGGAATACACCCCGCCCTCCAGCGAATAAATCGCCGCGATCAACTGGCGCAACTCCAGCGGCAGGCGCCAGCGTGTGCGCAGTGCCGAGCCATAGGCCGCACCGAAGGTGTAGAGGGACTCGCCAATCGCTTCATCATCCAGTTCGCCACCGCCCAGCAGCCAGTCTTGCAGGCACCGCAGCAAGGCCAGGTCGCCAAGGCGATGGAGGATCCCGGCGCTGTAGCAGCGCTCGTGATCCAGGTCGAGCATGCGCGCCAGGCTGCGGGCGTAGTCGGCGGTACGCTGGGACAGCTGCCAATGACGCTCGGCGTAATCCACAAGGCTCGGGTCGCTCAGTACCACGTTGTGCTTGAGGGCGAGCCCCAGGATCAGGTTCATGCTCTGCCCCGCCGCCAGCTTGTGCAGGGCCATGCCCAGGGTCTGTACCGGCGAACCGTGATGGCCGGCGCTGTTGGCGGCGGCGATCAACACGGCAGTAATCTGCGGGTCCATGCGCACCTGCTCTTCCAGGCGCTTGAGGTCCAGGCCCTCCGGCTCCAGGCTATGTTGCACCGCAGCCTGCACGTCGACCCGCAGCGGCGCGCCGTCTGAGGCTTCCCGGCGCCGCTCCAGAAACACCGGCAAGGTCATGCCCGGCGCCAGGGCCGGGACTTCGCAATACACCGTCTCACCTTCGTTCAGCAGCAAGTCCTGCAGGCGCTGGGTCAGGCTTTCCATGTTCAGGGGTTTGGTCAGGTACGCGGTCGGTGCCAGCGGCAAGGCTTCGCGCACACTGGCGCTGTCGTTGCGGGTACTCAGCAGGATAAACGGCAACAGCGGCGTACGCCGTTGCAGGCGCACGCTGCGCAGCAGGCTCAGGCCATCGACGCCGGGCAGCTCCCAATCGGCAATGATCAGGTCATAGGGTTTGTCACGCAGCAACTCGGTGGCCCGCTGGCCATCGGCACACACATCCAGCCGTGCGTCACAGCGCACATTCAGCAACACCTGCTTGAGCAGATCTCGGGACCAAGGGTCGGTCTCGGCAATCAACACACGGGGTACAGCCGGTAAATCAACAGCAGTCATCCAGCACGCTCCATCGGCAATACCAGCACCTTAGACAAAGGAGCCGCCTGCGTACAATGAACAACGGCTGAATACCGTTCATCGGGCACAAAAAAACCCGCCTAAGCGGGTTTTTTGTCGATCAGGTCAACTTTTGATCACAGCTCGGAGAAGCACTCTTCGATGATCGCCAGGCCTTTGTCCAACTGCTCGTCCGGCGAAGTCAGCGGAACCAGCACGCGCAACACGTTGCCGTAGGTGCCGCAGGACAGCAGGATCAAGCCCTTGTCACGCGCCTTGGCCACCACGGAAGCGACAGCAGCGGCGTTCGGCTTATGGCTGTCGCCATCTTCGAACAGCTCGACCGCAATCATCGCGCCCAGGGCACGCACTTCACCGATCACCGGGTACTTGGCCTGGATAGCTTTCAGACCGGTCACCAGGCGCTCGCCCACAGCCTTGCAGCGGTCCAGCAGGTGCTCTTCTTCGAACACTTCCATCACGGCCAGGGCCGCGGCGCAAGCGATCGGGCTGCCAGCGTAAGTGCCGCCCAGGCCACCTGGCGCAATGGCGTCCATGTATTCAGCCTTGCCGCATACACCGGCCAGCGGGAAGCCGCCTGCGATGGATTTGGCGAAGGTGGTCAGGTCGGCGGCAACGCCCATCTGTTCCATGGCGAAGAAAGTACCGGTACGGCCGGCACCGGTTTGCACTTCGTCGGCGATCAGCAGGATGCCGTGCTTGTCGCACAGTTCGCGCAGGCGCTTCATGAAGGATTTAGGCGCGACGTAGAAACCGCCTTCGCCCTGCACCGGCTCGATGATGATGGCAGCGATATCACGCGGCTCGGCATCGTTCTTGAAGATGCGTTCGATGCTGGCGATAGAGTCGTCATCGCTCACACCGTGCAGCTCGTTCGGGAACAGCGCGCGGAACACGCCGCCTGGCATCAGGCCCATGCCGGCCGAGTACGGCACCACTTTGCCGGTGAGGCCCAGGGTCATCATGGTGCGACCGTGGTAGGCGCCGGTGAACGCGATCACGCCGGCACGGCCAGTGGCGGCACGGGCGATCTTCACGGCGTTCTCTACCGCTTCGGAACCGGTGGTGACCAGCAGGGTTTTCTTGGCGAAATCACCCGGCACCTTGGCGTTAACTTTTTCGCACAGCTCAACGTACGGCTCGTAAGCCAGTACCTGGAAGCAGGTGTGAGTCAGCTTGTTCAGCTGTTCGGTCACGGCGGCGATGATTTTTGGGTGCACGTGGCCGGTGTTCAGCACGGCGATACCGCCGGCGAAGTCGATGAACTCGCGACCTTCAACGTCGGTCACGGTGGCGTTCTTCGCCGACTCGGCGAAGATCGGGTGAATCTGGCCAACACCGCGTGGTACAGCGGCTTCGCGGCGTTTCATCAGGGATGCGTTGGTCTTGCTCATAAAGTCCTCATTCGCCACTCATCGGGTGGCGTGGTCCAAGGAATACGTGGCGGGGAGGCAACTACGGCAGCATGCGATGATCGACTGCCACAGCTTTCCCGGCCACTACGAATAACGGGGTGAAACACGCAAAGGGACAGCGCTCTCGTGCCCTTTGCGTTTGCAACAATGCCTTGCCGGGCTTAGATGCCCAGGCAGAGGTATTTGATTTCCAGGTAATCCTCGATCCCGTACTTGGAGCCTTCACGGCCCAGGCCCGAAGCCTTGATGCCGCCGAACGGCGCCACTTCGTTGGAGATCAACCCGGTGTTGACGCCGACCATGCCGTATTCCAGGGCTTCAGCCACACGGAACACACGGCCCAGGTCGCGGGCATAGAAGTAGGAAGCCAGGCCGAACTCGGTGTCGTTGGACATCGCGATCACTTCGGCTTCGTCTTTGAAGCGGAACAGCGGCGCCAGTGGGCCGAAGGTTTCTTCCTTGGCCACGGCAGCATCTTTCGGCACGTTGACCAGGATGGTCGGCTCGAAGAAGTTGCCTTCCATCACCTTGCCGCCAGCCAACAGGGTCGCGCCTTTGCTCAGGGCATCAGCGATGTGCTCCTGAACCTTGGCCACCGCCTTCTCGTCGATCAGCGGGCCGGTGGTGGTGCCCTCTTCCAGACCGTTGCCGATCTTCAGCTTGGCCACTGCCACTTTCAGTTTCTCGGCGAACGCGTCGTACACCGAATCCTGGATGTACAGGCGGTTGGCGCAGACGCAGGTCTGGCCGTTGTTGCGGTACTTGGAAATGATCGCGCCTTCGACGGCCTTATCCAGGTCTGCATCGTCGAACACGATGAACGGCGCGTTGCCGCCCAGTTCCAGGGAAACCTTCTTGATGTCCTTGGCGCATTCGGCCATCAGCTGGCGACCGATTTCGGTGGAGCCGGTGAAGGACAACTTACGCACGATCGGGTTGCTGGTCAGCTCGCTGCCGATATCGCCGGCGCTGCCGGAGACCACGCTGAACACGCCTTTCGGAATCCCGGCACGCTGGGCCAGTTCAGCCAGGGCGAACGCGGAGAACGGGGTTTGCGACGCAGGCTTGAGCACCATGGTGCAACCGGCAGCCAGGGCCGGGCCGGCTTTACGGGTGATCATCGCGGCCGGGAAGTTCCACGGCGTGATGGCAGCGGTAACGCCGATTGGTTGCTTGATCACGATCAGGCGCTTGTCCGGCTGGTGGCCGGGAATCACATCACCGTAGACGCGCTTGGCTTCTTCGGCGAACCACTCGATGAACGAAGCGGCGTAAACGATTTCGCCCTTGGCTTCGGCCAGCGGCTTGCCTTGTTCCAGGGTCATCAGGCGAGCCAGGTCATCCTGGTTCTCGATGATCAGCTCGAACCAGCGGCGCAGCTTGTTGGCGCGGTCCTTGGCGGTAAGTGCACGCCAGGCCGGCAGGGCCTTGTCAGCTGCTTCAATGGCGCGACGGGTTTCGGCGGCGCCCATTTTTGGCACGGTACCGAGGATTTCGCCGGTAGCGGGGTTGTTGACCTTGATCGTTTGACCGTTGTCCGCATCGACCCAAGCGCCATCAATAAAGGCTTGCTGGCGGAACAACTGGGTGTCTTTGAGCTGCATGTCGGCTTTCCTTAACAGCACCGCGCACGCGCGGAGCGAATTAGAGTTGTTGAAAGGCGCCTTGAGGGCTGCCGTCAGGGAAATCATTCACTGGGCGCAAGCACGTAAATAGCGCACGAAAGGACAAATGTGCGGTTCAGCACCCAGGCAGGAGCGTTTGAAATCTCAAACGAATCCTAGGATCAATGGGGGTGCAGGGCAATAGTCTGTTCGAAAAAAAGAACGAAAACGGCGCATTTGCTCGATTATTCTGATCAGCGTGTTTCGGGCGAGTTCCACCGTATTGCGCCGAGATGCCCGGCACAGGGCGTCAGCGGCGCGTATTCCTACCGGTGGCCGGGCGAAAAGCGGCATGGACGCCCAAGGTCGACATGGGTATGATGTCGCCCGCACAAGCATCCGTAGCTCAGCTGGATAGAGTACTGCCCTCCGAAGGCAGGGGTCGTGGGTTCGAATCCCGCCGGGTGCACCAGATACAGATGAAAAAGCCCCAGGTCGAAAGGCCTGGGGCTTTTTTGTGGGCGCAAGATAAGGAGGAAGATGCAAATAAAGTAACAGTTTTCTGGCTGACCATAAGTTCCTCGAACAGCAAAGTGAAAGCCCGAGTGACGCCACACATAGAAGGGCGGGCGCTTGCATCGATTTCAAGCTGGAGGGACTCGCACATGCCTAAAGTGATGCACCAATGATCCAGGGTTACCCTAAGCCTTGGCAGAGCTACCAGGACCAACTTGAGATATTGATAGCCCGCGGAATGATCGTTACAGAGCGATCTAAAGCCTCACTCACCAATTGATGAATATCATCAATCCGTCATCAAGCTGGGGACGACGGCTGAAAGCACTATTGGAGAATGACTTTCCAGACTTGTCCCACCTTGATCTGAATTTGGAGGGCATGGGAGTGGATCACCACTGGCAGGAGCGCGATTGGTAATCGAAAAAAACAAGGCAATAAAAAACCCCTGAGCAATTGCTGCACCGAAGCGCATCAACCGACAGGGGCCGTGTTGCGAATGATTATAAAGGCCGGAAGTCTCTCGTCAACCACCGACTGGCGACCTCCACCTCAAGGATTTTTCAACGCCTCCAACCGCGCCGGCAGATCCTCCTTGGGAAAGCGCTTATGCAACTCCAGCAGCTTCTCATCCGCCGCCTTCGCCTCTCCCGCCTGCCGCAACCGCAGGATTTCCTGCAGCCCTTGCTCCAATGGCGGCAGCACAACAGCCGAGCGCTTGCTCATCTTCGCCACCGGCTCATCCGCCAGCGAACCCGCGACTTCTGCCTGCACCTGCGGCGCACTGTCAGCCTGCGGAGCCACGGAGAATCGAGCCATCGGCGCGGCTGCCGGGGCCGGACGGGCCAGTTCCTGCGGGGCGGCCGCGTAAGTCCCTGTGGATAACTCCGGCTGCGGCACCGGCGAGCGCGTTACCAAACCAATCATCAGGGCCACACCCGCGACGGTGGCAAACGCCATCTGCCAGCGCGGTCGTTGGCAGGCCTGTAACCAACGCTGCCACAGGCCGGGTTGCCGCACCGGTGCTTCACGGTGGGCGGTGGCCAGGATGAAGGCGTCCAGGGAAGCCGGCGGCTCGCCGCTGGTGTGTTGACGGAAATGCTCGATCAGCAGCTCGTCGTTCGAGTCCTGGGTATGTCGGGGGTCAGTCATGCGGGTACCTCCTCGGCCAGCAGTCGGCGCAGTTTCTGCTGGGCGTAACGCAAGCGGCTTTTTACCGTTTCCAGTGGGGCGCCGGTGAGCGCGGCGATTTGTGGCACTTCCAGCTCGCCATGCAGGCGCAGCAGGAACACTTCGCGCTGGTCTTCGGGCAAGTCTTGCAGTGCGCTGTCCAGGCGCGCCTGATCACGGCTCAGGCTCAGCAGTTGCTCAGGCCCGGCGCTGTCGTCGGGCTGGCCGTGAAGCTGCTCATCGTAGCTTTCGTGCAGCGGGTTGTGGATGCCGTGCTTGCGCCAGTGGTCGATCAGGCGGTTGCGGGCAATCTGGAACAGCCAGGTGCGAAAACTCGCCCGGCCCTGTGGCTCGCTGGTGCTGCGGATCAGGCTGAGCCAGGTGTCCTGGAACACTTCCTCGGCCAGTTCGGCCTTGTTGCTCAAGGACACCAGAAAACGGTACAGGCCCTGTCGATGCCGCGCATACAGGGCCTCGAACGCTGCACCGTCGCCGCTGCGGTAGCGGGACAGCAGGGCTTCGTCGCTGGGTGAATCCATCAGGTGGCGCACTCCTTTGAGGTGGATCAGTGTTTGGCCGGGGCCTGGAGGCTCTGGGCCAATTCGACCAGTTGCACAAACTCGCCGCGCAAACCAAAAGGGTCGTCGCCCCGAGCGGAGCGGGCCAGTGCGGCCGTGTCCTTGAAACTCATGCTGCCAGTGTAGCGGCCATCACCCTTGAGTTGCTGGGCGAAGGCGGCCACGGCAGCAGAGAAGCGCAGGTCGTCGCTGGGTTTGCCGCTGTGCTGGTTGCTGATCGGGTGTTCGATCAGTCGGCTATCGCCGCCTTCCGCTGGTTTGTAGCGTACCCGCAACATCGCCAACTCATCAGTTTTACCGTCAGCCTTGGTTGCCGATGCGTAGCGCAGTGGCTCCAGCCAGCCCTGTTCACCCTTCGGGACAATTTCATACAACGCGGTCACCGTGTGCCCGGCACCGATTTCTCCGGCGTCGACCTTGTCGTTGTTGAAATCCTCACGCTTCAGGGCGCGGTTTTCATAGCCGAGCAATCGGTATTCGCTGACCTGCGCCGGATTGAATTCCACTTGCAGTTTCACATCCCGGGCCACCACGGCGAGGGTTGAGCTGAGCTGGTCCACCAGCACTTTGCGGGCTTCGCGCAGGTTGTCGATATAGGCGTAGTTGCCATCACCGGCATCGGCCAGTTGTTCCATCAGGTGTTCGTTGTAGTTATCCACACCGAAGCCGAGGGTGGTCAGGGACACGCCGCTTTTGCGCTGGTCGACGGCCATTTGCTTGAGGCTGTCGAAGTCACTGACGCCCACGTTGAAGTCGCCATCGGTGGCCAGCAGGATGCGGTTGATGCCTTTGTCGATAAACCCTTCGCGGGCCATTTGGTAGGCCATTTCGATCCCCGACGCGCCTGCGGTGGAGCCGCCGGCGGTAAGTTGGTCGATGGCATTGCGGATCGTGGTTTTGTCGCGGCCCGAGGTGGGCTTGAGCACCACCCGCGATTCGCCGGCGTAGACCACCAGCGAGACGCGGTCCTGGTCGCGCAGTTGGTCCACCAGCAATTTCAGGGTGCTCTTGACCAGAGGCAGGCCTTCGCGGCGATTCATCGAGCCGGATACGTCCACCAGGAACACCAGGTTGGCCGGTGCCAGGTCTGCCACCGCGCGGTCCGAGGCCTTGATGCCGATGCGCAACAGTCGGGTGTGGGGGTTCCAGGGTGACGGTGCCACTTCAGTGGTCACGCCAAAGGGCGAGCCGTCGGTGGGCAAGGCGTAGTCATAAGGGAAGTAATTGACCATCTCCTCAAGTCGCACAGCACCTTCGGGCGGCAGGCTGCCTTGATTAAGGAAACGTCGTACGTTGGCATAGCTGCCGGTGTCGACATCGACGCTGAAGGTGGAGACCGGTGTTTCGGCAACGCTGCGAATCGGGTTGTCCGGGAGGTTCTGATAGTGCTCCCGAGGCTCGGTCTGGTATTGCATGGCGATCGAGTCGTTCATGACCAATCGCGACGCCATCGGTGCAGGCGCAACCATCCGCTTGACCATGGCCCCCTGGACGCTGGCGGGCTCACTTTGCACCTCCACGACAGGCGCCGACTCAGCGGGCTTGGCCACGTCACGGGATGAAGAGAGCCCACACCCGGCAAGCGCCACCAGCAGGGTCACGGTGAAGCCTTGGGCGGCAGGACGCAACAGCAGAAGAGGACGGGACATGGGCTGAACCTCGTGAATGAATGATCCGTTCACAAGGTCAGACGCAAGGGGCTGGCGATTCGGGTTAAAGCAACTTAGAGCGACGGAATATTTCCTGTCGCCGCCACAGTCGCCACCGGGACACGCTCATTAGGCGCAGTTACGTCATACACATGCTGCTCACAGCCCTTCCCGATAATCACGAATTCCACCAGGTAAACCTTTTGCTTCTCAGGCTTGAAGGTCGAACTCATGGGGCCGCACTCATACACATAGGTTTTGACGAGGCCGACATAGTTGGCGTTGTAGACCCGTGACTCGCCGATCACTTCAAAGGGCTGCCCCGGGTCAGCCTGCACTTCCAACTGCGGGAAGCGTTTGGCGACGGCGCTGTTGCCCACTTCGTTCATCTTGGCGATCCAGCCGAATACCTTGCCACGGCCGGAATCCACCACCGTCCCGAGGATTTCCGGACGCTGATCTGCATCGGAACTACGGCGTACGGAGAACTGCACCGGATAGGTAAAACCGGTTGCCTTCATGATGACCTTGGCGTGTTCGGCGTCCACCTCGACCTTTTTTTGCTGCAACTGGACGCCGTCCGTCAGCAGGCTTGGCGAGGAGTTCCTGGCAGTGGAGTGGCAGCCGGCCAAGGCCAGGGCGAGGATTAAGAGTGAGGTCTTTTTCATGGGTTACTTCCTTGAGCACATTTAAAAATCTGGCTCGGGCTACGTGGGAGAACCGCAGCCCGATGCCGTTTTCTATCGGCCGTAATACTTAAAACGCGTACCGCGCCTTGAGCATGACCCCATCGGCATCAAAACCACTGCGGGCCTGGCGGGTGTAGCTGGCACCCACGGTAAAGTCCGACACCTGGTAGTTCACGCCGACACTGGCTTCATAGCTGTCACGCGCCACCGAAGCGCCGGTGACGGTGAACGCAGAACCGCCGAGCACATAGCTGGAGGTTTGTGCGACGCGATCACCCATCAGGTCGTGATACGCCATCAAGGTTGCTTCCGGCTGCAGGCTGCCGGCGCCCATGGGCAAGTTGGCCGCCAAGCGCACGCCTGCGCCCAGTTCGCCCACTTCATAGCGTTGCGACTGGGTGCTCAGCGCGGCCGAGGAGCCCTTCTCGTCGAAACCGTCCATGCGCACGTTGGCGTAACGCGCTGCCACGCGCGGCTCGATCACCACGGCCTGCGACGGCTTGAAGCTGTAGCCGCCGATCACACTGGCAGACAGCACATTGCTGTCGTAACTGCCCTTGGCTGTGGTGCCGGCGATATGGCGTTTGCTGTCGTTGTCGTTATGGCCATAGCTGAGGCTGCCGTCGACAAACCAGTTTTGCAGCGACCAGTTGCCGTACAGCGACAGCGCATGGCCCTCCACGTCGGTCTTGTTGCCGAGGTCGGAATGGATGTTGGAGTTAAGGTAGCTGTACGCCACGCCCAACGTGGTGGTGTCGTTCAAGCGCCCGTCCACACCCACGGCCATGCCGCTGCTGTTGGCCGAGTAGCCGTTGTTGCCGCCACGCCCGTCCTGGTCCATGTTGCTGCTCAGGCCCTGCACCCACACGCCGCCGACCTGGTGGCTTTCGCGCTGGTCGGTGAGGCGGTTGAAGATCGCGCCGTTGACCACGGTCTGGCCCGACAACGCCACGTCCAGGGCGCCGCGATTGACGTCCGGCTTGAGTTGTTCGCTGACCTGAGCAAGCTGCTGTGCTGTGCCGGCGTCAGCCAGGGTTTGGAACACTGGGTCGTTCTGATTGAGTCCGCTCAGTACGTCGTTTTTAAAGGTGTTCACCGCCGTCGCTGACGCAGCGCCGGCGCCCACCGCGGCGAGCTCCTGCTGCACTTGCTGGTTGTCTTTAACCGCCACCACGGCCTTGACCGTTTGCGCGTCGGCCGAGTAGCTCAGCACGTTCAGCAGAGAGGACGAGCTGGCCACAGACAGGCCATTGTCTTGCACGCTGGTGGCTTGCAACAGGGTGTACTGAGTGCCGTTGTTGGTGCTGGCGAAGTCGCCCGGTTTGGCGCTCACGGTCAGTTTCGAAGCCTGGGCGAAATTCGCTGCACCGTTGACGGTCAGGTACGGCGTGGTCGGCACTACGCTGTCGGCCAGGTGCATATCAATACCTGCGCCGCTAGCAACGTTGAGGTTGCCAGTGATCGCAGTACCGGGCGCCGACAGGTTCAGCGAGCCCGAGTTGACCGATACCGGCGCGATGATGCGGCTGCCGGTGAAATCGGCCTGGCCGGCGATATTCACGGCGTTGACGTTGAGCACGTCGCCGATGATCTTGCCGCCCGTCCAGTTCAAGGTGGCCAGGTTTGCCGCGTCGATGGCGATGCCGGCGTTACTGCGGATTTCGCCGGCTTGCTGGTTGATCTCGAACGCCGAGGTCTGGTCCGTGGCATCTACATGAATGGCTGTACCATCGGCGCTGATCGTGCCGCGGTTAACGATGCCGCGCGCGCCGGTCGCGCTGTTCTGGGCAAAGGTTGCCCCGGCAAACTCGAAGGCATTGGCGTTGGTGCCCGTGGCCTCGACGGTGCCGGTGTTGAGGATGTAGTCGACCTTACCGTTTAGAAACATCACCGTCTTGGCGTCATTGCCGTTGGCAGAAAGCAGGCCGCTGTTTTCGATGCGCAGAGGGTTGGTGTCGGTTTCCACCTCGATGCCCCAGGCGCCCTCGCCCGTCGCCTTGAGCGTGCCGGCGTTGAGGATTTTGCCGCCGACGGTGGTCCCCAGATTGTTCTGACGGTCGAGGATCAGGCCGATGGCGTAATCACCGTTCATGTCGATCACACCGGTGTTCGAGACGTCGCCGGCGATGGTGGTGCCATGCAGGTAAATGCCTTCGCCGCCATCCACGTAGGAAGGTGAAGCCGGCGGCGTCAGGGGCAGCGTGGAACGGATGGTGCCGGAGTTGATGACACTTCCACCGATGGTCGTCGCGCCGATCTCAAGCCCCTCGTAACCCCCATTTTTCATAAGAATGTTGCCCGCCTGGACCACGTCCCCGGTGACAGTTCCCGGGCTCAGGTTCTGCGGGCCCGACCAGAAAAGCGGGTCCAGGGCAATCGCACGGATGGCGGCGCCCTGGGAATCCAGAGTGATGTCGGCACGGTTGATCAACGAACCCTGGATAGTGGTGTTGGCCACACCCAGTCCGGCAGGGTTGGTGGTGGTCGGCACCACTACTTCGGAGAACGTCCCGTTGATAATCAATGACTCATTAAAGGTCTCGCCGACCCAAATGTTCTTGCCCTGCCCCAAGTCGAATTCCACCGCCAGCGCTTGCGTACTGATTGCGCCGACCATGAGTGCCAACAGGCTTTTCTGGAACTGCTTACGCTTCATTTCAAACTCCATGAACTACATTAAAAGCCGCCAATAGGCCCGGCGGCAGTAGGTGTGCTAAGCGAGGGATCAATTGATCCGAATGCATTCCCCCAGGGTGCCTTCCTGAAACGCAGGCGCGCGCCTGTGCACCACAGCGGGCGGTGACAGAAAAGAGGCTTGGGGGGCGAGGTTCACATTAATCCTTAATGTCATTTGAAAACGCTGCAGTCCATGCAGCCCGACCGGTTGCGGGTGGGCGGGGTAAAGACAATGGGATATACAAAATGTTCAAGGTGCTCGGCGGGTTCTATCAAACTGCTCGCGTCAGGATCAGCCACCGCAAGCCACGCGGCGACCTCTCGCTGGTCTACTTGAGCTCCTTCACCAAATAACTCCCGGAGATCTGCGTGATACCCGTCAACGCGCGGCGCAACGCCTCAGGATCAGTGCGATATGTGAGCGGCGTGTAGCCGTAGACATTCTGGCCATTGAACGGCGTGATCGACTCCACCGTGCGCCAGAGCATCTCGTCGCCACGGTCCATGCGCGCCACCACGGTTAGCGTCGGGTAGACCACGCTGCTGAAACCCTGGGTCAGGCGAAAGCCCCACTCGCCTACCGTCAGTTGAATCTGCGCATCGGCCGGCTCGTCGTCACCCACCACTTTGAGCGATGAGGTCTTACCCAAGGCATCAATGAAGGCCTGCTTGAGCAACACACCCAAGTCGATATTTTCGGCGTCCATCACCGTGAGAATCGCCGCAGGCGTCGACATCTCGGCCAGTTGCCCTGCCTTCATGCCGGCGGCAAACCCCGCGCCGCTCAAGGCCGCCGTGCCCAGCTTGGACGCGCCGCTGGCCATGCCGACGCCCGCACCAAGCCCGGCGCCCAGGGCCGCACCCCAGGCTTGTTCACGGCCCATGTAGACCATGTTCTTTTCCCACTTTACGGGCAGCACTTTGACCGTCTTGACCTGTGCGCGATGCTCGGGCGTGAGGGGCTGGCTGACGCAGCCACCGAGGATGAGGGTGGAGAGGAGAATCAGGAGAAGGTTTTTCACATCAGTCCTTTAATGTTGGTGGTGGGTGGATGCGTTTAATCAACGCCAGTGTGTCGGCAATGGGGGTGAAGACATGAGGCCTTGTGATTGGGCCAGTACTTTGCTGCCTTGCGTGGGTTTGGGTGCGGGCTTATAGTCCGGGCCGTCGCCCACATGGCGATTCAGGTTTGGCGACCTGACAACAGAGCGCAAAAGCACCCCGCTTCTATGCAGGTGTTTTTGCACCCGCAAAGCTGTGCATGATATGGCGGCTGTGCGTGGGAGACCTTCGGGTCTGCCGGTTTACTCTGTTGCCGGTTCGCCAACCTGCGTACAGCTGCCACCCATTCGTTTGGCGACGAATGAGTGGTGGCTTAATCCACCAACAGAGTACTGACAATGAATCGATACATGCCCCTCACGGGCCACGACTGCACCGTCCCCGCCCTGCTTATCGACACCCATGCCCCCCTCGACGTCCTCCACGACGCCGCCGTGTACCGGATTCGCGCCGTCACCCAACTGCTGGAAAACCTGGCCTTTCGCGAACAGCTCAGCAGCGATGCTGTGGTGCTTCAAGACTTCGCCCAATTGCTGGCTATTCCGCTGCGCGATGGGTGTGATTTGCTGCATGTCATCAGTCGCAGACTCAATACCGATCCATCCTGAGTAAACGGGTCAAAGGGGACGGGGTCAAAGGGACGGATTTATTTAATCGATCCATCTGGAGTTTTTTAAATTTAATATTTAAATAAATCCGTCCCCTTTACGTATTAGGTGCACCGACTAAAAGCCAAGCGTAAGGCCGCACCTACATCGGAAGGACTACTACCGCCGGGGATAATGACATAGTCACTCTCACTTAGTCCCTTACCACTCCAGGCTTCTAGCTTTTCGTGATGGCTAGGACGAATAGTTATCTGGTCCCCCTTACTTTCGATACTGCATTTTTTCATATCTTTAAATAATGCACGCTTACTCTTGTAGCTATAGCGCTCCCAAGTACTGCCAACCCATTGATCATATCGTTGACTGGTCAAGTCGTAGTCGTATAAATCCATATCAAACGTAGCTTCGGGGTGAATCCAAACATCCTTACGCGGCTCGGGAAGCACAAATCGGCTATGGGCCAACGCATCCAATACCACAACACCTAACTCTTGATCACTGATTTCAGGGCTGGCGTGATGCTCGACACCCTGTGGATCAGCTCGACTACTCCGATAGCCAGAATAAGTTTTAACGTAAATGAATTCCTTATTGACTCCTGCATCCGCCCAGGCTGTTTTCACGACATCGTTCATCTTAATTCACCTTGGTAATTTTTACCGTAATGCCTTTGCTCTGACCATATTCAATGGCTCTATTGACTTGGTTAAAGGGGACGGATTTATTTAATTAACTCATAAGAAATTTTTAATATTTAAATAAATCCGCCCCCTTTACGCTGTTATATCATCGACCGAGAAATAGGGGGTCAGACCACTATTAATACTTTAATTAGAAAACCGTGGCCTGAACCCTATTTCCCGCGCCCGATTCTCGCTCTAATTCACGCGTTAAACAAAACTTCTCTCAGCAAGTCCTGCCTCTCTGCCTGAGCCCCTACGGCTGCAGTGAAGCACTGGTTATAGGCAGCAATCTTCAAAACGCCGCCCAAATCTTCTACTGCAAAGCAGTCGATATCCATTAACTTCTTTTCGTCGACACCCACTAACTGAAGCAAGGATTTGCTTACCCACATGAAAGCGCCAACCGCCTCAATGTAGCCGTTTCTTAAAACCCAACGCCCAGGATTTTTTGATATATCTACGACCTCTTGGGTCAGCGGAAAAGGCAGCCCATTACTTTTCTTGGGCAGATGAGCGTGTTCGACGCGCTCAACTTCAAAGAGCGTAAGACTCTCGGCATTTTGCCATCGATCATACTCGGCGTCGTAAATTCGAGCCTGAACAAAGCCGGGCTCATCGATTAAAGCTTCAATCAAGGTCTGTGCAACTTCAATCGAATTCGCCAGGTGTTTCATATCAAGCCGATAAAACGCTTTATCTGCCACATACGAAAACTCGACAGAACCGTTTGCCAGCTCAATAAAAAAACTCTGACACTTGTTTTTCTTCAAGTAATTCGAAACGTCCGCCAACCCTATTTTCTTGCCGGTAAAGCCATCAATGACGGTATCCTCATTAAAGTTTTTGAGCTGTTGTATTAGCCGCCCCCATACAACTGAAGCGCCATCATGTAGCCTCTCGCTAAAGACAATTTCAATTTCAGCCATATGATTAGCCACCGAACTCTTTAATAATCACAGTAATATTACGTTGCTTTCCATACTCTATAAGCTTGCTCGCGTCAGCCATTCCGCCCGGTTGAACTCGGATGTCCAAAATTTTCGTTGCCGGTACGCCATCCACGGTAATTTTTGAACTTTGCAAGGTGTCCATATGGGTTCTCATGTCATAAGACCACCCTTTACCTCGGGTATCAATCGTTTTCAAACTCACCACATTAGTGTCGAGCTGGAAGTCAATAACTGGGAAGTTATTGGATTGGGGTCAAAGGGGACGGATTTATTTAATCGACCCATCTGGAGTTTTTTAAATTTAATATTTAAATAAATCTGCCCCTTTTACGTCAATACATACGAGAGAAATGCTCATCAATAGAACTTCCAGACCAAAAACTCACATCTGAAAATTCCAGACTATCAGAAACAACAACTATCCCCCTAAGCTCAAAAGGAATATCTTCTATACCAGCCTTAACGCTAGGGATTAAGTAGCGAAAATAGTCCCCCATTTTAGACTCTCCATCATAACCGGAAGGGAAGTCCTCCCCAGACACACTACCTTCTATAGCATGGTATATATAGACACCTTTAATTGCTGGAAGGTTATATTCTGTCAGCCTGGCTTGGAGTGAAGATCGATCCGCTATCCATCGTTCCACTTCAGCCCTAGAGTCTAGGTGACGATATGCACAGGCAGAGTATAAATCAAGAATTGTTTTACCGTTTTTAGCTTTCGGATATTCTTCGTAATCACCAGACCCTTCCCACAAGTACTCACTTAAGCTATCAAGCTTCTGCTCCACAGCTGTAACTTCCAACAAAACCTTTGGTAACGATCCAAAACAGTTATTCACCATGACGGCAATAGCACCGGCTTTGTCCATCGCAAACCAAGTAACAATTTCTCCAAATCCTGGAACCCATTGTTCATCAATAACCATCATTTATTCCCCGGCCAAGTCACCTTACAATTCGGGAATGTTTCTATAACTGCTTTAGGGGTGTATCCACCTTCATCCCTGATGGTTTTAGGACGTAAAGCCTGTGTGAATTTGATATTTTCTGGATTCCCTCCTGACCTGACAAGCTTATCTACTGCTGATACCTCTGCACATGCACCAGCAGAATTCCTGCAAAAACTTGTTAATTCACCTATTTTCACACCAAGCTTGCTCTCAACGTAGCTAACTGTGCGAGGATCCAAGCTCTCAGTGGGCAAAGGGGACGGATTTATTTAATCGACCTAGCTGGAGTTTTTAAATCTAATATTTAAACAAATCCGTCACTTTTACGTCCTAAATAAATCCTTCCCCTTTACGTTAAAGAGCAACTCTGCCAGCATTAAAACGTGGATTGCCCCCTATTTTCCAAAACGTGTGCAGATAGATAAACACTCAACTTATCAGACAAGCCTATCCGTTCAATATAATCAACAATATATACAGCAGAGCTCTCGTCCGCCTCACATACCGGCTCAGACATTTGCTCTTGTAGCCCTACAATCTTATAGGCCTTATTGGCAAAAAAACCGATCACCAACAATATTAAAATTAAACTATTTTGTTCTACGCTTTCAGATGCAAAATTTCCTTCTGCCAGCGGTCCGCTCTGCATATCATCGGAGTCTAGATAATATGCTAATTCATCAGCACTGAGCCCTCGATCAGACAACCATCGCCAACACTTATCAACTGCCTCCTGACATTTTTTTTGCGTATCACTCGCCGAGTCAAGGTTACGTAGAGCATAATCAAGCAACAGAAGGAAAATTGAGGCTTTCTTTACCCACATCATACTGTCAATGACTTTAAGCGCTTCTTCATTGTCCATTACCTATTCTCCCATCTTTAACTAGGACTGTTAGACGATTTGGCATTGCTGCCCCTCCCTCAGCGGTAACTCTTAGCAGAAGAGCAGGGGTCAAAGGGGACGGATTTATTTAATCAACTCGTCTGGAGTTTTAAATTGTTTAAATAAATCCGTCCCCTTTACACCCTACGTCGGAGAGCAGCCGAATTACCCCACCGCATTGCCCGCCTTGCCTCTGAAGGTATGCCTCATAGTCTTTACCCGCCTCAGGAACAAACACGCGGGGATCCGGCACACAAAACGCCTCGCCGGTAAGCATTTTCATCACGACTACAGACGGTAGACCCGCGGGTATAACAAACTCCGCGTAAGACTCGCCGTAGCTCAGGTGATCACTTCTCCAGGAAGCAGGCATTCCGACACTTCGTTTGGTGTGTTGCCCCAAGGTGGAATTGACCTTATCCGCAACGGTATAACCGTAGGCATAAAGAGGTTCTTTACTCGAAGTGCAGTCTTGTCCTGGATTGATGGCAACCGGCAAACCGTTATTACCGAAAAGACGGATGCGTGCGGTGGTTGCCTGATCGTAAGGAATAGGCTTCTCATAGGCAGTGGAGCCGCAGCCGCTCAGGAACAAAGTTGAAAAGAAGGCTAGCAAAAGATTCTTCAAGATAACTCCTAGGCTCATATATCAAGCTGTTATGGGTAATTTATTGAGGGGTGAATAGAGTTCAAAGGGGACGGATTTATTTAATCAACTCATCTGGAGCTTTAAACATTTAAATAAATCCGCCCCCTTTACCTTACCTTTACCTTAAATATTTAAATAAGTTCGCACCCTTTACGCTTATTGTAAATAGGGGCTAGACCACCAATACCCGCATTCGCAATAATGATGGTCTACACAGACTTCTTCATATAACTCTAACCACTTAACTATCAGTTTTTAGTTTAATCTCAGCTCCGTCTGGCAAGTCTTTAATTTGGCGGGCAATATCAGCCCTAAACCTCATCCCCTCCACAGCATCTGCCATATACATATTATCCAGCACAAACTCTCCTCCCAGCACGAATGGCACCTTCGGCAACAAACGTTTTCCTGTGGGAAGCTGACCATTTTTCTTTTGCCATTGATGCGCTAACGGGTAGCCCGTGAGCGCCTCATAATCACTAAGTATTATTTTTGCCCAGCTTTCAATATCGTCGGCCAAATACTCTAGTGCCCCGGTTTCCGGGTCAAAAATATAAATCTTGTTATCTTTAATACAGAACTGCCCACCGAAAATGTCTTCAGCAAAAAATAAGCAACCATCGGCAATACCCTTATAAGCACCGCGCCAAAGAGTATCTTCATTCCAATCACGAAGACCAATTTCGTCCTGACTAGAATGTGTGGGAAACACATGTAAAGCGCTTTCTAGGGCGTAGAAGCCATTGCGTTGAACCAGCATCCTTAAAAGTTGATCAGATAAAGCACCGGCCAATCTATGTGACGGCCCAGAAATTTCCGGCGCATGATCACTCAAAGATGAGCTTGCATTCGATAACAATTTTTCCAAGCTGGACATATTCTAATCCACCACATCTATTCGAATCTTCGTTCCGTTTGGTAACTCTCTACATTGAGCACCAACACAGGCACCAGCCCCGCGATTGTCGCTAGGGTTGATATGTCTTACGGAGGAACCTTGACCACCCTCTTGAAACATTGCAGGTGGATATTCATCACGATCAAGGCCTGGCTTGGTTTCAGTACCGCGCAAAGAGTCACGCCTGCGTGATGCTGCATTCGCGCGATCTATGGTCAGAGTACCAGGCTTACCCGCGTCAATAGCATCTTCGATGTGTTGCGCTGATTCAGGAAAGCGGCTTTTGCTGACTGTGACAATCTTTTCAGCGTCACCGCCAGCGGCCCCAGTTGCTTTTGCACCAGCGGCTTAAGCTATTTGTCTAGCAGATCCTCGACCGTAAGCCTATCAATTTCTCTGAAGACTACTTCTATCTCGTGCCCTTCGTCACCAATCCAATCAAAGACCGCATCACGTAGAATCTCAAGGTATACCTGTAGATCCTCTCTTGGCAATTCTGGAAGAGTCACATGTACAAGGACGATTTTGTGGCATGGAATCCAGCTAAGATCTCTTAAGCAATCATATAAGGCATCCCAGTTAAATCCAAAATACCCCGGCAACCAAAGCAGGTAATACAGCGATCTTATCAATTCCTCTGCAATCCCAATGGACGGGTCAATCCGCACATAAAAAACCTCGGCCGCGTCATATGAAGGCGGGATGTCCACAAACTTGAATGGCAACATTTTCGACAGGCCTCAATTTTTTATCGGGATGAAGGTTTTGGGGTCAAAGGGGACGGATTTATTTAATCAACTCATCTGGATTTTTAAATATTTAAATAAATCCGTCCCCTTTACGCACGTAAGGGTTCGCAGCATTTGCGTTGACAAATATCTTTCCACCAGGCTCAACCACGCGAGTAGCTTCCGGAAGAAAATCCATCATTGAGTTAGTACCACCTGCACTCTTGGGAATGAATGGGTTACTAGCAACAATCTCTCCCACCGAACTATCCTTGAAAGGAAGTTTCGTTGCGTCCGCTCGAATACCAGACTGAATATCTGCTCGGACATCCACGTTTATAGCACCAGGAGTTTGAGCATTCTTCCCACCAAATAACTCAACAGTGGGTTTCCCACCAGAACTAGCTAATTCTCCTGTCGCTTTTGCACCGAGCCTTTCTCAACCATTTTTTAAACGCAGAATCGTTATTCAACTGAAAGACATTATTCTTTTTTCTAAGAAATCGATAAAGTTTTTCGCATACAAACTAGAAGTTTGATCAGAAAGTTCAAGCCTATAAACAGGATACTCTCCATCATTAAGACCATCGTCCGTGGCAAAATAAAATGATTCCCCTGCACCCGGCGGTTCGCAGATAAATAGCCTCTCCTTCCCACACAACCCATTTCGACCGTTAACGATTGACATATAAACGATATCCCCCCCCCTTACACTATCAAAATCCATTTCGTAGATACTATAAATCTCCTCCCCAGATATTTCCCCGCCAGAATAACACTTCAGCCACCATTTATAGCTATCAGGCAACTTCAACCCAAGACGAGCTTCAGCTTTATAAACCCACTCATCAGCAATCCCGTCACCATAATCAGCAAACTCAACGTAATCCGACTCTTTAATAAGATTAATTATTCTCGAATAATCCACGCCTAATTACTCCCCGCTCCGAGCCCGCAACTTCCAATAATCCGACTGATAAGAGTTAAACTCTTTAGCCTGCTTTGTCAATGTTTTTGCATTCAAATCCGTAGGAACTGAAACATAGTCAGTCGTAGGGTTTCTGTATTCTGCAGAGTCTTTGTAACGAGTATACCTAAAGCTTTGAGCGGCATTGGATGGGACATGAAGAACACTGCTATTCTGGCTATGGAAAACAGAACCAACTTCTGCAAGTGAACCACGAGTACCAGCGAATCCATTAACTTCAGTTTGCGAGAGATGATGTAACTCAACTGATTTCCCATCATACCCAATTGGTGCTCGACCCGAGGCCATCCTCTCAAGGTTTGAGCCTTCAACAGTTTTACCTCGTACTCTCCAGGTCGATAGGGCCTCTGGGTCAAAGAGGTCGTTACGTTGATAAACAGTCCTATCTAGAACTGTTGTTTTATTCCAAAAAACATCAACTTTAGGCGTCGTACTTGCAACATTACTACCCGCCGTCGTGCCCGTACCAGCAGAACCTAGCCCTTTTGCACCACTGGCAAGCTCTCCAGCTAACTTACCATTAAAGTATTTACTCGCGCCGCCAAACAGAGCCGCCTGAGCTGCGGATTTCGCCGTGCTCCATGCCAGGTCAGACGTTACGCTCGACTCTCCTGGAAAGGTTTCCGGAAAGAAAGAAGCTAGCACTCGGTCGGGCTCATTGGATTTAAAATCCGCCGTAATCCGGCTAGCAGAATCCCATGCCCCCACCATCGAGGTGGTGCCAAGCGCTCCTAAGCCGATGGGTAAGGCACAGGTAACAACGCCAACACATGCGGGTGACGACATCACCATCCCGGTATATGCAGTAGCCCCTCCGACTAGGCCAAGGGCAGTGTCTTTGCTTGCTCCAACGACCTGCACCGCCTTGCCGTGAGCATTGAGCGTATCGTCGCTCCAATCCTGCCAACTACGGCCACCAAACTGGCCGGTCGCCTCAAGTAACGCGATCTCCTCACTAAAAGTGGCGCCGCGATCCTGAAGTGCCTTGAAGTCCTTATAGGTTTCATCGTTGGTCGGGATCGACTCTGCGCAACTAACCAAAGCGCAGGCCGCCGCATTCAAACGATCAGCCTTTTCCGGATGGAACCGTCGCTGTTCATCCAACGCATCGGCTTGAGACTTGTGAAGCTGGTGGTTGTACTGCGTGGCATTTTTCGCCACCCAGCCACCCTTCTCCAATTTGCTAGCATCTGCATCTTTTTGTGTGGCCGCAGCTAAAACACCGACCAGTTGAGAACTCATGGACAACAATGTCTTGTCGCCCTTCACGATGTCGTTAAGCTGTACGACCAGTGCCTCATTGGCGCCGGCTGCCAATGCGCCTGTACGGAAATCTCCACCCGTTGCTTCGGCCAAGAGGCCACCGACCATCGCATGAATCGCGATCTTGGGAATTGAACCGTTTTCGATGTTCCACTTTTTCGTGTAGTCGCCGACGGCATTGAAGCTGGCCGCTGCCAGGGTATTGAATAGCGCAGTTTTCAGCGCCTCACTCCCACTGCCGCCCTGCCCCAATGCTTTACTCAACAGCGTTGAAGTACCGCCTTGCAATGTCTGGTTCGCGGCAAACTGCCCTACACCAGTCCATGTGTTGAGCTGTGGCCCCGTTATTTGCTTAGTCGCCTGATCAGTATGAGTTCCGGTCCAGCCATCAAAATAAGCTGCGGTCAATCCAGCGGTCACACCGGAAATCGTATACCCCTTCAAAGCATCCGAAGAGGTGACATCCTTGAACACCGCCCCTAAGTTGCCACGATTATTAACGACACTAACCGTCGCATTGGTCGCAGCGCCTGCCGCTACGGCTCCCGCACCTGCCGCGACAGCGACGCCTGCTCCAGCACCTGCAGCCGCAGTCATTGCCAACGGCCCGACAAATGCGGCCATCAGAATTGCTATTACAATCTGCGAGCCCGCACCTAAACCGGAGTTACTGTATTTGAAGCTATCGTGGATCTCTTTGACTTGGCGCCAGTCCACGTCACCGCGCTTTTCAGCATCCTTGAGCCAAGCCAGATTCGGATCGGCTTTGACCATGGTATCGATGGTCTGACTAACGGTTTGCTGATCGATCTGCCTGACATCAATCTTCAATCCGTCGACAGCTTTGATAACGACCTGCCCTTGAGCGATCATTTCACTCTGGCGCAGCGTTTCGTCAGTGTTGCCTTTACCTTTGGCGCTGAACCAAGCGAGGTCACCCTTGCTCTTGGTATGGCTCTCGTCATGAAGGTCTTTGACGCCTTCAAAGACGATGGCCCCGCCACTGTTAAGAATGATGTCATTACCACTATCAAGCTTCGCGACCTGGTAACGCTGGTCACCTTCGCTGATCAACGTGAGGTTGCCGCCAGTCTTGATCTCGGTCCCAACGTTCGTGGTGCGGGTTACTTCGTCTCGCTGCTCTTTCTTCGCGCCCCAGCCACCGTTCTCCTTCATGTCATACAACGTATGAGTACTGTTCTGCGCCGCCAGCAAATTCAACTTATCCCCGCTATACAGATAAGCCTCATTCCCCGCACTGATCTTGCTCGCCACCAGCGTGGTGTCGCGCCCGGCCTGGCTCGTAAAGTCCCTGCCCGCCGTCAGCACACTGGCTAACTGCGTGGTCTGCTCATCCGCGGTCTTAATGCGTTTCTTGCCGTCTTTTTCCTTGCCTTCGACGTTGTGCACATCGCTGACAGACGCCACGTTGAAATCGCGCCCGGCCTGAATGTTCAGGTCCTTACCCGCGGTGGCGTTGCTGCCGATGATGTTGACGTCTTGCCCCGCCACCATGCTCAGGTTGCCGCCGGCCGTGACCGTGGCCGCTTGGTTTTTCACGTCGGTGGTGATGGTGGATTTGTGTCCGCCGTCGCTGAAGGCGTGGATCTCGCTGGTGTCGCTGACGGCGATCAGGTTGAGGTCGCGCCCGGCTTTCAGGTCGGCATCGCCGCCGGCGGTGAGTGCACCGTGGTTGGTGAGGTCGCGGCCAGCGTCGATGGCCAGGTTTTCGCGGGCGGTGATGGTGCTGACGCTGCTGTCGGTGAGGGTGCGCATGCCGGCGCCCTGGCGCACCTGGATGGCGGTGTTGTCGTTGGTAATGTCGCCCTTCAGGGTGGTGAGGCTGACCTGGGTGCCGCGTATCTCGCCAGCCATGGAATTGCGGATGCTGTCCTGGGCCAGCAGGCTGAGGTTGTTGCCGGCCTCGATCAGGCCGCCGGTGTAGAGGCTGCCGCTGCTGGCCACCGAGAGGTTGTTGCTGGCGCGCAGGGTGCCGACGTTGATCAGGTCGCCGCCGGTCATCAGGTTGAGGTCACGGCCCTGGATCAGGCTGTTGCCGCGCACGTTGCGGGAGTCGGCCTGGGCCAGGTAGAGCACCGGCACGAGCACGGTCTGGCCGTCGACCACGCGGTTTTCCATCCACACGATGTCGTGGGTCAGGGCGCCGACTTGCTGGTCAGTGAGGGACACGCCGACGCTCAGGCGCAAGGCGTCCTTGCTGGCCAGGGCGTTGTCCATCAGGTAGCGGAACTGGTCGTAGTCGCTGGTCAGGCCACCGGCGAGGAAGCGTTGCCCGGTTTGCGCCAGCACGGCATCGCGGATCAGCCGTGACTCGTATTGCCCGTCACCCAGGCGACGCCAGGCGTTGTCGGGGCTGTAGCCGAGCTTGCCGAGCATGTAGTCGGAGCTGAAGAAACCCGCCACAGTGGTGAGGTTCGGGTTGGTCTCGATCAGGTAGTGGCTGGTGGGGTCGGCGTTTTTGATGAACAGGCCGTAGTCGCCCTTGGGCAACTGGAAGCCGGGCGCGGTGGTGGGATCGACCGGGGTGAAGGACTCGCCGGTGTAGTCCACGGGTACGTAGCGGCCGTCGGGCGCGATGCTGGTCACCGGCAATACGCTGCTCGGCGCCTGGGCGGTGGCGTCGTTGACGTGCTTGCTCAGGTTGATGTTGATGCCGCCGACGGGGATGCCGGTCTGGTCGTCACCGAGGGTGCCGGTCAGTTGCTCCAGGGTGTTGGTGTGCAACGTGCCATTTTGCAGGGTGCGCGCAACGTTGAGGTTGACCGCGCCACCGGCCTGTATCGTCGCGGTGTAGCCCGGGCCGCCGTTGTCGGTCCAGGTGGTGACGTTGCTTTGTTCGGAGAAACGCCAGTCGCTCGACCGGGCCTTGAGCACCTCAAAGCGTGCTTCATCGAAATTACCCGCTGCCACTGCTGCGTTGAAGGCGGGCACGTCGATGTATTCCATCCGGTCCCACTCATCGGTGTCGATGCGCTGCGGGGTGCCGATGACGATGGTGTTCTGCCCGGTGCGAGTCGCGGCGCCCTGGTTGAGCAGGTCGTTGGCGGTGATGCTCAGGTTGCCATTCGCCGCCAGCAGGCTATAGCGGTTCTGGACGTTGTCGCCCTGGATCAGCAGGTCTTTGCCCGCCACCAGGCGCGCAGAGGCCGAGTCCTTGATCGCGGATTCAAGGTAGGTCTGGTTGATGGTGATTTGACCGCGCTTGAACGAGTCGTGCCCGCCGCAGTGCTGGCCGCACTGCCAATTGAGGCTGCCGGTGGTGACGGTCTGGCCCAACTCGAATTCAGCCTTGGCGTTTTCCACATTCCGCGCACTGATGCCGATATTGCCTTCGCTTTCAACCGTACCGGAAAGGTTGCTGAAGCCCGCCGCCATGCCGCCATCGAGCGCCGCGAAACTCAGGTTGCCCTTGCTGTAGACGTCGCCGTACAGGTTGCTGAAGCTGTTCCCGCGCAGGGTCAGATCGCCGCCGCTGAACAGCAGCGTGTCCGCGCTATTGCTGATGCCATTGCTGGCGCTGAGGTTGACGTTGCCTTGTGAACCGAGGGTGCCGCGGTTGTTGATCTGTGCGGCGGCAATGTCGAGTTGCTGGCGTGCGGTGAGGTAGCCGAGGTTATCCAGCGTACCGCCCAGGGTGATGCGGGTGGTGGTGCCGCCGGCCAAACGCCCGCCGTTCTGGCTGAGGTTGTTGGCGACCACGCTCAGTTTTTGCTGGGCCGAAAGGCGGCCACTGTTGGTCATGTCGCCGGTCAGGTTGACAGTCAGGTCACCGTCGCTGAGCAACTCGCCCGCGTTATCCAGGCTGGCGACATCCAGGATCAGCCCCTTGGCGCTGGCCAGGCGGTCGCCGGCCTTGAGGCTCAGGCCCTGGGTGCTGGTGTAGTGCAAGGCTTCATTGAGTTGCACACGGCCGAGGCCATCGACCCGGCCGAACGACCAGTCGGCGGTGCCCAGGCCATTGATGCTGCCCTGGCTGCCGCTGAGGCTGCTGGTATTGAGGCTGAACACGCCGGTGCCAGCGTGCTGCAGTTGCCCGGCCTGGTTATTCAGATGCCCGGCGCTGAGGCTGAAGGCCTGGCTGCCGAATTCAAGAATGCCGTTCTGGTTATTCAGTTGGTCGGTGACCGTCAGCGTGCTGCTGGCGCCTTCCATCGCCCGCAGTTGGCCGCCCGCGCTGTTGTCGAGGTTGCCGCCATTGAAGGTCAGGCCCTGGTTGGACTCAATCAGGCCGCCTTGGTTGGTCAGTTGGGTACGCGAGGTCAGGCTGAGCTGATTGCCGCTGATCTGGCCGTTGGCGCTGTTGTCCAGGGTGGCGCCGGAGACGGTGACGTGCTCCTTGCCGAACAGTTTGCCGCCCCGGTTGGTCAAGGCCTCGACCGTCAGTTGCAGGTCGCTCTTCAAGGCGGTCAACGCGCCGGCCTTGGTACCGTCTTGGCTGTTGTCGACGCTGTCGGCTGTCACCGTCAAGCTGTCGCCTTGCACGGTGCCGCCCTGGTTGTTCAAGGTGCCCAGCGTCAGGTCGACCGCCGCACCACCGCTGAGGATCATGCCCTGGCGATTGCTCAGGTCCTGGCCGCGGTAGCTCACGCCCTGATTGCCGGCCAGGAGTTGGCCCTGGTCGTTGTCGAGGGTTTGCGCCGCGATATCCAGGCGCTTGCCCCGCAAGGTGCCGCCCTGGTTGTCGAGGGTGGTCAAGGCCTTGACCAGCACACTGCGTTCGGCGGCGTCGATCACGCCGTTGGTGTTGGTCAGCAGGTTGCTGATGTTGAGGGTGATGTCGCCGTCATTGCTGACCAGCGCGCCCTTGCTGCTGTTGTCGAGGTCTTGCGCGGTGACAGTGAGGGCCTTGCCGAGCAGGATCCCGGCGCTGTTGCCCAGGCGCTTGCCGGTCAGCAGCAGGTCACCCTCACTTTGAATACGGCCCTGGGTGTTGAGCAATTGGTCGTTCAGCACCACGCTCACACCCGGCACACCACCGGCCAGCAACCCGGCACTGCGGTTGTCGAGGCTGCCGGCGCGGACGTCCAGTTGGTCACCGACGATACGCCCGGCGCGGTTGTCGATCTGCCCGCTTCGCGCATCCAGCAGCAACTGCTTGCCGATGATGGCGCCGCCCTGGTTATCCAGGCTCGCGGCGTGCAGTTCGATGTCGCCCTGGGCGGCCTGCAAGTGACCTTTGGCGTTGTTCAACTGTTGGGCGACGGTCAAGGTCAACTTGCCGGCATCCGCGCTGAGTACACCTGCGTCGTTGTTGCTGAGGCTGCCGAGGGTAGCGGTGAGTTGACCACCCACCAGCTTGCCGTCCTGGTTGGCGACGTCACCGGCGCGCAGGTTCAAGTCAGTGCCAGCCTGGGCATGACCCTGGCTGTTGTTGAAGGTGTTGGTGACGGTGAGGTTGAGCGCGCCTTTCTCGGCACTGATCAAGCCCTTGGCACTGTTGTCGAGGCGGGCGGCGTTGACCGTCACGGCGTCGGCAACCAGGAAACCGTTCTGGTTGTTGATTGTGTCCGCTGTTACACCGAGGTTGCCCGCGACAATCTGCCCGCCGGTGTTATTCAGCGTGCCGCTGTTGAGCGTCAAGCTGCCGCCCGCGACCTGGATATGGCCCTGGCGGTTATCCAGCGAATCGGTTTGCAGCGTTGCCGCCTGATCGGCACCGAAGCGAATCAGCCCGCCGAGGTTGACGATGGCCGGCGCGTTGATCGCCAGCGCTTGCTCGCCATACACCCGCGCGGTGGCGCCCTGGTTGGTCAGTCTGGCACTGTTCAGCGTGACGGTTTTACCCTGGATCACTGCGCCCTGGTTGTTCAGTTCCCGGGTGGCCGTGGCGCTCAGCGAGCGGCTGGCCAGGACGTTGCCGCTGGTGTTCAGGGTTTGCGTATTCACCACCACATCGCCGGTAGCATTGCGGCTGTTATCGGCCTGCACGCCTGCTTCGATGATGCCCGGGTTGGTGACGGTGGTGGCGTTGAGTTCGATGCGTTGGCCAGCGGCCAGGCTCTTCTGGTTGACCAGTTCTTCAGCACTGCTCACCTGCACATTGCCGGCGGCGTAGACCTTGTCGGTCAGGTTCACGTTCTGCGCGGTGACCTTGAGGTTACCGGTGGTCGCCGTCTGCGCCATGCTCAGGCGCCCGTTGGCATCCAGCTGGATATCGCCGCCACTGGCGGCCAGCGTACCGTCGAGTTTCACCCCTACGCCGGCCTCGGTGCCCACCAGTTTGATCGCACCGGCGTACATGCCGCCCAATGCCGAGGAATCGATGGCCAGCTCGGGCTTTGCGCTGCCGTCATCGGCGCGCGCGGTGGCTTTCAGGCTGTTGGCATCGACGTCGTTACGCCCGGCAATGACAGTCAATTCTCGTGCGTTGATCTGCGCATTGATCTTGGCCGAGCGGGTGATGATTTCGAAGCGGTCGACGTTGCTGGCATTCAAGCCTTCGCCGTCGATGGTCACGGCGCCGCCGTCAACCTGGTAGCGCTGCAACTGGCCGCTGGCGTCGAGCACCGGTTTGCCGGTGGTGAGGGTCACGTTGGGGGTGTTGATGAAGCCGCAGCCGCTGCATGTAACGCCGTACGGGTTGGCGACGATGACCTTGGCCGACTGGCCCGCCACTTCGGTGTAGCCGCGCAGTTGGCTGGGGCTGCCGCCGTTGACTTCGTTGAGGATGACGCTGGCCGCGCCGCCCTTGAGGTTGGGGTTGCCGACGATGTAGCCACCCAGCTGGGTGTTCGTCATGGGGACGCTGGCGTTGTTGAGGATCACGCCGTTGGGGCCGACGTTGTAGTCCTTGAATTGGTTATGGGACAAGCCACTGCCATTGGGGGTGGCGATGTTCACCACCGGTACGCCATTGCCGGCCTGGCCGACGGTGGTGCCCGGCGCACTGACCACAATGCCTCCGGCCTGGGCCAGCAGCGGCTGCCAGAACAGCGCGTTGGCCAGGATCAGCACCAACCCGCGCTTGGGCAGGCCGAAGAACGAGTCTCGCGGTTTCAGCGCAGCAGAAGGTTGGCGGGCCAGGAAGGCAAAGTGGCGAACATCCATTGTCATATTCTCGATGTAACGGGGCGTTGAATTACAGGAAGAAATCCATGCGGAAGTAGATCGGCGCTTCGCGCTCGCTCATCACTGCCGGGCGTTCCAGGGAATGGGCAAAGGTCACGCTGGTGCTGACGTATTTGCCACGGGCGAACAACTCCAGCGAGTTGCTCGAGACCCGGCCGTGCACGTTGTCGTTGTAGCGGCCATTGCTGATCACACCCTGGTCGTAGCCGACGCTGGCGCCGTATTCGGCAAAGGCCGGGCGCATCCAGTCCCAGGTCACCGGGCGCGCCCAGCGCACGTCGTTGCGCCAGTAGCCGCCGCTGTCGCCGGTGAGCTGCTGGTCTTTGAAACCGCGCACCGAGGCCGAGCCGCCGAGGCTCATGCGCTGGGGGCTGAACAGAATGTCTTCACTGCGTTGGCCGGTGGCCAGGCTGGAGAAACTGAACGACTCACCCCATAGCGTGAATGGCTGCAGGTAGCTGACGGTGGCGGTGTATTTGCGGTAGCGCGCGTTGGGCAGGCGATTGCCGTACTGATCGCGCTCGTTTTCAGCTTGGGCATCGAAGGCGCCGATACCGTTCTGCATGCCCAGGTCGAGGTTGACGAAGGCATTGCCGATGCGGCGACCGTGGTTGATGCCCAGTTGCAGTTCACTGAGGCGGTTGCTGCTGGGCTCGGTGCGCACGTCGAGGATGTAGTTGTTGGTGCGCAGGTGCGACAGGCCGACGTTCACCGAGGTCTTGCTCACGTCGTCACGATGGATCACCCGCTCGGCGCGCAGTTGGTGGTTTTCGTTGTCGCCGTTCTGCTTGAATTTAAAGTCGTTGGTTACGCCAAAGGTGCGGTAATCACTCTCGCTGTAGGTGTAGCTGAAGTTCCACCAGCCCCACGGCACGTTGTAGTAGAGCATGGTGTTTTTCGAGGTTTTCTGGTGGTCGCTGACGGCATCGTGGCCGCCGCGCAACACAAGCTGGTCGGCCAGGCCCAGGGGGCTGTCCCACTCAAGGCCGGCGCCCCACTGTTGTTCGCCGGTGCTTTTCTGCCCGTCGTTATTGCGCGACAGGCTGGCGCGCCAGGGCTTCTGCGGGACATTCCTGACCTGCACTTCACTGCCGCCCACCTGGCTGCCGGGGGTCAGTTCCATTTGCGCCTGCTTGGACGGCAAGCGATTCAACTGGTCCACCAACTGCTCGATTTCCCGCAGGTTGAGCTGCTCGCCGACCTTGCCGGGAAAGGCCATGGCCAGCTCGCGCGGGGACAGGTTGCTGCCGTCGGCGCCCTTCAAGCCTTCGAGCTTGCCTTCCACCACCAACACCTGGAGGTGGCCGGTGGAAAGGTCCTGCTGCGGCAAGTAAGCACGGCTGGTAACCATGCCTTTGTCGATGTAGTAGTCGGTGATCGACTTGAGCACTTGGTTGAGC
This sequence comes from Pseudomonas sp. C6002, assembly GCF_013385805.1. Taxonomy (NCBI): domain Bacteria; kingdom Pseudomonadati; phylum Pseudomonadota; class Gammaproteobacteria; order Pseudomonadales; family Pseudomonadaceae; genus Pseudomonas; species Pseudomonas sp. C6002. The sequence continues at coordinate 48,521 of NZ_JACAPH010000027.1, read as the reverse complement.
TGGGAGACGCCCAGGCACTGGCCGATATACGGCTTGAGCAGGCGCTCGCGGTCCGGTGCAGGCAGGCTGTCGGCACCCTTGAGTTCGATGTCTTTGATCGGGAAGCAACGGGTGTCGGCCGGGGTGGCAGGCGCTTCGGGCTTGGCTTCTTTGCCGGGCAGTTCCTTGAGGTCTTCAAGGCGCCGGCGCTGTTCTTCCAGCAGACGGTTTTGCCGGTCGCGGATCAGGTCCTGGTCGCCAGGCGTAGGCGCCGCCACCGCACTATTGAGTGCGAAGCAAGTCAGCAGGCAAACGCCCAGCAGCAGCCGAGTCCGTGGCAATAATAAAGACATGTTCGATCCGTCGAAAAAGCGGGGGCCGGCAAACTAACATCGAACTTCCAGTCGGCCAAGAATCTGACTTAGTTGGAAGTTATGTTTAATAGGCCTTTAAGTTGCTGATTATTAACAATAAATAAATCATGCAACGCTTAATCGCTTGCAATTGGAATTTTTATTCCGACAAGCGGTAACAGTTTTGATACACCTCCAATGATGGCGCTTACAATTGCCATTACTTGGCCATCAATGCGGTATCAAGACTGGTTAGTAGCCAAAAGATGAGAAAAGTTCGCGGTTATTTTGTGAATTGGATCCCATTTTTCGATATCCCGGTTAACCAACCTCCTTGGTCCGCTCCTGCCCCGCTACCAACTTCAACCCTGGCCGCTCCACATGCCGGGACACATGGGCTGTCACTTCCTGCACGCCCCCTTCGTGGTCGTTATGAATCACCAGCACACCCGGGCGGCGCAGTTGCTCCAGGTCCCCTTCCCCCAGGCTGAAGCTGTCGCTCAAATGCTGGTCGCTCAAGGCCTTGGCCGCCGAGCGCCGCTGGGCAAAGTGCTTGCCACGTCGCTGCTGGTAGCGTGCCCAACTGATCAGTACCATCGCGTTGAAGACGGCAATCCACAGGTAGATCTGCAAGGTATCCAGCGCCGCGAAAATCGGCGCATCGATCCGCGGACCGCCGTGGCTGTCGAGCATCGGCACCAGCCCGCGCACCAGCAGGATAATCAGCCCGGCCCAGGCCAGCAGGGTCAGGAATACGTCGATGGCCCACATCACCGGGCGCTGTTGGGTTCGGATCAGGTTCATGGCTGCACATCCGTAGTGGGGGCTTTGATACCGCGATCCGGGCTGACCCAGCGCGCGCGTTTCTGGTGTTGGCGGAACAACACTTTGGGGAAGCTGACCAGGGTGGTGAACAGGCTCACCAACCAGAACACCAGCGGGTACCAGACGGTCCAGAACAGGGTTTTCCACAGGCCCTTTTCATAGCGCCGGTCGATCATGATGCTCACCGCGAACTGCACCAGGCACACCACTGCCAACAGCAAGCCGGTGAAGGCCGGCGGCATCAGCGAGTCGACGGCGATGGCGGCGGGCAGCGTCACCACCTTGCCCACGGCCCAGAAAATCACCGAGAGCAAAAAGGTGAAGGCCCAACCGGTGGACAGGCAGTACTCGAACAGCAGCGGCCACAGGTAGCGATGGCGCCATTGCCAGATGCCACGAATATTTTTGAACAGCACTTCAGCGCCGCCCTGGGCCCAGCGCAGGCGTTGCTTCCACAGGCCGCCGAGGGTTTCCGGCATCAGGATCCAGCACAGCGCGCGGGGCTCGTAGAAGATGCTCCAGTGGTCCAGTTGCAGCTTCCAGCTCACGTCGATGTCTTCGGTGATCATGTCGGTGCTCCAGTAGTCGACCCGGTCCAGGGCCGCCCGCCGAAACGCCACCACCACGCCGGAGACGGTGAAGATCCGCCCGAAGACCCGCTGGGTGCGCTTGATCAAGCCGATGATCGAAGAGAACTCGCCCACCTGCACCCGGCCGATCAAGGTGGAGCGCGTGCGAATCCGCGGGTTGCCGGTGACCGCCCCCAGGCGCGGGTTGTCGAGCATCGGCGCCACCAGGTACGCCGCGGTGTTCGGCGAGAGCAACGCATCGCCGTCGATGCACACCAGGTATTCGCTGCGCGCTGCTACCGCGCCCATGCGCAAGGCCACAGCCTTGCCCTGGTTTTGCGCCAGGTGCAGCACCCGCAGGCGCGGCTCTTTCAGCGCCAGCGCATCGAGCACGGCGGCGGTGTTGTCGCTGGAGCCGTCGTTGATCGCGATCACTTCAATGTTGCGGTATTGCTGGGCCAACGCGGCACCGATGGTCTCGGCGGCGTTGTCGCCTTCGTTGTAGCAAGGGATCAGGATCGAGATCAGCGGCTCACCGGCCAGCACCGGCGCCGGCGTGTCATCCGCCCACGGCCAGTGGCGCTCCCAGTGCAGCCAGAAGTACAGGCCGCCGGCGATCCACAAGCCGGACATGAACAGTGGATAGAAGAAGACGAAGTCCATCAGGAACTGCCCGGTGACCAGAAAGATCAGGCCCAGGGGCACACCCAATACCAATGACAAGACGATAAGCGCGAGGATTCTGTCGAACATGAGTCAAGGATTCCACTGGTTGGAAAGGGCCGGACGCACGGTTTTCAGATCCGGCGAATTCTCCAGGAAGTTGTCGGGGTAGTAGCCAAAACTGGTCACGCCCTGACGCTTGAGCACGCCCATCCACTCGGCCATTTGTGCACCGTCCAGATCGGGGGCGGCCGAGGTGCGCCAGTCCTTGGCTTGCAACTCGAAGACTGTGCGTTGCAGCGCGCCGGGGCGGGCCTTGACGGTGGCCACGAGCTTTTCCAGCCAGGCGTTGGAGCCTTTGAGGTCCTGGCCTTCCATCAGCGGCATGGCCATCGGCGCAGTCCAGTCGTAGCTGGTGAGGAAGTCGTCAAGGTTCTGCGCGAACCAGGCTTCGCTGCCCGGGTTGAGCATCGGTTCGGCGAAGATATTGCGTGCGGTCTGCACCTGCGGGCCGCGCAGCTTGCGGACCTTGGCCGTCAGCTCATGGGTGAAGTCGATCAGGTAGCGGCTCTTGAAACGCGTCCAGCGCTGCATCACCGCAGGGTCGGCGCGCAGGGCTTCGATGGTGTCCGGCAGGCCATTGGCGGCGTAGGCCTTGAGCGCCAGCGGGCTGGCGTCTTCGAAGTCCGACAGCACCGCGTCGTCGTGGAACAGCACGCCGTCGATGGCACTGGTGCGCGCCAGGTCTTCGTAGATCTCACCGATGACCTGCCGCACTTTCGGATCGAACGGCGACAGGCGCTGGTACTGGTCCGGGTCGATGGCGACCTTGCCGGTTTGCGGGTCCCAACGGGTAACGCGGGGCAGCTTCGAATCGAGGGCGAAACTGAGCACCGGCATCCAGGCAAATACGTTCACGTGGGCCCGGGTGCGCAGTTGCCAGGTGACGCGGTTGAACAGGTCGGCGCGCACCGGCAAATGGCGGTTGGGGAAGTACAGCGAACGCACCAGGCCATCGCCCTTGGGGTCGGCGAAAGCCTGCAGGAACACGGTGCTGGCACCCATGTCGACCACGCGCTGGATCAGTTTGTCGAGGTTGCGCACCTGCTGTTCCGGGTCCGGGTCGTAGACGTTGTCCAGGTCCACATGCAGCACCCGCAGCGGGGCTTCAGTCTGGGTCGCGACGATGGCGTTGGCGTAGTGTTCGCCGTCCGGGTCGGAGGCCACCAGGAAGCGCGGGCTGCTCATCAGGTTGCCGAGGCTGTCGAGACCGTCTTCCAGGGTCAGGGCCATCTGGTAACCCTGCTCGCCCACCACCGCCAGCGAGGTGCCATCGGCAGCGCCGTAAGGCCACACCCACACGCGCGGCGCCTTGCCGGTGACGGCGCGGATCTTGTTGGAGATCGCCGTCACGTCGGTGCGCATCCGCGCCTGGAACTGGGCTTCGGTTTCGTAGCGATGGGTCGCCGGGTCAAAGCGTCGGGTGGTGGCGGCCGGTTGCAGGTTGCCTTGTGGGTTGGCCAGCACGCCCTTGTGGTTGGCGTCGGTGTGCGCGGCGATTTCCACCAGGCCGGACTGGGCGATTTCGCGCACCTGCTGCCAGGTCAGGAAGTCCGAACGCGGCCGAGGTGTACCGGCGAAATCCACCGGCTGGTTCAGCGGCGTATCCACCCACGAACCCACCGGCGCCAGCAGCGCGTGCCAGTTGTAGCTGCGCAGGATCGGCATCACACGGGTGTAGAAGCTCGCGTAGCCGTCATCGAAACTGAGCATGATCGCCTTCGCCGGCAACTCCGGGCCGCCGTTGCGGGCCGCCAAAATCTGGTCGACGGTGACGGGCTGGTAGCCGTTTTCCCGCAGCCACGCCAACTGCTCGATCAAACGTTCGGTGCGCACGGCCACGACGGCCTGATCGGGGTCGCGGTCCTCGATGTCGTGGTAGGCGATACCGAGGAAATGGTTCTTCGGCCACGCCGCTTCGCTGGCAGGCTTGAGCCGCTCGGCGGGTGGAGTGAAAGGTGCGGGTTGCTGGGCGCAAGCGCTGCTCAGCATTAACCCCAGGGCCAACAGGCAACGGGACAAGACGGGCATGATCGGACTCTTCTAGAAGCGGTAGGTGAGGTCGACGATCAGGCGCAGGTCGCTTTCGCGCTCACCGTCATAAGGTCGGCTGATCCAGCTGAGGTTGGCTCCGGTTTCGAGCACGTCGTTCCAGCGAAACCGCTGGCCGTAGCCCACCAGTGCAACGCCGCCGGTACCGTAGTCGCGCTGGCTGTAGGTGCCCGCCCCCACCTGGAACTGCTGGCTCCACTGGGTTTCGTAGCGGTGGTAGAGCACGTGGTTGACGGTGGCCGTGGGCAGCACGCTGAAGTCCGAGCGCGGGTTGAAGTACGGCGTGTCTTCCTTGGTGTTGCGGCTGGTGCCGACTTCCAGGCCCAGGTCGACTTGCACCCCCGGCGAGCTGTACACGCCCTGGCGACCGGTGAGCAGCGCTTCGAGGCGGTTGTTGCCGTCGCTGAAGTGGGACGGGCTCAGGGCCAGTTTCCATTCGCGGCTTTCGTTGGCGCGCCAGCGGATAAACCCGCTGCCGCCGTTGGCAGTAATGTCGGCATTCAGTGCCCGCAGCGGGGTGCTCGCGGAGAGGTAATCGAGACTGCCGCCGTACTGCCATTGGTCATTGATGTCGCGGGCAATCGCGATGCGTGCGCCCTGCTTGTCGCCAAAGCCGTAGGAGTGGTTGGAGACCTCGGCTTCGAGGGTCATGTCGCGGGTGCGCCGCTCTACACCAAGGCGCTGCCAACGGTGTTGGCCGGTGCCTTCTTCGAAATCGGCGGTGGCGTAGCCGGCCCCGCCGAACACGCGCCAGTCTTCATCGATGGGCGGGCTGTAGAGCAAGGTTTCGATGCCGAAATCGCGGCTGCCGGACACCGCGCCCGCGCCGTTATCGCCGCCGCCGTTGCTTTTGCCGGTGTAGGCCTCGACGCGCAATTCGGCCATGTCGTGCACATCCCGCAGGCGGCTGAGGCGCTGTACCTGGCGGTTGTCCGGGGCGCGGTCGACCACGTCATCGGTGAGTGCATCGAGCTGACGCCATTCCTGCAGATCGAGGGCAGTGTGGCCTTGGGAAACCTCCAGGCCGATGTCGCGCGGGGCCTGGGCTTCGGTTTCCTTGAGGGTGTTTTCGGCGCGCCGTGGCCAGTCGCGGGCACGGTACATATCGGCCTGGGCCAGGCGCAGGCCGATATTGCCCGGGGCCTGTTGCACCAGGGCTTCCAGGCCTTTTTCGCTGGCGGGCAGGTCGGCGCCATAGGTGCCGGCCTGGGCGGCCAATTGTTGGGCGTCCATCCAGGCGTCGTTGGGGTTGCCGATGGGCAAGCCCTTGAGCTCGACCCGGGGTTTCTGGGTGCTCGCCAGGTTGTCGGCGACTTCGCGGGCTTCCACCACTTGATCGTTTTCGAGCAGGGCGTAGAACAGCGCGGTGCTGTCTTCGACGTGATCGCCGGCGTCCGCATCGCTTGCCGCCAGGGCCTGGCGATACAGCGGCGCGGCCTTTTCCGGCTGGCGCTGGTCGAGGTAGGCGGCAGCGACCCAGCGCAGGGCGTAGGTCGGCAGTTGCACGCCTTCGCCCTTCAGCACTTCGTAGTCGCGGATCACCTCGGCGGTGCGCGCCCGGGCTTTTAGCGCGCCCAGACGGTCGATGCGCCAGCGCACCACGTCATCATGGGCGTTGGCATCCGGTGTCCAGGTGGTGAGCAGTTGGTCGTAATCCTTGAGGGCACGGTCGGCGATGACGTACCGCTCTTTTTCACTGCGGGTCGCGAACTCGGCCATGCGCACGCGCTCGGCGGCCAGGTCGCCTTCGAGGCGGCGTTGAGTGACCGGGTCCAACAGGCCAGGGCGCCGGGCAGCGAGGCGCAGGGCCGGTTCCGGCAGGCGCGCACGTTGCAGGGCGACGATGTATTCGCGGGCGACTTCAGGTTTGTTGCCAGCACGCATGAACGCCTGGTCGAATTCGAACAGCGCGTCATAGGTAGAACCGGCACGGGTCAGTGCGTAACCCAGGGCCATGCGGCGGTCGGCGTCGTCGGGCTTGGCGGCCACCAGGGCGCGGGTGCGCTGCACCGCTTCAGCGGTCTGGCCGGCGTCCGCCTGGGTCAGGGCCAGGCCGAGTTGCAAGTCCGGGTTATTCGGCTCGCGCAGCAACGCCTGGCGATACACGGCAATCGCCGGTTCCCAACGCTGCTGGTTGCGATAGGTGCGGGCGACGGTGGCCAGCGCCTGGGTGGTGAGGGTGCGTGAGCGGCCCTGGGCCTCGTAGACCGTCAGCACCTCGGCGTCCTGGCGCGCCCAGCTGGCAATCAACAGGTGATCGCTGACCTGCCCCGGCGTCTGGCGCTCGGCGGGCATTTGGCGCAACAGGTTGAGGGCCGGACCATAGTTGCCACTGCGGGCCTGGTTGATCAGCGAATCATAGGCCGCATCGGCCGATGCCACGACGGGCCAGAGCAGTTGGCTGCACAGGGCCAGGCGGATAAACGGATGAATATTACGCGACATGTCGTCAGCTTCCTCACCAGGGAAAGCTGTAGCGATAAGTTCACCTGCACGACACTCCAGGCGGCCGGCATCTGATGACGCGGCCAAGCTTTCCCGGGGCGCAATATCCTTGAGGGGGGTACAAAAAAGGCCAATTCAGAACAATTGTTCAGAATTGGCCTACATCACTTTGAGCCGAATCTTATTGAGCGCCGCTGACCGCGCCGAACTTGCCCAGCACAAAACCAATGAATTGCTCGACGGTCATTTTCTGGCCGTTGAAGGTCACTTCATTGTTGGCGTAGTGCAGCTTGGACACGATATCGGTACCCACCAGGGTCGCCAGTTGAGTACCCACGGCCATGCCGCTGATCATCTCGCTGGCCATCTGGGATTGCTGCTCGATGGCTTTCGGGTCGGTCACACCACCGATCTGCGCCTGCAGGCCGGCAACGTCCTGGATCATCGGCTTGGACAGGGTCAGGTTGGCGTCCAGCAGCGCAACGATTTGCTTGCCCAGTTCAACCGGCGGCAGGTCCATGCTCGACGGCTTGGCGAAGTCCGCCACCAGGTTGAAGCGGCTCTCGCCATTGGTGGTTTTCAGCGACAGGTTTTCTACCGCCACTTGCGGCTTGGCAGCCAGCAGTTGGTCGACGTTGGCCTGGGCCAGGGTCTGCTCGGCTTCGGTCAGTTGCAACTCAGGCACGGGCTGGCCAGCAGCGGCAGCGGCCTGGGCCGGCTGTACTTTTTCCTGGTAGAGCTTGGTCAGTACCAGCATCGACGGGATGTCGACGTTCTTCATGCTGACGGCCATGGCCGCCGAGCCCACGGGCTTGCCCTGGTAACCGATCTCGTCGATCTTGTAGTCGACGCGGCCGGCCAGGTTGTTGTCCTTGGTTTCGCTGCTGTCTTTCTGCTCAAAGTTCTTGAGAGTCAGCACTGCTTGCTGCGGGCCGAAGGTGACCTTGGTGTTGGTCAGCTCGACGGTGTTTTGCCCGGTGTAGAAACCGAAGGTGGTTTTTTCCAGGTTGCTGGCGATGGTCAGGCCGCTCAGCTCCGCATCCAGCTTGGCGTTGTTGGCATCGATGACCGAGACCTTGAGGCTGTCCATGTAGCCGCTGGCCTTGACCTTCTTGCCTTCGGCGGTGGAGTCGAAATCGAGGTTGGCGCCGGAGAAGCTCACGGCCGACTTGTCGTCCTTGAGTTCCAGGGGCAGCAGTTCAACGTTGCCGGTCACCGAGCGGTCATAGCCGATGTTGGCCACGCCTTTGAGGGGCGACACGTCCTTGCTGGCAGCGAACCATTTTTCGGTGGTGGGGTTTTTCTCGAGTTCGTAGTGACTGGTGGCCATGACCGGCAGCCACTTCAGCGACACCAGGCGCGAGAACGGCAGCGGGCCGTGTTCGATATGGTCGACGAACAGCAGTTCGGTGTCCTGATGGTTTTCGCCGAACACCGCGCCCTGGGCCTTGAGGCGATAGTGGGCGGTGCTGCTGAACAGCTGACGGTCGAGGGAGACCAGTTCGAGGGTCACAGTGCCGTCGACACCGGCCATGGAGGTCTGCAGTTCCTTGTTGGCGTCCTGGATGGCGGTTTGCAGCACCGGCTCCAGTTGCTTGCCGGTGTACCAGGCACCGCCTGCGCTGATTGCACCAATGGCGACGACGATACCCAAGAGAACGACTGCTGGCTTATTCATGTAGTGACCTGATCAAATCCTGTGAAGTGGGCTGTCTTCCCTGAACCCCGAAGGGTGTCGGCTCAAGCCCGCCGAAATCCGGGGAAGATTAGCATTGGCTGGCGTATGCAGCCCAATTTTTCAATAGGCGCAGACTTCAGCGCTGAACGGTAAAGTGCCTTCGCGAGCAAGCCCGCTCCCACATTCGACTGCATTCCAAAGATGGAACTCGATCGAATGTGGGAGCGGGCTTGCTCGCGAAGGCGTCAGTACAGACACCACAGATTTCAGGAATACTCGGTTTCGATCTCATCGAGTTGATGGTCGAAGCTTTTCAGGCGCGCCGTCCACGTATACACCAGCACCTCAAACTCACGGTGAATCACCGCATTGCCCGGCGTATCCGACTTGGGATCATAAAAATCCAGCTGGTAACGCTCTCGCGCCATCGCAGTGGCCACATCGGATAATTCCCGGGCGTTATTCAGCCAATGCCGTCCGTCGGCGACTTGCCGATCAAGCATCACGCATTGTTTTTTCAGGGCTTCGAGGCTTTTTTCCAGCGGTGTGCCGGTCAGTTCGCCCATGACTTCCTGGAAGGTGCGCCCCGGCTGCCAGTAGCTGCCCCAGAAGTAGCGGTCGAACACCGTCTCGACCCGGCGCAGGGCAACCTTGGTATCCCAGATCGCCACGCGGGTCTTGCCTTGTTCGAGCAGTCTTCGCTTGATTCGCTGGCCCTGGTAGGAGGCCCAGGCCACCACGCCGATGGACAGCACCGCGATCAGCGCGCTGGCGCTGTCGAGGAACACCATGGCCTTGTCGATTTGATGGGCCAGCATGATGCCGTAGAAGTAAGTCGCCGATAGCAACACCAGTGCGAAGAACACGCACCAGAAAGCGGGAGCATAAGGGTTTTTCATTATTGGAATCCCCATGAGCAAACGCGAGCAGTGACCAGCGGACCATCACGTAAGTCCGCCTGTCAAAGCATAGCAATCAGCTCAGGGTTTGCTGGCTTGTGTGGCTTGCGTTCGTCCACTTTCCCAGCCACCGCCCAGGGCCAGGAACAAATCGATCTGGCTCATGGCAACCTGGGTGTTCGCCGCCGCCAATTGCGCCCGCACGTCGGTGTAGGTGCGAGTGGCTTGCAGGTCGGCCAGGAACGACGCGCGGCCGGCCTGGAAGAACCGGTGCGTCTGCTCCGCCGCCTCTTTGGCCGACGCGCCGGCATCCGCCAGGGCATCGCGGCGTTGCAGTTGCGCGGTGTATTGCGCCAGGCCCGTCTGGGTTTCACGGATAGCGTTGAGCACCACCCCGTCGAAGTGCGCCAGGGCGCCCTGGGTCGCGGCTTCGGCTTCGTGGATGCGGGCGCGGGCGCCGTTGGTCGGCAGCGTCCAGCTGATCAGCGGGCCAAAGCCCCAACGGTTGGTGGCCGGGGTGCCGAGGTCATCCAGGATGCCGACGGTACCCACGGTGGCGCCGATGCTGATGTCCGGGTACAGCGCGCCGGTGGCCACACCGATGCGCGCGGTGGCCGCCGCCAGTTGGCGTTCGGCCTGGCGCACGTCAGGGCGGCGCTTGAGCAGCGTGGCGCCATCGCCCACCGGCAACAACTGCGCGATGTGCGGCAGCTCGGCGCATTGGGCAGTGCCGGCCGGCAGTTGATCCAGCGGCCTGGCCAGCAACATCGACAGGCGGAACAGCCCGGCCTGGCGCAGTGCTTCATAGCGCGGCATTTCGGCGCGCAAGGATTTGTATTGGGTTTGCGAACGGGTGACCTGGGTTTCATCACCGCGCCCGGCATCCCGCAGGCGCTGGGTCAGGTGCGTGCTCTGGGCTTGCAGGTCGAGGGACTCGTTGGCGATCGCCAGCTCTTCGTTGGCCGCACACACTTGGGTGTAGGAGCGCACCACGTCCGCCACCAGCGTGATACGGGCGATATCGGACGCCGCCTGGGCCGCATCGGCAGTGGCCTGGGAGCTTTCAATGCCGCGCTGCAAGGTGCCGAACAAATCGAATTGATAGGAGGTGCTGATACTGGCGCTGCCGATATTCGCCACCGGGACTTTTTCCGTCAGCAAATAGGCCTCACCCGATTCTTGCAGGCGCTGGGCTTCGGCCTTGGCGCCGGCACTCCAGCCGCCGGCCGATTCGGCTTGCTGCACCTGATAGCGCGAGCGCTGCAAGTTGGCCGCAGCCACCCGCAGGTCGGTGTTGGAGGCCATGGCCTGCTCCACCAGCTTATCCAGGCGCGGGTCCTGGTAGAGCTTCCACCAGTCCGCCGGCACCGGCGCCGACACCACATTGCTGCCCTCCCCGGCCAACTGGCCCTGAAGGTCACCGCGGTTCACGGCCGCCTTGTCCGGCAGCTTGTAATCGGGCCCCACCACTTGGCAGGCCGACAGCAACAACCCCAGCCCGGCGGTTGCTAAAAGCCGTTTCATGGCTTGTTCTCCGACTTGGGTTGGTCGTCGATGATCGACACGGTGGCGGTGCGCCCGGCAATCATGCGGAAGTCCGCCGGCACATCGTCAAACGCAATGCGCACCGGAATCCGCTGGGCCAGGCGCACCCAGCTGAACGCCGGGTTGACGTTGGGCAGCAGGTTGGAGCCGCTGGTGCGGTCACGGTCTTCGATACCGGCGACGATGCTCTGCACATGCCCGCGCAGGCGAGCGTTGTCGCCGATCACGCGGATGTCGACGCTCTGGCCGACATGAATGCCGTCGAGCTTGGTCTCTTCAAAGTAGCCGTCGATGTGGAAGGAGTTGCTGTCCACCACCGACAACACCGGACGCCCAGCGGTCACGAACTCCTGGTTACGCGGCGCACGGTCGTTGATGTAGCCGTCCACCGGGCTGCGGATCACCGAGCGGTCCAGGTTGAGTTGCGCGGCATCCACCGCCACTTGCGACTCGGCCAGGGCCGATTGGGCACGGGCGACGCGGGACTGGCTTTCTTCCAGTTGCTCGCTGGCCACCAGGTTGCCGAGGCCACGGTTACGCTTGTTCTCGCGCACGGCCTGGGCCAGGGTTTCCTGACGGTCGGCCACGGCGGCCTGGGCCTGGCGCAGGGCCAGCTTGAAACGGTCCTGGTCGACGGAGAACAGCACCTGGCCGCGCACCACCAACTGGTTATCGCGCACGTCCACTTGCTGGATCAGCCCGGACACGTCCGGGGCGATCTGCACGATGTCGGCACGGATGTGGCCGTCACGGGTCCACGGCGCGAACATGTAGTACATCACCATGCGCCACACCACGACGCAGGCGAAGGTCACCACCAGTAACGTCAGGACTACACGGCCAATGGTCAAAAAAGGTTTTTTCATGTCATGAGGTATCGACTGAGTGAATCCACTGCGCCCAGCAACAGAGCGTAGAGACCCACATTGAACAATGCCCGGTGCCAGACCAGGCGATAGAAGTGGACGCGGGTCAACAGCCCGTGCACCACCAGGTACAACACATACGTAATGCCCATCAGCACCAGCAACGTGGGCAGGAACACCCCGCTGATATCCAGATCACCGATCATAAAGGCGCTCCATCGGGTAACGGCGCTTCCATCTCTGTGCCGCCAAGAAATTCCACGCCGGGCAACAGCGCCAGGCGCAAGCCGCTGAGGGCGTGCAACAAATGCAGGCGGGTTTCGTCCTCGCCTTGCAGGCCCTGGCCGTTGAGGGCGCGGCGGGTACGGTCGAGGGTCATCAGCAGACCGCTGGGGGCCGGCAGACGTTCACCGGCCTTGAGGCAGGCCTTGAAGTAACCGCCGACGCCTTCCACCACCTGGTTCAACAACACACGCGGCACCCCGAGGATGCGCGGCGAGTACGCCAGCAGGTCCAGCAGGTTCAGCGCCACCCGCACTTCCCGCAGGGCGATGCCGGTGTCCTGGCCGGTCATGGCCAGGCGCGGCAGGTGTTGCATCAGGCGGTCGAGCATTTGCACGCCCATCTTGCGGTGTTCGGCCAGGGTCGCAGGCTCGGTCAGGGTGACGATGTCGCGCCAGCTGAAACGGGTCAGGCGCTTGGCCGCAAGCTCAGCGCCGAACGGCCGGGCAATCAGGGTCCAGACAAAGGCGAACAACAGGCCCACCGGGCCCGCCAGGTTGGAGTTGGCAAAGGCCAGGAAGTCCGCGTCGTAGGCACCCTGGATGCTGATGAACGACGAGGTGTTGACCAGCGTCAGCAGCATGCCGAGGTAGAAGCGCGGCTGTACCGTCAGCGTGCCGATGCAGATAAAGGGCACCGAAAACGCCAGCACCAGCATCGGGAAATCATGCAGGTTGGGCAGCACCAGAAACAGGTAGAGGCTGGCGAACAGCACCGACATCGCCGTCCAGAAAAAGAACCGGTAGATCTGCGGCGCCGGGTCGTCCATGGAGGCGAAGAAGCTGCAGGCCACCGCCGCGAGGATCACCGCGCTGCCACCGTCGGTCCAGCCCAGCAGGATCCACAACACCGAGGCGACGATGATCGCGGTGACGGTGGAAAACGCCGAGTAGAACATCAGGCCACGGTCGAGGAATGGCGTCAGCCGGCCCAGGCGCCAGTGGCGGTAAACTGCGCGCCAGCTGTCCTGGCTTTCGCACTGGATGGCGGCTTGCAGGCTGCGGCAGTCTTGCCACAGATCCACCCACTCGCCCAGGCGATACAGGGCGTTGGAGAACAGCAACTGATGGCGGTCATCCAGGGCGTCGGCATCGGGTTGCAGGGCTTCGATCTGGTCACGCAGGACACGCCAGCGTTCGAGGGGCGCATCCTTTTGCGTGCTGGCCAGCCACTCGTTGGCGGCGGTCAGCAGCGGCGTGAAGCGCTCGAGCAATTCCGGCGCGCGGTGTTCCAGGGCGTACACGGCGTCGTCCAGTGCGTCGATCACCGGCAGCAGGTGGATCATCCGCCCGCGCAGCTCCTTTGTATTGCGCACCGTTTGCGGCCGGGAGCCCTCGTGGGGCAGTTGGCCGATCATCAATTCCAGGGTGTTGAAGGTAGCGACCATGCCGCCGCGCAGGGTGCTGATTTCCTCGGGTTGCACGTTGCGGCTGAGGAAGCGCTGGCTGTAGATCTGGGCGTCGGCAAACCACTTGCTCACCGAGTCATCGAACACCGGCGCCAGGCGTCGCGGCCAGAACATCGCCCCCACCACCGCCGCCACGGCGATGCCGAGGAAGATCTCTTCGGTCCGCGCTTCGGCCACATCCCACACCGCCAGCGGGTTATCCACCACCGGCAGGGCGATCAGCGGCAAGGTGTAGCCGGCCAGCATCAGCGCATAGCTGTTGGCGGTGCGCAGGTGCAGGGACAGGAACAGCAGAATCCCGGTCCACAGCGCGATCACCACCACCAACACGTAAGGCGTCTGCACAAACATCGGCACAAAAAACACCGCAGCGGCCGCGCCCATGAAGGTACCGACCGCCCGGTACAGCGCCTTGGAGCTGGTAGGGCCGACAAACGGGCTGGACACGATATACACCGTGGCCATCGCCCAATACGGACGCGGCATTTGCATCAGCATGGCGATGTACAACGCGATCATTGAAGCGGCGAATGTCCTTACGCCATAGAACCAATCCCTGGCCGGCGGCATGCCGGTAAAAAATCCGTTCAAGAACTCACAACCATGGGATGTTGATTGGCACCTTCGAAGGCCCGCAGTACACGCAAAGCAGCTTCCAGGTCATCGGGGTCGATTGTCGCCAGCACCTCGCGGCGCAGGCGCACCAGTTGCTGTTCCACTGCCTGCACCAGCTCGCGGCCACGCGCGGTGAGGCTCAAGGCCTTGGCGCGGCGGTCGTGGATGTCTTCGGTGCGGCACACATAGCCGGAACTGCACAGCTGATCCAACAGGCGCACCAGGGACGGGCTTTCCATCCCGGCGGCCTGGGCTACCTTGACCTGGTGCACACCGTCGCCGAGGCGGCCGATCATCAGCAGCGGCACGGCGCAGGCTTCGGAGATGCCATAGCTGACGAGCGTGGTCTGGCAGATTTTGCGCCAGGTCCTGGCACCTACCACCATGCTGCTGCTGATGTTCATCTGGAGTTGTTCGAGGGTCTGGGACACTGGATTATTCGCATACAGTTAGTTTGCTAACTATCAATATGGTCGATGGATCCAATGCAGTCAAGTTTTGATACAAATTTGCGGATGGGTGGATGGCCCGTGGGCTAAGTAAAGCTGGTTTGGGGAAAGGTGGTTTGCTGTCAGCAACCATCAGTCGCCTCACTCAGCTCACATGCGTCGTCAGGTATGCACGTTGTATATACTTCGTACATACCAATCTAGAGCATTCACTTATGTCAAAACTAGCCGTTTTCACCTTGAAGCTTGAGTCGGAACTACGCGACCAATTCATGGCCGAGTGCGAGGCTACCCACCGTCCTGCATCGCAAATCGTGCGAGATATGATGCGTCAGTTTGTCCAGGCCCAGCAGGAATCACGGGAGTACGACGCGTTCTTGCAGCGTAAAGTAGACGCCTCTCGCGCCTCGATACAGGCAGGCAGAGAGATTTCCAATGAGGATTTGGAAGCTGAGTTTTCTGCGAAACGTGCTCACGTAGATAATCAGGAATGAGGGTTGCCTGGACGCCGGAAGCGGCGCAGGACCGTAGGGATATCTGGGACTTTTTATTTGAGAAAAACCCACAAGCCGCAGCCGATATGGATCGACGCTTCAGCAGTGCAGTGCTGGGGCTGGCAAAACACCCAGAAATCGGCCCACTCGGCAGGATCACAGGCACACGCGAAGTCATTCCTCATCCAAGCTACCGCCTTGCTTACCAACTTGAGCCCGACGTAGAAAGGGTCGTGGCGCTTGTGCACACCGCTCGCCAATGGCCACCAGAGAAAGCAACCGCCTCTTGACGGCCTAGACTCCTCGCCCCTCTCTCAACCGCAAATTCAACTCATCCACCACCTCCGCCCAATCCGCGTCCTCCAGAATCTCTTCACGCAAAAACGCCCGCTGGGGCGGCGTCCAGAAAAACGCTTCCGCCAGATGCAATTCGGGCTTGAGTGGGGAGTGGACCGCGATGAACCGCTCGATGCTGACCGGGTCATCGGGCAAACCGAGCTGTTTGAACAACGATGGCAAGTTGTGGACTGGGGATTCCATGAGGCGTTCCTGGAGAGAGTGTTCACCTGAGTCTAGCCCCCCAGGCGAACATAAACCTCTCGGGTATTGCGCAGATTAATCACAGCCCTCACGGTGCACGCCCGCTGGCGCGTTACACAGCACGAACAGCCGGGCCCGCGCGCCGCCGCCGTCCTGCTGGCTGAGCTGACGCCATCCGGCCGGCAACGGGGCAAACTCATCCGGCGGCTCCGCGGCGCTGATCAGCCATACACGCTGGATCTCGGCGGGTAACGCCGACAAGCGATCAAGGTAGATGCGCCCGCCATCCTGGTCCACCAGGGTGCCAAAACCATAGGCATTAGGCCGGGTGGACTTGCCGGCGGCGGTCGGCGGTGTGAAAAGCTGCAACTGGGCGTCGGTCTCGTCGTAATAGACGTAGGGCAGGTACCACAGCATGTCGCTGATGACGATGCGGTCATCTTCCTGGTAGTTGCGATTGACGAACTCCACCACCACGTTGAATTGATCATGCTCATCGACGGTGGAGTTGGTTTTCACGCCCACCAGATCGACCCCGACAAACAACACGAAGACTGCCGCCGCTGCGAGCGGCAGGCGCGGCGACAGACGGTCGACGGCCAACGCCACGATGATCGGCAAACTCATCGCGTAGGCGGTGAGATAACGCTCGATAAACACCGGGGAAATAAACGAAACCCCATAGACCAGCAGCACTGGCAGCATGAAAAAAAGCCCCAGCAGCCAGCCAAAGCGAAAGCGGCTTTGATCGCGCCAGGCAGTCATACCGACCAGCGCCATCAGCAATAACGGAAACACCACAAAGAGCGGTCGCCACAAGTGGTCGCCCGGGTCCTGAATGAGGAACTGCCACACCATCGACGGCACGGAATACAGGTTGACCGGGTCTTCCCAGCCAATATCACCGCCCACCTTGAGTTCTTCGGTGTGCTGCACCAGGCCCAGCAGATTCGGGAGCCAGGGCAAGTACAGCAACACAATGGCAACGTTGGCCAACCACCAGCCCGCACGCGTGATCAGGCGCATGCCGCCGGCCCGTGGCTGGCGCAGCAACAGCAGCCATGACCAATGCACCAGCACGCACAACGCGGTGAAATAGTGGGTGTAGAAGGCTGCCGTCATCAACAGCGCATAGGCCACCAGATAGCGCTTGCGCTCAGGCTGGCGGACCCAATACACCAAGGCCAGGGTGGCGGCCAGCAGCCACACGCCCAGCAGCGAATACATCCGCACTTCCTGGCTGTAGCGCACTGCCGTGGGCAGCAACGCCAACAGAATCCCGGCCAGCACCGCCGCGCGACGGGTCGCGATCAGCCTTGTCAGCCAGACTCCCAGGCCGACTGCGACCACACCGGGGATCGCACTCATGCTGCGCAGGGAGAAAATGCTGTCGCCGAACACCTCGATCCAGCCGCGCAGCATGCAGAAATACAGCGGCGGGTGAACGTCATGTGCGGCGTGAAACCACAGGTCTTCCAGGGAATACTCGGCGAGCAGCAGGCTTGAACCTTCATCGCCCCAGATGGCGGAGGCGGTCAGGCCATAGAAACGCACGGCCATGGCCAACGCCACCAGCGGTACCCACCACAACCGAGCCAGCCAGCCGGCATTCTCCCAAAGGCCAGGATTGAGCACGGGCAATGCCCCGGCCTTGTTGTCTTGTTCCGCCACAGAGCGTCGCACCTCTACTTCCTCACCCACTACTGAACCTGCGCTTGCGCGAACACCCGCCACTCTAGGTCAAAAGGCCTTGATTCGCCCGCTGTTTTGCATGGATTTGACCAACCATCCGCCAATCGGACAAATCTGAATTTTGCGCAGGACGTCTCCGACGCTTTCATCGGATCACGCTATGATTGCTGCCTTCCATGGATTCAGGATCAAGGACATTTCATGCGCATCGGTCTTCTGTCACCCCTGGCACTGGCATTGCTCGCCACCCTTCCCTTCCAGGCCCACGCCAGCGGCGATGACTCTTGCTACCCGGATTGGCGGGTGTCGCGCAACAGCCTGGACGTGTGCAGCAACCTGCCCTTCCTGAGCCCCGGCAATGACAGCCGGGTCAACCTGCGGCTGTTGCTGGCGGACAAAAACGTCATGCCGCTGGCGCCGAATGCCTTGGGCGAGCAGGACGTGTCCGAAGGATTTGGCCCGGTGCCCTTTCCGGTGTATCGGCTTATGCCGGCTGCGGATGAGCCCGACAACAAACCCGACGACTCGCGCACCGCCGAACTGGATGCACTGCTCAGCCCGCTGGGCATCACCCGCGACGACGCCAAGACCGCCGGTGAAGCCTTCCTTTCCGGCGAAGGCAGCCGCTGCCGCAGCAACGCCGATGACAGCGCCGCCGCGTTTATCAGCCAGGTGGTGAAGGCCGATGTACCGCAGGCCGAGCGCCAGTTACTGGCCAAGCTGCGGCTGCAGATGCTCGGCAGTTGTTCCTCGGACGGCGTAGCGGCAGGCGAGGCCGACCAAATCAAATCGGCAGACGGCCAGGCATTGCTCACCTACCTGAAAGCCGCCGGGGACTTTTACAGCGGACGCTTCAGCGATGCGCAAAAAGGTTTTGCCGGGCTGACGAGCAGCTCGCTGCCCTGGCTGAAGGAAACAGCGCTGTACATGACCGCCCGCACCGCGCTGAACGACGCCCAGCAAAATGCCTTCGATGAATACGGCACGCCGTCGCTTGAACATGTGGATAAGTCTGCCCTGCAACGGGCCGAAAGCGCTTTCGACGACTACCTGAAAACTTATCCACAGGGCGAATACGCCGCCTCCGCCCGTGGCCTGTTGCGCCGGGTGCACTGGCTGGCGCCCAACCCCGACAAACTGGCGGACGACTTTGCCTGGCAACTGACCCAGGCCACCGATGCCCAGCGCAACGTGTCGCTGGATGAACTGGTGCAGGAAGCGGACACCAAGCTGCTGACCAGCACCACGGCACCTGTGGGCAACCCGCTGATCCTGGCCCTCAACGACCTGATGTGGATGCGTGCCGGTGAGCCGCCGAAGCTCACGCGTGAAGCGCTCGATGCACAAAAAGCGGTGTTCGCGCAGGAGCCCGCGCTGTATGCCTACGTGCAGGCGGCGTTTGCCCTGAACGTCGAGCATCAGCCCGACCGTGCCTTGAAGCTGCTGCCGCAAGACGTGCCGTCGAATCTCGACTACTTCGCTTTCAGCCAACAGACCCTGCGTGGCCTCGCGCTGGAAGCCAAGGAAGACTGGAAAGCCGCCGAGGCGCTGTGGCTGCAACTGCTGCCGCTGGCCAAGCAACCGTTGCAACGTGACCAGCTGGAGCTGGCCTTGGCGATGAACTACGAACGCAGCGGCCAGCTGGCCAAGGTATTCGCCGCCGATTCGCCGATCAGTGCCAAGCAGGTGCGCTATATCCTGCTGCGCAACGTCGCCGGTCCCGACCTGCTGCGCCAACAGCTTGCCCATGCCGAAGACCCGGTAGAGCGCCAGACTGCGCAATTCACGCTGCTCTATAAAGACCTGCTGCGCGGCCAGTTCGAGACCTTTGCCGAGGACCTCAAGCAACTGCCCGCCTCGGTTCCCGATGACAAGCTCGGCACCAGCCTGGGCTACGTCTACAGCGGCGGCCAGTCGTTGAGACTGTTCCAGTGGAACGGTGACAAGGCCGAGTCCGGCTACACCTGCCCGAGCATCGCGCAAATCGCCAGCACCTTGCAGGCCGATCCGAAAAACCCGCAGGGCCTGAACTGCCTGGGGGAATTCGTCCTGCGTAACGGCCTGGACGGCATGCCCCTGGAACAGGCGCGCTCCGCCGGCAGCCTGGGCAGCACTGCCTCGCCCTTCAAGGGTGAAACCTTCTCGCGACTGGAGGGCTACAAGCGGGTAATCGGTAATCCCAAGGCACCGCGAAACGACAAGGCCTACGCGCTGTTTCGTGCCATCAACTGCTACGGACCTTCGGGCTACAACAGTTGCGGCGGCGAAGACGTCGACAAGAACGTGCGCAAAGGCTGGTTCCGCCAGTTGAAAACCGGGTTCGCCGACACCCAGTGGGGCAAGTCGCTGCAGTACTACTGGTAAGCCGTGAAGCGTTTCTGGCTCGCCCTGCTCCTGCTGGCAAGCCCGGCCTTCGGCGCGGTGGACGCCCGCGACCATGATGCATTCTGGCTGTGGAGCGGCGTCGCGCCGCAGCCGGTGCTCAAGCAGGCGAAAACCCTGTACATCCTCCAGGGCCAGATCAACTCGACCCGCCGCGCGCCCCGGCGTGGCGTGCAATTCATCGCCCAGGGCATGAGTGTGCCGCGCATCACCCAGGGTGAAATCTGGGTGGTGTACCGCGCCCACACCCTGCACTGGCCCGAGTCGGTGTACAGCCAGATGCTCGGCCAGGTGCAACGCTGGCGGGATGCGGGCAACCCGGTGGTGGGCATCCAGATCGACTTCGATGCGCGCACGCAATACCTCGACGAATACGCGGATTTCCTGCGCGACCTGCGCCAACGCTTGCCCAAGGATCTACGCCTGAGCATCACCGGGCTGATGGACTGGAGCAGCAATGCCGACCCGGCCGCCATCGCACAACTCAAGGGCGTGATTGATGAAGTGGTGGTGCAGACCTACCAGGGCCGCCACAGCATCCCGGACTACGCGGCGTATCTGCCACGGATGAACCGGTTGGGGGTGCCGTTCAAGATTGGGTTGATTCAGGGTGGGGCATGGGAGGAGCCGGGGTATTTGAAGGGGAGTGAGTGGTTTCGCGGGTATGTGGTGTTTTTGCAGAATCCCTGAGTGCCCACGGTCCTTGGACTGTGGGCACTCAGGGCTAAAAAACGCCCGCGAATGACCGCTATCTACCAGTCATAAGTCAAGCTCGACACCACCGTGCGCCCTTCCCCGTAGTAACAATCCAGGTCACTGGTGCATTGCGACACGTAGGTCTTGTTGGTGAGGTTCTGCACGTTCATTGCCAGCTTCACGCCTTTGAGCTTGAACGCCGAGCGGCCCAGGTCGTAGCTCAGGCTGGCGTCGTAGACGGTATAGGACGGAATGCTGAACGCCCCTGCGTAGTAATCACCAAAGCTGCTGCGAACGTAACGCGCGCCCAAGCCTGCGCCAACACCGGCCAGGGGTGTGTCGCCGAGGACGGTGTAATTGACCCACACCGAAGCGGTAAGCGGTGAGATGCCTGCCGGGTGTCGGCCTTGGCGGCCGTCGTTGTCCTTGGTGTATTTGATGTCGTTGCGCGCTGCCGAGGCGACCACGTCCCAGGCATCGCTGAGGGAGGCCTTGGCTTCCAGCTCCACGCCACGTGAGCGCATGGCACCGCTCTGGGTGCTGAAGGTGGTGTCTACCGGGTTGGTGGTCAGCACGTTTTTCTGATCCAGTTGATAGACCGAAACCTGCACAAAACTCTTCTGGCCCGGCGGCTGGTATTTCAGGCCGACTTCGTACTGGTTGCCGGTAGAAGGATCGAACGGTTTGCCGCTGATATCGGTGCCCGACAGCGGCAGGAAGGATTCGGAGTAGCTGATAAACGGCGCCAGGCCATTATCGAACAGGTACACCAGACCGGCCCGGCCGGTGAACGCCTGGTCTTTGCTGCTGGTGCGGGTGTCGGCCAGTGGCTCCTTGTTGACCACGTTGGCCCAGTCGTAGCGCCCGCCAAGGACCAGCGCCCACTTGTCCAACTTGATCTGGTCCTGCACGTACAAGCCGGTCTGGGTCACGGTGCGGTCCCAGCGATAAGGCTGGCCGAAATTCAGCCGCTGGCCATAGACCGGCTTGAACAGGTCGATCACCGGCGGATTACGATCGTACAGGCCGTGGAATTGCGAGTTGAAGTGGTAGTAATCCAGGCCAACGATCAACGTGTGGGACAGGGCGCCGGTGTCGAACTCCGCCTGGGCGATGCTATCCACACCGAATACTTTGTTGTGCTGCGACCAGTCCACACCGAAGCGTTGCAGATAGCGTTGGTCTTGCACGCCAGTTACCGGGTTGGGCACAAATCTGTAGCCGTGCAACGGTGCGGTGTAGCGGTCGTCCACTTCGGCGTAGCGAGCGTTTTGCTTGAGGGTCCAGGTGTCGTTCAGGCGATGGGACACCTCATAGCCCAACACGTACTGCTCGCGGTTGTACTGGTTGACGCCTGGCTCACCGATGAACACATCACGCTTGATCTTGCCGTTGGGGTTGTCCCAGATCGTCCCGGACGCGGGCAACCCCTGGGCCTCGGGCACGCCTTTGTCTTTCTGGTACTGGGCGAACACGGTCAGGCGCGTGTCGTCATTGGGCTGCCAGGTCAGGCTGGGAGCGATGAACTGGCGTTTGTTCTCGACGTAGTTGATCTCGCCCTGTTCGTCCTTGGCCAGGCCGGTGAGGCGATAGAGAAACTCGCCCTGCTCATCCAGCGGTCCTCCGAGGTCGATGGCGGCGCTTTTGTGCTCGTAGGTGCCGGCCTCCAGCACCACTTGATGCACCGGGGTTTCGCTGGGGCGCTTACTGACCATGTTGACGATGCCACCCGGTTGGTTCTGCCCGTACAAGACCGAGGCCGGCCCCTTGAGCACTTCGATGCGCTCCAGGGAATAGGGCTCGATCTGCAAAGCACCGCCGGTGCTGCCGCCGCCGTAGGGCAAGTGCAAACCGTCGAGGTACAGCGGCGTCGGCGTAAAGCCACGGGAAGTAGGCTCATCAAACAGTTTGACCCGATCGGAAAAACCGCCGGCCGTCATGCCCGGTGTATAGAGCAACGCCTGGGTAACGCTTTGCGCGCCCCGCGCCTTGATCTCGGCGGCGGTGATGACGTTGATGGTCTGGGGGATTTCCACCAGCGCCGAATCGGTCTTGCTCCCGGTGGCGCTGCGCTTGGCAACGATGCCGTCGACCGGGCCCCAGGCCGTTTCCTGATCCTGTTGACCACTGATCTGCGTCGCACCGAGTTGCAGCGCGCCGCTCGCGGGCAGGGCCTGCAATGACCAGCCGCCCTGGGATTGCACCGCGACCAATCCGCTGCCGGCCAACAAACGCTCCAACCCTGGCCCGGTGGCGTAGCGGCCCTGCAAGCCGGCGCTGCGCTTGCCTTGGGTCAGCAAGGCGTCCACCGACAACAGAATCCCCGAGGCGCTGGCGAACTGGTTCAAGGCCTGGTCGAGGTTGCCCGCCGCAATGTTGTATTGGCGCAGGGCTTCAGCACTCTCCTGGGCCTGGACCACGCTCGGCACCACAGGCGCCGTCGCCAGCAGACTGACAAACAGGCCACGGCGCAGGGCGCGGGCCAGGGGTTGGATTGGGTGGTGCGACATTGCAGGGCTCCCCGTGAGAACGCTTCTTGATTGGCTTTCAAGAGGTATCCCGGACGGGGTTGGAAAACCGACAAGCCGCAGGCAAAAAATTTTTTTAGCCCCGCGCCTTGATCGTGACCCAATAGCGCGTCACCGCCTGTACCTGTACCGGCAACGAACGCTCAAGCGCGTGGAGAATTGCGTCGGTGTCATTCAGCGGAAACACGCCGGTCAACAGCAAGCCGGCCACTGCCGCATCGCAGCGCAACAGCCCCGGGCGATAACGGCTCAACTCGGCAACGAACTGCCCCAGCGGCTGGCGCTCGGCGATCAAGCGGTTCTCGGTCCAACTGCTGGCATTGGCATCCACCGGCACCAGCGTCGAAGTCCGGCTGGCGCTGAACCACAGGCTGTCCCCGGCATTCATCTGCACCGCCGCACCGCGCACCGGACGTACCTGCACACGTCCTTCATACAGGTCGACGCGGCTGCCATCGTCCACTTCACGCACGGCAAACCGGGTGCCCAAGGCCTGCACATCTCCGGCCGGGGTTTCGACGATCAATGGCCGGGACGGATCGTGGCCGCTGGTCAGCAGGATCTCGCCGCGTATCAGGCGGATACGCCGCTCACTGGCGCTGAAGCGCAAGTCGACCGCGCTGTTGCTGTTGAGGTCCAGGCGCGTGCCATCGCTCAAGGTCAGGTGACGAATCTCGCCGGTGGCGGTGCGGTATTCGGCAAACGCCGCCTGCCAGGGCTGGCTGCTTTGCACCAGATAGCCGCTGCCACCGGCCACCAGCAACAGCCCGAGCAGTTTCAATGCGGCGCGGCGTTGGGTGTCCGGTGTATCGCGTAACACCGCACGGGCACTGTCGACAGGCACACCGCCGAGGGTTTGCTGTAACTGCTGCAAGCGCTTCCAGGCGCGCCGGTGTTCCGGATCGGCCTCCTGCCAGCGCGCGAAGGCCTGGCGCTGATCGCCGTCCATCTCGCCGCCCCATTGCAGCATCAACCACTCGCTGGCCTGCTCGACAATGGCCGGGGCAATCGGCGCTTCGTGCCGGGTTCTCATTCTTCGTAGACGACCTGGTAGCAGGCGAGAATCGCCCGGGTCATGTACTTCTGCACCGAGCTGACAGTGACCTCCAGGCGCTCGGCAATCTGTGCGTAGCTCAGCCCTTCGAACTGCGACAACAGAAATGCGCGGCGCACGTTGTCGGGCATGCGGTCGAGCATGGCGTCGATCTGCATCAGGGTTTCGAGGATCAGTGCGCGGGTTTCCAGGGACGGGGATTCGGGCTCCGGCAGGTGGGCAATGCTTTCCAGGTAGGCACGCTCGATGCGCAGGCGTCGCCATTGATCAATCACCAGGTTGCGGGCGATCTGCGTCAGGTAGCTGCGGCTTTCCTTGTCACCGGGAAAGCGCCCCGATACCAGTAAGCGCAGGAAGGTGTCCTGCGCCACATCGGCGGCGTGTTCGCGATCCCCCAGGCGTTTGCGCAGCCAGCCTTGCAGCCAGCCATGATGGTCGCGATACAGGAGATGAAGCTGTTGCCGGCCGTCAGTCGCGGTGTCCATGAAAAGCTCGGATACGTTATTGAGAGCAATTATCATTACACCTTGTTGCGTGGCTGGCAAAGTTCTTTGTCATTCAGCGTCCGGCGGTCTGCAACGGGTACACCGATTCCCAGCCCCCGCCCAATGCCTTGTACAACCCGACCATGGCCAGGGACACGCCGGTGGAGCTTTCCACCCACTGCTCCTGGGTCGCCAGCAACGCACTTTGCACGGTCAGTACGTTGACGAAATCCACCACGCCTTCGACGTATTGATGCTGCGCGGTGCTGAGGGCGATCTGGTTCTGCCGCACGGCTTCGGCGAGGCTGTCGCGCCGCAGTTGGCTGGCGTTGTAGCGGGTCAGTTGATCGTCGATTTCATGCCAGGCCCGCAGCACGGTCTGCTGGTAGGCCAGGGCCGCCTCCTGTTGCTGGGCTTCGCGCAGATCGAGCATGCCTTGCAACCGGCCACCGTTGAAAATCGGCAAGCTCAGTTGCGGGCCGAAGGCGAATGCACGCGAACTCCACGAGCCGAAATCCGCCAGCTGCAACGCCTGGGAGCCCACGCTGCCAGACAGGGTGATGCGCGGGTAGAAGTCGCCCTTGGCCACACCAATGGAGGCGGTGGCCGCATGCAAGCGAGCTTCGGCCTGGCGGATATCCGGGCGGCGCTCAGCCAGTTGCGACGGCAGGCCGATGGCGACCTGGCGTTGGGTTTGCGGCACCGCAGCGTCCTTGGACAGTTCGGCGTACAAGGCTTGTGGCGGCTCGCCCATCAGCAGGCTCAGGGCGTTGATCAACTGGTCCTGGCGTTGCTGCAAATCCGGCAGGCGCGCCTCGATGGCGGCCACTTGAGCAGCGGCTTCGGCTACGTCCAGGTCAGTGGCGACACCGTCGGCCAGGCGCAGTTGCGAGAGCTTCAGGCTGTGGCGCGCCACCTCGAGGTTTTGCTCGGTGACGGCGCGGGTGTTTTGCACGCCGCGCAGCTGGATGTAGTCCTGGGCGGTTTCCGCCAGCACCGACAACAGCACCGCGCGGCGGTCGTTTTCGGCGACTTGCAGGGTGGCGTCGGCGGCTTCGGTTTCGCGTTTTACCCGACCCCAGAAGTCCAGTTCCCAGGCGGCGGAGAAACCCATGTCCCACTGGTTGAACGCCGAGCGGCCGTTCTTGCCCGAGGCATCGCTCAAGCCATCGGCGCTGTTACGCTGACGCAGGTAATCGCCGGTGGCGTTGACGGTCGGGTAGCGCTCGGCGGTGATCACCTGGCGCGCTGCGCGGCTTTGTTGCAGGCGGCTGCTGGCGAGTTTCAGGTCAAGGTTATCGGTCAGCGCGCGATGGGTAAGCGCGGTGAGCTGCGCGTCGTGGAACACTTCCCACCAGCGCTCTTCCAGCGGGTCGTTGACCGCGTGGCTGGCGGCTTGTCGGCCATGGGGCTCGGTCCATTGGCCGACGGGATTCTGCGGGCGCTGGAAGTCCGGGCCGACGGTGCAGGCACTCAGGGTGAGCAGGCTCAAGGTTAACCAGGCAAGACGTCTCATTGCTGCGCCACCTCACGTTGCTGGGCGGCGGCGTGGGTGTCGACGCTGGCTTCCACCGACATGCCGACCCGCAGGCGCTCGGTCAACGCCTGGCCGGGCTCCAGGATGATTTTTACCGGAATACGCTGCACCACCTTGGTGAAGTTGCCGGTGGCGTTGTCGGGTTTGACCGAGGCAAATGTCACGCCGGTAGCTGGCGCCAGGCTTTCGAGGTGGCCCTTGAGCACTTCGCCGTCGAGGCTGTCGACCTTCACGTCCACCGTTTGGCCAGCGTGCATGTGGGATAACTGGGTCTCCTGGAAATTGGCCACCACGTAGGCCTCGGCCAGCGGTACCACGGCGAGGATCTTGCTGCCCGGCGTCACATAGGCGCCGACCCGCACCGCGCGCTCGCCGACCATGCCGTCCACCGGCGCGACGATGCGGGTGTACGACAGCTGATAGCTGGCCATTTCCAGCGCGGCCTGGGCACGTTTCAGGCCGCCCTCTGCCGCATCACGCTGGGCGCTGAGAATTTCCACCTGCTTGCGTTCAGCGGCCAGCACCGCCGTGGCATTCGCCAGGCGTGCGGTGGCCTGGTCAATACGCGTCTTGGCTTGCTGGGCGTTCTGTACGGTGCCGGCGCCTACACCCGCGAGGTGGTTATAGCGGTTCAGTTCGTGTTCGGCAAACGCCACTTCGGCGCGATCCGCCGCCACAGTCGCCTGGGCCTGGGCGATCACCGAGCTTTGGCGCTCCAGGGTTGCCGTGGCATTTTTCAGCTGCGCCTGGGCCACCAGCGTATCGGCATCGGCCGCCTGGGCAGCGGCGCGGAAGTCACGGTCATCAATCAGCGCCAGCAACTGCCCGGCCTTGACCCGCTGGTTGTCTTCCACCAGCACTTCCTTGATGAAGCCGGCCACACGCGGCGCCACCAGGGTGTAGTCAGCGGCGACGAAGGCGTCGTTGGTGCTCTGGCGTTTGCTGCCGAACACACCCGGCGCCAGCAGGTAAACCAGCACACCTACGGCAAACACGGTGATGACGGTTACAGCGATTTTGTCTTTGCGTTTCATAACAATCCCTTTGGCTCAGTGAGCAATCAAGTCGGCGCGCGGGGCGGATAAATCCGCGTCGGCATCCAGAAAATCAGCAGGATCAACGCCGCCGCGACACCGGCCATGACGTAGTAGAGATCCGAAGAGGTGAGCACCACGGCCTGCTCGTGCAGCCGATGGGCAAGGCCGGCGGCATCGCTGTCGGCCAGGGGCGAGTTGCCCAGGCTGTCCACCAGCATGGTCGAGTGGAAATGCAGGCGGTGTGTGGTCAGGGCATCGAGCACGCCGGTGGCGACCACGGCGGCCAGGCCTTTGACGGTGTTGAACCACGCCGAGGCGAACGGCCCGTCCTGGGGCGTGATGCTGCCGGTGGAGAGCATCAGCAGCGGCAACACCGCCATCGGTTGCCCGAAGATTTGCAGCAGTTGCAGCACGTAGAAATCATCGCGAATCCATGCCGACGTAAGTTGCGCCCCGCCCACGCAGGACAGGATCAACATGCTCAAGCCAATGCCCAATACCCAGCGGCAATCGACCCAGCGCAAGTTGCACAACGCCGCCACCAACGGCAGTGCGATCAACTGCGGCAGCGCCATGATCAGCATCACCGGTGCAGTTTGCAGCGGGCGGTAGCCTTGGACCTGGGCCAGGTAGCTGGACGGAATGATCGTCACCGCCAGCAGCACGATCAGCACCCCGGCGAGCACAATCAGCGCGAACGACAGATTGCGTAGCCCAAGCATCTGCAACTTGAAAAACGGCATCGGGTGCGACCACTCGTTGATCATGAACAGCACCAGCAACACCAGGCCGCCGATCAACAATGAGGTAATCAGCGGCGACTCGAACCAGTCCAGCCGATTGCCCTGCAACAGGCCGATCACCAGCATGCAGATCGCCGGGAAGCCCAACAGCAAGCCGCGCCAGTTGAACTGCTTGAAGCGCTCCAGGCGCAGCGGGTCCTGGGGCAAGCCGTAGGCCACGGCCGCCATGGCCAGCAGGCACGGCCCGACAATCTGCCAGAACGCCCATTGCCAGCCGACGTATTCGGTCCACATGGCCGCCAGCGGTGTGCCGAGGCTAGGGCCGAAAGTGGCCGTGAGGGCATAGCCGGCCAGGCCGTACAGCTTGACGTTGGCCGGCAGGAACCGCAGGGCCACGGTCATCAGCATCGGCGGCAAGGCGCCACCGGCCAGGCCTTGCACGGTGCGCAGGATCAGCAGGCTTTCGTAGTTCGGTGCGAACGGGCACAGCACGCCAAGTATGGTGAACAGGCCGATGGCGCAGAGGGTGAAACGGCGCAGAGAGAACGTCACCGAACACCAGGGTGCAAAGGCCATCGCCGAGACAGAGGTGGCGGTGTAGGCAGCCACCAGCCAGGTGCCTTCGTCGAAGCCGATGTACATCGCACCACGAATATCGGCGAGAGCGACTTTGGTCACCATCTCGTTGAGGCCGGACACCAGTACCGCAAGCAATACGCCCACCAGGCCGATGATGATGCGCGGGCCGAAAACGGGCGGGGTAATAGCGGTCGGTTTGGCTGCGGCCAGGGGTGCGGGAGCAGCGAGGGACGTCATGAACTACAACTCGGAATAGGAAATACCCGAGCAGTTTAATAAGGCTTAGACATGACAAAAAGTGACTTATCGGAAGCTTATAAGTGCACCAGACGCAATGATCAAAATGTAGGCGATCTCTGTGGGAGCCGGGCTTGCCCGCGATTGCATCACCTCGCTATGCCTGAAAAACCGTGTCGCCCGCATCGCAGGCAAGCCAGCTCCCACATTGACCGGGCTCACTTGCGACTCACTTGGGCTGCGCTTCCCGCCACGTCGCCTCGCAGCATTCGCGCATGGTCTCGCGCAGCCACTTATGGGCCGGGTCTTTGTCGAAGCGCGGGTGCCAGGCCTGGGTCAGCACCAGGGTCGGCAGGGAGATCGGCAGGGTGAAGGCTCGCAACGGCAGCTTCAGGCGATTGGCGCTGTAGAGCGCTTCCTTGGGCACCGGCAGGATCAGGTCGGAGTCCGGCAGCATGAACATCGCGCCGTGAAACCCCGGGGCGATCATCGCGACTCGGCGTTCCAGCCCCTGGGCGTTGAGGGCGGTGTCGATGGGCCCCCGGGCAATGCCGCGGCGGGAGATGCTGATATGGGAATAGCTGGCAAACCGTTCGGCGGTGATTTCTCCATCGAACAACGGGTGCCCTTCCCGTGCCAGGCCGACGAAGGTGGTGGTGAACAGGTTCTGCACCTTCACTTCCGGGGTGATCGGCATGGTGTTGCCCACCCGCAGGTCGAGACGGCCTTCACGCAGGGCCTCGTCATCGGTGTCGCCTTCCGGCACGAAGCGCAGTTCGCACAGCGGTGCCATGCGTTCCATGGTGTCGAACAGCCGACCGCCATACACTCCGACAAAAAAGTCATTGGCCCGCACGCTGAAGCGCCGGCGCAGGGTGCGCAGGTCCACTTCGTCCGCCGAGCGGAACAGCAGCGCCGCCTGTTCCACCACGCTGCGCACCTGGCCTTGCAACTCCAGGGCCTTGGGCGTCGGTACCAGGCCGCGACCGGCGCGCACCAGGATCGGATCGCCCACTGCCTCGCGGATGCGCGTGAGGGTGCGACTCATGGCGGCCGGGCTCAGGTTCATCCGCCGCGCGGCACCTACCACACTGCCCTCGTCCAGCAAGGCGTCGAGGGCGACCAGCAGGTTCATGTCCGGTAATTGCATGCCAAGCACTCGTGATGGGTTGGGAGTGAACTTGGCGCAATCGTAGCAGACTGTGGTGAGGGAGCTTGCTCCCGCTGGGCTGCGAAGCAGCCCCAAAATTTGCAATCGAGACTTTTCTGAAAGAACGCGGTGATGTTATTGGGGCCGCTTCGCGGCCCAGCGGGAGCAAGCTCCCTCGCCACAGGGTTGGTGTTTCAGTCAGCGTTGCATGCCCCAGCGCTTCACGGTGACCCGCTCCAGGGTGTCGAACACCAGGTTCTCCACCAGCAGCCCGATCAGGATCACCACCGCCAGGCCGGCAAACACTTTGTCGGTGTACAGTTCGTTGCGGTTCTGGAAGATGTACCAACCCAAACCGCCTTTGCCGCTGGTAGCACCGAACACCAACTCGGCAGCGATCAGCGTGCGCCAGGCGAACGCCCAGCCGATTTTCAACCCGGCGAGAATCGACGGCAGCGCAGCCGGGATCAGGATGAACAACACGAAGCGCATACCCTTGAGGCCATAATTTCGACCGGCCATGCGCAGGGTTTCGGAGACACCGAGGAACCCTGAATAGGTGTTGAGCGCCAGCGCCCACAACACTGAATGCACCAGCACGAAGATCAGGCTGTTCTGCCCCAGGCCAAACCACAACAGCGCCAGCGGCAGCAGGGCAATCGCCGGCAACGGGTTGAACATCGAGGTCAGGGTGCTCAGCAGGTCACGCCCCAGTTGGGTCGACACCGCAAGCGTGGTCAGGGCAAACGCCAGCACAATGCCGATCAGGTAACCCTTGATCAGCACCACCAGCGAGATGCTGACCTTGCTCAACAACTCGCCACTGGCCATGCCGTCGTAGAACGCGCTCAGTGTCTGCAGGAAGCTCGGCAGCAGCAGGTCATTGTTCTGATAACGGGCAGCCGCTTCCCAGAGGATCGCAAGCACGATCAGGATCAGGCTTTTACGCAGCCAGCCTTGTTGCCACAGGCGCTGGCGCCACGGCAACTCGCGCTCTACGCGAACACCGGGCAACGGTTCGAGAGTGATTTCATATTCCTGGCGCATGGTGCAAACCCTTCAATAAGCGATGCGGATATCGGCGAAACCCAGTTCGGTTTCCGCCTCGGGCGCTTCATCAAACAACAGCCGATGAATGCGCCGCGCCGAAGCCTGGAACTCCACACCGCCGAGGCTGTGCAGGTCGTATTGATGGCTGTGGATTTCCGCCCGCACCCGCCCCGGGTGCGGCGACAGCAACAGGATGCGGTTGCCCACCACCAGCGCTTCCTCGATGGAGTGGGTGACGAACAGCAGGGTGAAACGCACCTCTTCCCAGAGCAGCAATAGTTCTTCCTGCATCTTGCGCCGGGTCAGGGCGTCGAGGGCGGCGAAGGGTTCATCCATCAGCAGGATTTTCGGCTGCATGGCCAACGCCCGGGCGATTGCCACGCGGGCTTTCATGCCGCCGGACAGGGTGTGCGGGTAGGCATCGGCAAAGGCCGTAAGGCCGACTTTTTCCAGGTAGTACAGCGCGCGCTCTTCGGCCTCGCGACGCTTGAGGGTTTTGGACGCCAGCAGCGGGAACATGACGTTCTGCTTGACGGTTTTCCACGGCGGCAGTTGGTCGAACTCCTGGAACACCACGATACGGTCCGGCCCTGGCTGCTCGACTTTTTGCCCGAGCAGACGGATCTCGCCCTCACACGGCTTGATAAAGCCGGCGATGGATTTCAACAGTGTGGATTTGCCGCAGCCCGAAGGCCCCAGCAATACAAAGCGGTCTGCCGGATCGATCGCGAAGCTGACCTGGTGAGTGGCCCGCACCACCCGTTCGGGCGTGCGGTATTCAAGGCTGACTTTATCCACCGAAAGCAGTGCTTCGGTGGTGGTCGGGTTGCTGGCCGTGTGGCCTTGCAAGGGCGCGTTCATGTCAGCTCCCTTGCAGCGGCTTGGCGTCCTGGAAGAAGTAATCCTTCCACGATTCGGGTTTGTTTTTGATCGCGCCGACGCGGTAGAGGAATTCCGCCAGCGGGTAGGTGTTTTTCGGTGTGACGCTGAATTCGAACTGCGGGTTTTCGATGATTTTCAGCAGCTCGGCGCGGTCGATCTTGGCCTTGGTCACGCGGATGTAGGTATCGGCTGCGGCACCTTTGTCGTTCTGGGCGAACTGCGCCGCTTCGGTCAGTGCCTCGACGAACGCCTTGTAGGTTTTCGGGTTGTCGTTGCGGAATTTCTCGGTGGCGAACAGCACGGTCGGCGAGTTAGGCCCGAGGATGTCATAGGAGTTGAGCACCACATGCACGTTCGGGTTGGTCAGGGCCTGCTCCTGGAACGGCGGGTTGGAGAAGTGCCCGGTCAGCTCGGTGCCACCGGCAATCAGCGCAGCCGTGGCATCCGGGTGCGGGACGGCGACGGTGTACTTGTCGAGGCGATTGAATTCCTTGTCGCCCCATTGCTTGGCGGCAGCGTATTGCAGGAAGCGCGACTGCACGGAAACGCCCACTGCCGGTACGGCAATGCGGTCTTTTTCGGTGAAGTCGGCAATGGTCTTGACCTTGGGATTGTTGCTCACCAGGTAGTAGGGGAAGTTGCCCAGGGAGGCGACGGCTTTCACGTTCTGCTTGCCGTGGGTGCGGTCCCAGATAGTCAGCAGCGGGCCAACGCCGGCCCCGGCGATGTCGATGGAACCGGAGAGCAGCGCATCATTGACGGCTGCGCCGCCGGACAATTGTGTCCAGTCGACCTTGATGTCGATGCCTTCCTGCTTGCCGTATTTTTCGATCAGGTTCTGGTCGCGCACCACGTTGAGCAACAGGTAGACGATGCCAAACTGCTCGGCGATGCGAATCTCGCCTTCGGCCTGGGCGGCGGCAGGCGCCACAAGACTGCCGGCCAGCAGGCTGACGCCCAGGCCAACCGTCGCGGCCAGGCGCGCAAATGGGGTTTTCTTGGACATGGTCATGCTCCGGGTCAGAAAGGCGCGTCGCCCTGGATGGTGGTGCGGTACAGCTTGCGCCGCAGGTGGCTGGGGCAGCCGGCCGCCAGGTGGATCAGCGAGCGGTTGTCCCAGAACACCATGTCGTGGGGCTGCCACTGATGGCGGTAGATGTTTTCCGGCAGCACGCTGTGGGCGTACAGCTGGGCCAGCAGGTCGCGGCTTTCATCCTCAGGCAGGCCGACGATACGGGTGGTGAAGCCCTCGCTGACGAACAGCGCCTTGCGGCCGTTTTCCGGGTGGGTGCGCACAATCGGGTGTACCACTTGCGCCACTTGAGCGAGTTGCTCGGGCGTGAGGGTCGGGCGCCAATTGCCTTCGAATTTGGTTTCGCTGTAGCGTGCGGTGTAGGAATGCGCGGCGCTGCGGCCTTCGACCGCCTTGCGCAAGGGCTCGGGCAGGTTGTCCCAGGCTTTATGCATGTCGGCGAACAATGTGTCGCCACCCTCGGACGGCAGCTCCTGGGCATGGAGCATCGAGCCCAGGCTCGGCAGCTCCTTATAGGAGAGGTCCGAGTGCCAGAACTTGCCGGCGTCTCCCAGGCCGATGGATTGGCCGTTTTCGATGATGTTGGAGACGATCAGGATTTCCGGGTGGTTGGCCAGCAGGAATTGTTTGAGCACATGGATTTGCAGCACGCCGAAACGGCGGCTGAAGGCGATCTGTTGCTCGGGGGTGATACGTTGGTCGCGGAAGACCACGACGTGATGGTCCAGATGCGCGCGGTGAATGCGTGCGAAGTCCTGGTCGCTGAACGGGCGGGCCAGGTCCAGGCCTATGATTTCGGCGCCGACGCTGCCGGGAAATGGACGGATCTCGAAGGTTTGTGTGGTGTCGGTCGCTGTTGGAACAGTAGAGGTGGCAGACATGAGTTCACTCCCGTGCAGTCAGGAGAGTGACTTTATAGTCATAAGAACCGCATTTTAAATACCGTTAGTGAATATCGATATGCAGCAATACCGCTGTTGGCCCGACTCCCGGGAATAAAATGTGCACGACGGACCTTTAGCCTGTAAGACCTGACAAATGGGAGCTGTGGGCCCGAAGAACACGCTGTTGAGTCGCTTACAAGCCGAAACCTTGCCCGTTTGACAAGCTTGTGGACAATCTCTAGTGTGCATTGGATCCAATTAGCCACCTCACCTTGAAAAGGAGGATAGCGTAGTCGTGACGCAGAAGCCGAACCCTTTGAGCAGCATCCAGATCAGCGGGCCTATCCCCGCCCATCTCGCCCGCTCCGTGATTGAAGAAACATTGCGCAACGCCATCCTGGATGGCCGCTTGCCCTGTGGCACCGCCATGCGTCAACAGGAGCTGGCCAGCTTGTTCGGGGTCAGCCGGATGCCGGTGCGCGAGGCATTGCGTCAACTGGAAGCCCAATCGCTGCTGCATGTGGTCACCCACAAAGGCGCGGTGGTGGCGCCACTGATCGAGGACCACTCGGCGGAAACCTACGCCCTGCGCATACTCCTCGAATCCGAAGCGCTGCGCTTGTCGATTCCCCTGCTCACGCCCGATGACATCACCCAGGCTGGCGCCTTTATCGACGCGCTGGAACGGGAAAGCGACTACACCGAAATCGGCCGCCTCAACCGCCTGTTCCACATGGCGCTATATGGCAAGGCGGGCAATCAGCGGTTGCTCAAGCTGGTTGAACACGGCTTGAACGAAGAGGAACGTTTCCTGCGCTTCAACCTCGAGGCCATGGGCCTGGGCAAGACGTCCCAGGAAGATCACCGCGAACTGCTCGACCTCGTGGCGCAAAAGAAGGTCGACGAAAGCATCCTGACCCTGCGTAACCACCTTACCCGCGGCATGGAGGTGATTACGGGTTACCTCAAAACTCTTGAAGAGACTGAACAGAACGCTGCGCTGTAAATTCCGCGTGGAACTGAAACGCCTCCCTCGACCACAAAGCGCTGCAAAGTGACGCTGGCCGACGGAGGCCAGCGCACCACCATTACTCCCGTTAAACCATTAAGCCCAAAGAAAACTTCACACACTCCGCAGAGCGATCCAACTACCGCAATATTCCAACTCGAAAAACTTATAAAACTAAAAACACCTGAATACTTAATCAGATTATTACCAACACTCCAATTCTCCCAATCGACAGCGTGAATCCATGCTCGGTGCGTCACTGCGCGTGGCGTTCCTTTAAATAAAGCCTTGGTATTTTGTCACAGCATGCTGCTCGCCAGTAACAGTGTCAGCCTCGTACAGGGCTGCCTGTTATCAAGGCACCCGCGCATCCGTGAAAACCAATGTTTATTTGTCGCTAAAGCACAACGCTTTTATCAGGGAAGAGACAACGACTTATAGGCATCAACATGTTCCAGCACTCACACCTGCTTAAACAAAAAAAGCAGAAGTTACATCTCCATCCAATATTCAAACAAATAAATACTCTTCCAAAGTTGCAGTACTTTATGGAAAACCACGTATTCGCCGTGTGGGACTTCATGACACTCACCAAACGCCTGCAACATGACCTCACCGGTATGCGCCTGCCCTGGTTACCGCCAACGGACCCGCAAGCGGCTCGCCTGATCAATGAGATCGTATTGGGCGAAGAGTCGGACGCGTATCCCGGCCATGGGCACGGCAGCCACTTCGAGTTGTACCTGGAAGCCATGCGTGAAGTCGGCGCGAGCACGGCGAACATCGAGCGGTTCGTCAGCCTGCAGCGTGACGGCAACGATGCAGAAACGGCCCTGCAAAAAATCGATATCCACCCGTCCGTGGCCCGGTTCGTCAGAAGTACCCTGCAGGTTGCCCTGGACGCCCCGACGCACTGCGTGGCGGCTGCCTTTCTCCACGGGCGCGAGAGCGTCATCCCGGCGATGTTCAAGCGCATCCTGGAGGAGTGCGAGGTGCTCCATCGCCAGGCGCCCACCTTCTGCTACTACCTCAAGCGCCACATGGAGATCGACGCCCAGGAGCATGGACCGGCGGCAACGCAATTGCTGCAACGCCTTACCCTCGGCGACCCAAGCCGCGAGCAGCAAGCCGACAGTTGCGCCCTCGGCGCCGTGGAAAGCCGCCTGGCCTTATGGGATGGGTTGCATAGGTGCCTGCCGGAGATGAGCGCATGAACCCTGCCGACTACCGCTCATTTGCCGACGACTGGGAGCGCCGCGCGACCATCCGCACACGCCCGCGGCGGCGGCTGGAAAACGATCAGAAACTGATCTACCCCCTGAGCCGACAGCCCCTGGTGCTGAGCGCGACCTTTATCGACCAATGCCCGCAGTGCCGTGATGTTGTCTTGCTGCAGACGTTCTACAAGTTCATCAACGACGTGGTGATCTTTGAAACCGAGATCGTCGACAAGACCGCCCGCAGCATCGCCAAGAATCGCTTTTCGGTGCCCTTCCCGCTTGCCTGTCGCTACGACGCCATGACCGTGGTGGTGGACGAGGATTACCACGCCCTCGTCGCCCTCGATTTCATGCAACAGACCATCGAGATGACCGGGATCCCACCCCTTGAACTACCCGCGCAAATCGAGCTGAGCCGCGCCTTGCCTGCCGCACTGGCGCTGGCGCCCGAACACCTGCGCGATGCCGTGGAACTGATTGCCGTGGCCATCGCCGAGAACACCGTGACCCATGACGTGGCAGCGTTTTCCAAGGACGACAGTGTCAAGCAGTCCATCCGTGGGTTGATGGCCGACCACCTGTTTGACGAGGGCCGCCACGCGCTTTTCTGGACGCGCCTGGTGCGTATTTATTGGCAGTCTGCAGACGCCGCGGACCGCGACTGTATCGCCCGGATCCTGCCGGTTTTTCTCCAGCATTACCTGACCCACGACCTGCAGAAAAACTTCGACCTGCACTTGATCGAGCACCTGGATGTCAGTGACGGCACGCGCTCTGCGCTGCGCACTGAAGTGCAGGCGATGGGCTTTCCCATTACCCGCCAGCACCCGTTGATCGGCAATATCATGGGCTTCCTGAACCACAGCGGCCTGCTGCAAACGCCGAGTGTGGTTGGGGCGCTGGATGCCTTTCTTGCGGCGCCAGGAGGGCACCCATGAGGCACCTGAAGATTGGGCTGGCGGGCTTCAGCGCGGCGCTGAATG
Source organism: Pseudomonas sp. C6002 (assembly GCF_013385805.1). Taxonomy (NCBI): domain Bacteria; kingdom Pseudomonadati; phylum Pseudomonadota; class Gammaproteobacteria; order Pseudomonadales; family Pseudomonadaceae; genus Pseudomonas; species Pseudomonas sp. C6002. The sequence goes on along the minus strand of NZ_JACAPH010000027.1, from coordinate 11,618 downwards.
AACTGGGTGAGACATTGGCGCAATACGGTCATGGGGTGGTGCGAGCACAGGATGTCACCCACCTAGTAGACCTGCTGATTGATGACGGTAGCGAGGAGGTTCCGCCCGGCGTGACGTGCACAGCCTTGATGAGCCTGCGCGTGGGTATGGGAGCGTTGACCGACTGTGGATTGCCGGCCCTGCAGCTCAGGTGTTACGCCCACTCACGGCGACTCCTGACAACCCTGGAGGTTGCCGGAGAAGCCTGTGGCAATGGTCAACGGCTGCGTCAACACGCAGTACGCAGCCTGGTGGAGTGGGTAGCCCAACAGGTGAGTGGGTTCTCCCGGGACCCGGGCTATTTCTCGCAGGCGGCCGTCGCCTCTGATGATCCGGAACACGGCCTGCAAGCGCTCGCATCCCTGGCGTACCTGCATCGTTTTAACCTGACGGCCGATTTGGCTCTGCAGCAGCAAGCCCAGGTACCCCTGATCGAACGATTGGAAAACAGTCTGCAAACCTTCGCCGACCGGCCAGCGTTGAACATTGCCGGCAGCGGGCTGACTTACCGACAGTTGCATCGCCAGAGCCTGGCTATCCAGCACCGTCTGCGACCTCTGCTTGGGCCCCACGACACACCGCCGGTAATCGGCGTCTGCCTGGGCAAATCCCTGGAGCTGTACGCCAGCATTCTCGCGGTACTCGCCTGCGGTGCGGTGTACCTGCCCCTGGAGCCGGGCCACCCGCTGCAACGCCAGCAAGCGATGCTGGAAAACGCCGGCGTCTCGGTGCTGCTGGATGATGGCAAACATCCACTGCGGGACGGGTTTTGTGCATTGGATGTGAGTGCCGTCGACACTCCCGACACCTCGCTGCCAATGCGCCAGCGCCCCGCCATGGACGACCCTTGCATGGTGTTCCACACCTCGGGCACTACCGGCCACCCCAAGGGCGTGCTGCTCAGCCAGCACAACCTGGCCCATTTCAGCGCCTGGTTCGGGGGTCATGTGCAGCTGAGCGAACACAGCCGGGTCTTGCAGTTTTCGCCCTTGAGTTTTGACTCGTCCCTGATCGATATCTTCCCGAGCCTGATCGCGGGCGCCGAGCTGATCGTGCCCAGTGAGGACCAGCGACGCGACCCGCAGCAACTGGTGGAGTTGATCCGACAACAGCGCGTCACCCACGCCTTCCTGCCGCCGGCGCTGCTGAGCATCCTGCCGCTGGATCAACCCCTGGGCCTGGCGCACCTGATGACCGGAGGCGACGTGTGCGAGCCCTATGTCATCGAGCAGTTGGCAGGCCAGTGCCGCCTGCACAATTTCTACGGGCCCACCGAAGCCACCGTGCTGGTGACCAGCCACACGTTGCAGCCGGGCGACAGCAATCGCAACCTCGGCACGCCCATCGCCAACAGCCAGGTACTGATCCTCGACGAGCACCTGCAACCGGTGGATGAGCAGGTGTTGGGCGAACTGTACATCGCCGGTCCCGGCGTCAGCCTGGGTTACCTCAACCAGCCGCGTCAGACCGCCGAGCATTTCGTCCCCCTGGAGTTGCCCGACGGCCAGACCTTGCGGGCCTACCGCACAGGCGACCTGGCGAAGTGGACCGCTGCCGGCATCGAGTTGGCCGGGCGCCGGGATCAGCAGGTGAAGATCCGTGGGTTCCGGGTCGAACCGCAAGAGATCGAACATTGCCTGCGCAGCAGTCAGCTGTTTCGCCAAGTGGCGGTGGTGATTGACCGTGAGCGGCGAATCCTGGCTTTTGTTGCTCAGCCCGAAACACAAGACGCCCTGCCTGCACTGACGCAGCATGCCCGGCAAACACTGCCGGACTATTTGCGCCCAACCCTGTGCACGGAACTTGCGAGCATGCCGTGCACCCCCAACGGAAAGGTCGACCGCCAGGCATTGCTGGCGTTACCGACTCCAACGCTGCCGGCCATCATTCACGGCGAACCGCACACGCCCATGCAAGTGCAGTTGCTCAACCTGTGGAGCGAGTTGCTGGGCATGCCGGTCACGCAGCTGTCGGCCGACGAGAGCTTCTTCAATCTTGGCGGCCATTCCATCCTGCTGTCGACGATGCTGCTGCGTATCCGCGAGCAGTTCGGGCGCAGCCTATCCCTAAGTCGGTTTTTTGAAACCCCCACGGTTCGTACCCTCGCTACGCTGATGGGGGACGACGCACCACCCGAAGCACCGACCGGCCAGGCTACCCGGGATGCGCTGCGTGAGCTGCATGTGCAGACATTGCCGGCTGAACAGGCGGGCGAACGTCGCCGGGTGATCGTGACCGGGGCCAACAGTTTTCTCGGGGTGCATATCGTCGAGGCACTGTTGGCCGAGGGTGCACTTGAAGTGGCGTGCCTGGTGCGCGAACGGCCCGGACATTCGGCGACCGCGAGGTTTGCCGAGGCCCTGCGAGAGTACCGTCTGGAACACCTGGACCTGAGCCGGGTGCAGGTGTATGCCGCCGACATCAGCCAGCCGCGTCTTGGCCTGTCGAGTGAGGTGTATGACTACCTCGCCGGGGAGTTCGGCGTGTTGGTGCACAACGCCGCCCACGTCAATCATGTGATGGATTACGCCACCCTGGCCAAGGACAACGTCGAACCGGTGCTGGAATGCCTGCGCCTGTGTGAAACCCGGTGCAAGAAGGTCTTCAATTTTATCTCGACGCTGTCTGCCGCCAGCACTATCGACGCACATGGCCAGGTACTCGAAAACCCCGCCGCGGCCACCCCGCCGCTCTACATCCAGAATGGCTACAACCTGTCCAAATGGGTTGCCGAACGCTTGCTGGGACGCGCCGCAGCGCAAGGTGCCTGGGTCAATATCCATCGCCCGGGGAACATCAGCTTCAACAGCCGCAGCGGAGTCTGCGAGCCACAGAAGAATCGCCTGATGTTGATGCTCAAAGGTTCACTCCAACTGGGCCTGGTGCCGCACCTTGAGTTGAATTTCGACCTGATGCCGGTGGACTTTCTCGCCCGGTTTATTGCGTTCCACAGCAGCCGCTGCCGTGCTGGAGGGACGGTGTTCAACCTGCATAACCCGCAGCCCCTGAGCTGGGAAACCTACGTCGACGCCTTTCGCCAGGCAGGCCACGCATTCGAGCTGGTGAGCGTGGCTCACTGGCAACGTCACCTGCACACAGTGGACAGCCGCAATGCGCTGTTCGGCGTACTGGGCTTCTACCTCAACGGGGTGGGCGAGGACATCGGCGATACCTCGATGATCCGCCATGACAACGCACGACGCGGCGTCGAGCAGATGGGCGGACGCTACCCCGAAAAAAATCCGGCGCTGTTACGCAAGGGCTGCGAGTACCTGCGCAGCACCGGTTTCCTGTGACCAGGCTCTCAATTGAAGGAAGACCTTATGAAACCCGATACGTTGATTCGCAACCCTTGCGCCAAACCTGTGGTGTCCTCAGTTGTGGTTGCCTGTGATGCCGCCGGTGCGTGGGCGGTGGTCGGTGACTTTGGCGGATTTGATCGATTCATCCCCGCCTTGTCCCACATCGAAATCACTGGTGCGGGCGCGGGATCGCTGCGCAAGAAGTTCTTCCACGATGGACACCTGGTGGTGGAGCAACTCAACAGCCGCGACGAGCAGGCCATGCGCATGACCTGGACCACGATCTACAACACCTTGGGCGTAGCACGGTTGTGGGCCGCCATGGATGTCGAACCGTTGGGAGCAGGATCCTCACGGGTGACCTGGACGATCATCGCCGAGCCGGTTGAACCTGGCGTGGAGGGATTTGAGCCGTTTGTGCAGGCATTCGCCGACGGTGCGCTGGCGAATGTGCGAGCGATGTTTGGCTAAAGGAGACAGGAGCGAGCAGGCTCGCTCCTGTGTGTTCATCGATCAGATTTTGAAACTGTCGACCAACTGCTTCAGGCGGTTGGCCTGTTGAGACAAGGCGTCGCAATCCTTCAAGGTTTCGTTGAGGTTGGCCACGCCCTGCTGGTTCAGCAGGTTGATCTGGTTGATGTCGACGTTGAGGGTTTCCACCACGGCGGTCTGTTCCTCGGTGGCGGCCGCTACCGACTGGTTCATCCCGTCGATCTCGACGATCCGTTGCGTCACGCTGACCAGGCGCTCACCGGCCTGGTTGGCGACCTCGACGCTTTCTTCGCTGGAGGTCTGGCTGGCGTTCATCGTGGTCACGGCCTCACGCGAGCCAATCTGCAGCGAGGTGATCATTTTGTGGATCTCTTCTGCCGACTCCTGGGTGCGGTGCGCCAGGTTGCGTACTTCATCCGCCACCACGGCAAACCCACGCCCGGCCTCACCGGCACGTGCCGCTTCAATCGCGGCGTTGAGGGCCAACAGGTTGGTTTGCTGGGAGATGCCTTTGATCACGTCCAGGATGTGGCCGATGTTGTCGGTGCTGGCGTTCAGGGTTTCAATCTGCGTGCAGGACAGGCTGATTTTTTGCGAAAGCTCCGACATCGCCAGGATGGTTTTCTCAACCACCTTGCGCCCATCATCGGCCTGCTCACTGGCACCGCTGGCGTGTTGCGAAGCATCAGCAGCGTTGCGCGCGATTTCCTGCGTGGCGGCCCCCAGTTCGTTGATCGCTGCGGCCACGCTGTTGGTGCGCGCGCTTTGTTCGTCGGAACCGATGATCGACGCGTTGGACGAGGCCATTACTCGCTGGGACAGGTCGTGCACCTGGCGCGTCGCCGAGGAAACTTCGGAAATTGACGCGTGAATACGCTCGACGAATTGGTTGAAGGCACTGCCCAAGTCACCGAACTCGTCCTTGCTTTCCACTGTCAGGCGGCGGGTGAGGTCACCCTCGCCCTGGGCGATGTCCTGCATGGCGCGGCCCATGGTGGTCAGCGGGCGCATCAAGACCTGGATCAGGACGCTCAGGAACACGGCAATGGCGGCAACCGCAATGAACATGGCGATCAATGCCGAGGTACGGAACTTACCCAGCGGTGCGTAGGCTTTGTCTTTGTCGATCGACAGGCCGATGTACCAGTCGGCATTCGGCAACCCGCTGATAGGGGTGAAGGACAAAATCCGTTCCTGGCCATTCAAGACCACTTCCTGGCTGAGCTTCTCGATGCGCACGTTGGTGCCGGGATAGATGTCCTTGAGGTTCTTCATCACCTGGTCCTGGTCCGGGCTGACAATCACCTGACCATCACCGCTGACCAGGAATGCATGGCCGATGCCGCCGAAATCCACCGAGTTGATGATCTTCACCAGGGTTTGCAGGCTCAGGTCACCGCCGACCACGCCAAGCAGTTCGCCATTCTTTTTCACCGGCATCGCGATGGTCACGATCAGCCCGCCTACCGCAGCCATGTAGGGCGGTGTAAGCATGGTCTTGTCGGCTGCGACAGCTTGCTTGTACCAGGGACGCTGACGCGGATCGTAGCCATCGGGCATTTTGGCGTCGGGACGCTGGGTGAACACGCCGTTGGTGGAACCGACGTAGGTGAACTGGAAGTTGGAGGTAAATGCCGACTGGTCGACCAACCCCGGAAGATCGGCAGAGCTGCCTTGATGGGCCACGTTTTGCGCGAGGCTTTCCAGTACCAGCACCCGCCCGCTGAGCCAATTCTGCACGCTGCTGGCGGTGAGTTCACCGGATTGCTGAATGGACGACTCCAGGTTTTGCCGGATGGTATTGCGCTGCAAGTAGTCGTTGTAGAACGTGAATAACGCGAAGGCCAGAACCACTACGCCTGACGCGGCCAACAGAATTTTATGACTGAACTTGAGATTCATTTCATTGACTTCTTTTTGCCAAAAGGGGGTGAGCGTGCCGGATGCAACATTCCATGTAACGGTATAGGCAGACTCTGCGACTGCTCTATTTCGGTGCACGCATGGCTCGTCAGGCTTTCGGCCAAGGCAGGATAAATCTTAGGAATTTGTGAGAAGCATCTGCTTTTAATGTCAGAAACCGACCAGTGGTAGCGCTCTAACGTCAGGAGTTGCAAAATTTTTCAGGCTTGCCGACAATGCGACTAATTATCATTTGTGACGCTTTGCCAGGCCGTGTGAATGCCCTCATCCGAGTACGCAGTACAGACGCTTTACAGCAACCATCATGGCTGGCTGAACACTTGGCTGCGCAGCCGACTGGGTAACGCAGCGGATGCGGCGGACCTGGCCCAGGACACGTTCGTGCGGCTGCTGCAAAAAACCGAACGTTTCGAACTCAAGGCCCCTCGCGCTTTCCTGCGCACTATCGCGCGGGGCCTGGTGATCGATCATTGGCGTCGCGAAGAAATCGAGCGCGCCTACCTGGAGTCCATCGCGCATTTGCCCGAAGCCTTGGCGCCGAGTGCTGAAGAACGTGCGTTGATTCTGGAATTGCTGGAGTCCATCGCCCGGCTTCTGGACGGACTCAAGCCCAAGGTACGCAAGGCGTTTCTACTGGCTCAATGCGACGGCCTGACTTACAAGCAGATTGCGCAGCAGATGGGTGTATCACTGCGTTCGGTGGAGCGCTATGTCGCCGAGGCGCTTTATCACTGTTATGTGCTGCGGTATGAGGCATGACCTCGATGGATAACACAGCGCGCGCAGGAATCGACCCGCAGGTGGTCAAGCAGGCCATCAGCTGGATGCTGCGTCTGCGTAACAATCGCGCCAATGTCCGCCTGAAGGCGCAGTGCGAGCACTGGCGCGAGGCTCATCATGAACACGAGTTGGCCTGGCAACGCGTGCAGGCACTGCAGCATGAATTAAGCAGCCAGTTGGCGGCGATTCCCGGGGCCCATGTGGCGCTGGAGAACAGTGCCCAGCGCCTTGGGCGCCGGCAGGCATTGAAGGTATTGTCCGGCGTGCTGTTGATGGGTTCAGCGGCCTGGGTCAGCCGAGACCTCACCGGCTGGCAGCGTTGGACCTCTGACCTGGCTACCACCACTGGCGAACGCCGTAGCGTGCAACTACCGAATGGCACGCGCCTGCAGCTCAATACCGATAGCGCAGTGGACCTCGACTTCAACCCGCAACAACGCTTGATCACATTGGTGCGTGGGGAAATCCTGGTGACCTGCGGCGCCACGGCGACCGCCCCCCTGCTGGTTCGCACCCGCCATGGTTTGTTCGAAGGAATAGACGGGCGATTTGTGGTGCGCCAGGACAGCGATTGCACACGCCTGAGCGTCGCGTCAGGCAACGTGGCGATTCATTCACCGCATACCGCCGACGGGCTTTTTACTCAAGTGCATGCAGGAGAAAGCTACCTGGTGCGTCAGAATGCGGCCGCTCTGGCACCGCCTTCGGATATGGATACAGGGGCCTGGGCCGACGGATTGATCGTCACCCGCAACATGCGTCTTGCCGATTTCCTGGCGGAGGTGGGGCGCTATCGCCATGGTTATCTGGGCTGCTCGAGCGATATCGCAGATTTGCGCTTGTCTGGTGTTTTTCGCCTGGAGGACACCGAGAAACTATTGGCGATCCTTCCGCAGACGCTGCCTGTGCGCCTGCGCTATCGCACCCGCTGGTGGGTGAGCCTGGAGCGTCAGGCCTGATTATTTTTGGCGTGCCTGATTTATTTTTGGCGGCTTTTTTCCGTGAGTCCGGCTTAGACAGTAAGCAATTCAATCTGCCTTCAGCGACCTCTACGGATCTCGATAATGACTGTGCGTTTTTTCAGCAACTCTCCCTCTTCCTACCCTTTGCTCGGCAAAGCCGTACGCGCAGCATTGCTGTCGACCACGATGGGCATCGGCTTGCTGCCAGTGGCCGGTGTCGCGGCTGATAGCGGGGTCGAACGTATCAGCCAGCGCTATGACATCCCGGCAGGCGCGCTGAACGATGTGCTCAATCAGTTTGCCCGTCAGGCAGGCATCACCCTTTCCAGCACGCCTGCGCAGACTCAGGGCCGCCAGTCTCCCGGACTGCACGGGGAGTACTCGGCCGAACAGGGCCTGAGCCAATTGCTCAACGGCTCAGGCTTGCAGGCGCAGGCCCAGGACGACGTGAGTTTCGTGTTGCAGGTCCAGCCCGAGAGCGAGGCGCTGACCTTGCCGACCACCGACATCAAAGGCTTCGCCCTGGGTAATGCCCTGGGCAGCATGGAAGGCTACAACGCGACCCACAGCCAGATCGCCACCAAGACCAGTACCGCGCTGCTGGAAACGTCTCAGACGGTTTCAGTGGTGACCCGCGAGCAGATGGACGACCAAGGCTCGCAAACCGTTGCCCAGGCCATGCGTTACACCCCTGGCGTGCTGACCAACCCTTATGGCGCCACTCACCGCTATGACTATGTGGCGATGCGTGGTTTCAACGACGGTTCGGTGGATAACATCTACCTGGACGGTTTGAAATCCATGGGTGACAGCGGAACCTACAGCACCATGCAGGTGGACCCGTATTTCCTCGAGCGCGTAGATATCCTCAAAGGACCGTCATCGGTGCTCTACGGGCGCAGCTCGCCGGGTGGGCTGGTGGCGTTGACCAGCAAGAAGCCATTGTTTGAGCCATACCATCAGGTCCAGGCCACGATAGGTTCCCAAGGGCAGCGAGGCATGGGTTTCGACTTCAGCGGCCCGGTGGATGACGACAAGCGCATTGCTTACCGACTGACCGGGCTTGCAGACAAGTCCGACACGCAATTCGACCATGCCAAGGAAAAACGCTACGCGCTGGCACCCACCTTGAGCATCGACTTTACCGATGACACGTCCCTCACACTCCAGGCTTACCTGCAGCATGACCCCGACGGTGGCTACCACGGGGGCATGCCGGCAGATGGCGCGTTGCACCAGCGCAACGGCCAGCGGATCTCCAATCACTTCTTCGAAGGCGAGCCGGGCATTGATGGGTACAAGCGTGATCAACAGTCGTTCGGCTATCAGTTCGAGCATCGCTTCAATGATGTTTTCACGGCGCGGCAGAACTTTCGGTATCTGGACTCCAAGGTCCGGCTGGACCAGGTGTATGCCTATGGCTGGACCACGCCCACCAGTAATGAGCTGAATCGCTACTACTCAGGCGGTGACGAAAAGCTGCATGCGTTCATCATCGACAACATGCTGCAGGCTGAATTTTTTACCGGCGCGACCAAGCATACGGTGTTGATGGGGGCGGACTATCAGCGGCGCAAAACCGTCGTGGACTGGAGCAGCGGCTCTCTTGCGCCAATCAATGCGTTCAACCCGGTGTATGGCAATTCCGAGATCAGCTATTACAGCCCAACCAGTTATCTGCGCCGGCTCGAGCAGACCGGCGTTTACCTGCAAGACCTGATTGAGATGGACAAGTGGCGGTTCTCCCTCGGGCTGCGTCAGGACTGGGTTGAGACCTCCGATGAAAATCGCATTGCCGAAGCGGGACGACCGCTGGGCACAGAGATCAGTGATAAACGTACCAAACTGACCGGCCGGGCCGGAGCGCTCTACTTGTTTGATAACGGTCTCGCGCCCTACGTCAGCTATTCCGAATCCTTCAACCCGAACTCCTATTCGGACAGTGCCGGCAATCCCCTTGCACCTACCGACGGCACCCAGTGGGAAGTCGGCTTGAAGTATCAGCCGCCGGGTACCGACAATTTGTTCACGGCCTCGCTGTTCCGCATCGACCAGGAAAGCCTGGCGACCAAACTGCCGCAGGAAAACTTCTATCGCGCGGTCGGCGCTGTGCGCTCCCAGGGCCTGGAGCTGGAGGCGCATATGCAGTTGACCGACCATCTCAAATTGTTGGGCAGCTATACCTTCACCGATATCGAGTATTCGAAGTCGATGGTCAGCACGCTGAGTACTGCGGACAACGTGATCGAGAACAAGGGGAACTCGCCGACGCAGGCGCCGCGTCATATGGCGTCGGTATGGGCAGACTACAAGTTCGATAGCGGCGCACTGGATGGCCTGCGACTCGGTGGTGGTGTTCGTTATGTCGGCTACAGCTGGGCAGATGCGGAGAACACCATGAAGGTGCCCGCCTACACGCTGTTTGATGCCTCGATGGGTTATGACCTTGGCAAGGTTGGACTGAAGGGTGTGGATGTACGCCTGAATGCCAACAACCTGACGAACGAGTCGTACGTGGCGTCGTGTGCCAGTTTGAACTTCTGCTACCTGGGTGAAGAGCGCAACGTCAGTGCGACGGTGAGCTACCAGTTCTGATCCCTCTCGATTCATACAAAGCCAGTTCCTGATTCCAGGCGCTGGCTTTGTCGTCTTTGCAGGAAATTTTTATGCGCGCATTGCTGGTTTTACTTCATCGCTACATCGGGTTGGCAACGGCGTTGTTTCTGATGATGGCGGGACTCACGGGCAGCCTTCTGGCGTTTAACCATGAGTTGGATGAATGGCTCAATCCCGGCTTTTATGGAGCAACGGCCAAAGGTTCGGCATTGCCGCCAGGTGAACTGGTGGACACGTTGCAGGGGCAGCATCCCAAACTGCAAGTCTGGTACATGGAGTATCCACAAGAGGCCGGTCATACCGCGATGCTGGCGGCAGTTGCGAGAAACGATCCGGCGACGGGCAAACCCTTTGAGGAGCCCAACCAGGTCTTTTACCTGGATCCGGTCAGCGGCGAAGAAATGGGCCGGCGTGTTTGGGGGGCTTGCTGCTTTCAGCGCGAGAACTTCATTCCGTTCATTCTGGAATTTCACTACAACCTGACACTGCCGGGTAATTGGGGTTTGTGGCTGATGGGACTGGTGGCGATCGCATGGGTGTTCGATTGTTTTATCGCGCTGTGGCTGACCCTGCCGAGAGGTAAACCGTTCTGGAAGAAGTGGTCCACGGCGTGGAAGATCAAGGGCGGCCACGCTTACCGGCTGAACTTCGACCTGCATCGTGCAGGCGGGTTATGGCTTTGGCTGTTGTTGCTGCCGATTGCAGTCAGCAGCGTCGCGATGAATTTGCCGAGCCAGGTGTTCAAGCCTGCTGTCTCGCTGTTCTCACCGGTTGAGCCTAGCGTCTATGAGGCCCGTGGCGGGTTACCCGCCGAGCAATTGGGCGTGACACAACTGAGTTATCAACAGGCCTATGAGCGGGCGCTGGAGGAAGGCAAGCGGCTGGGACTGACGGCGGTGATTGGAGAGCTTTACTACAGCTTTGAGTACAACTTTTATGGGGCGGGTTTTGGACAACATGATACCGAGGCCCATGGGAAATCCTGGTTGTTTTTCCACGGGACGGATGGGCGTTTACTGGGGCAGGAAATAGCAGGGCAAGGTACGTTGGGAGAGCGCTTTTATCGGCTGCAACTGCCGATCCATGGGGGCAGGATCATCGGGGTGGCGGGTCAGGTGCTGATTGCGCTGCTGGGAGCTGTGATCGCGATGTTGTCTGCTACCGGGATCTATATATGGTGGCGCAAGTTAATGGCCAGGCGAAGCAGCAAGGCACGCAAAGGGTGAGTCGATTCCAGTTGTTTGCCCAGCCCTTAAACGACAAAACCCCTGTCTGCGCTAGCAGACAGGGGTTTCGGAATTCAATCTTGACGATGACCTACTCTCACATGGGGAAACCCCACACTACCATCGGCGATGCATCGTTTCACTGCTGAGTTCGGGATGGGATCAGGTGGTTCCAATGCTCTATGGTCGTCAAGAAATTCTGTGTACCAGACCGTTGCGTTCGCAACGTGCTGGTGAAAATCATGGACTTCTACATAAACAAAACCCCTGACTGCATA